>NZ_JAZFNF010000008.1:0-471074 GCF_050586165.1 Rhodococcus sp. 24CO | reverse complement strand
CACCGCCCGCGAACCCGAAGAAACCGCCACCACAGAATCAAAACCATCCAACAACAACCCACCCACAGTCTCGTGAGCAGTGTCGTTCCAGGTGTCGAGCACCAATGTGCGCTCGGGCGCAGTCATGATCTCGATGTCACCGACTGCAGCAGAAGGTGTTTCACCGATCTCGGTCAGCAGAGTCTCGAGGCGACCCAGTAGTGCCTGCGCGTACGACTCGTCGAAGAAGTCGGGTAGGTAGCGAAGCGTCAAGTGCAATTGGTCGTCGAGACCGATCAGCAGCGTGAGCGGGTAGTTCGTGGAATCGTCGGAGGCGACATCGTCGATCACCATGCCGTCCAAGAACTCCGCTTGCGCTGCAAGACCATCACGGTCGACCGGGTAGGACTCGAAGATCACCAGCGTGTCGAACAACCCGCCGACGCCCGCGGCGCTCTGCACGTCGGTCAGTCCGAGGTAATGGTGATCGAGCAATCCGGCCTGCTCGATCTGAACCCGTGAGAGCAATGCCTCGACAGACTCGGCCAGTTCCAGTTGGACACGAACGGGCAGCGTGTTGATGAACAGGCCAACCATCTTCTCGACGCTGTCGAGTTGTGGCGGACGGCCGGAAACCGTAGCACCGAAGACGATGTCCTGGCGACCGGTCATGCGTCCCAGCAGAATTGCCCAAGCGGCCTGAACGATCGTGTTGGCGGTAACGCCGGTCCTCGATGCCAAGCCGGTCAGTGTTGCGGTCACCGATTCACTGAGCGAGAGCTGCAACTTCTGCGACAGCGCACTGAATTCCTGACCAACGACGTTGGGAGCCAACAGCGTCGGCTCTTCAACGCCACCCAATGCCTTCGCCCAGGCGTCCATGGACACACTGCGATCCTGCTGAACCAGCCACGCGAGGTAGTTCCGGTAACTCAGTGCCCGCGTCTGAGCAGGAATGTTCCCACGCATGGCGTAGTGGCCGAGGAGTGTCTGGAGCAGCAGCGGCATCGACCAACCGTCGAGGATGATGTGGTGGTTTGCCACAACAAGGCGGTATTCGCTCTCCGCAATCTTGATCAGCGTGAACTTGATCAACGGCGGGTTGGACATGTCGAAATGCGTCGCCTGGTCCTCGGCGAGAACCCGATCCAACTCGCCGCGTCGTTCTTCGCCGTCGGCGATCGTGGTGAGATCGAGTTCGCGCCACGGGACGTCGACTCCGCCCAGAACGACCTGGACCGGCGTACCCGTTCCGTCGACGACAAAAGCGGTGCGCAGGTTCGGATGACGATCGATGATGGCCTGCGCTGCTGCGTGGAGGCGATCCGCATCGACGCGGCCGGACAGCGAGAGCACCATCTGCACGGAGTACAGGTCGACGGTCGACTCGGCCATGACCGCGTGGAACAGCAGACCGGACTGCAGCGGAGCCAGCGGCCAGACGTCCTGCACCGCCGGGAAACGCTGCTCGAACCCATCGAGATCGTGCTGAGTGAGCGTTACCAGCGGCACGTCCGACGGCGTGAGACCACCCGCGCCGACGGTCTGTGCGTGCTGCGCCAGCGCTGTGAGGGCACCGACCCACAGGTCTGCCAGAGCCTGCACTTCGGTGGCGCTCAGCAATCCGTTCGGGAAGGCAAACGATGCTTCGAGCACCGCGCCGTCAGGACCGTCGTTGACGATCGCGTTGATGTCGACAACCTTGTTGGCCGGCATATCCGGGTCTTCCGGCGCAGCGACGTCCGAGAAGTCGCGTGCCGGAATCCATCCGAGGCCTTGCGCTGCGGCCGGAATATCCTCCGCCACAATGCGGCCCAGGTAGTTGAAGCTGACCTGCCCGCTGCTCAGCTTGGACAGTTCGGTGCGCGTGTCGTCGTTGACGTACCGCAGCAGTCCGTAACCGACGCCCTTGTCGGGAGCGGCGAGCAACTGCTCCTTGACTGCCTTGATCGCCGCTCCCGCACTGGCTCCGGAGTCAAAGGCGTCGTCGATGTCGATACCGGCAAGGTCGAGGGCGACCGGGAAGGCAGCCGTAAACCAGCCGACGGTGCGCGAGAGATCGGCGCCCGGGACGACGCCCTCTTCGCGGCCGTGGCCCTCGAGTTGGAGCAGTGCCGCTTCGGTGTCGATACCCCGGTCACGGCGCCAACGCACCAGTGCCAGAGCAAGTCCGGCCAGCAAACCGTCGTTGGCTCCGCCGCGGAACATCTCGGGCAGGGTTGTCAGCAGGGTCTCGGTGACGTCTGTGGGTACCTCCACGCGCACACGCTCGACTGTTGCCGCAACGTCGACGGACGGATCGAACGCACGCGAACCGAGAATCGGGTCCGGAGTCGACAGCGTCTTGCGCCAACGTGGCAGTTCTGCCAGTCGCTTGTCGGATCGTGATTCCGCAGCCAGCGAGTGCGCCCAGGTACGCATGGACGTGCCCGTCGGTTCGAGCACGGGCACACTTGTGCCACTGCGCTGAGCCCACGCGGAAATCAAGTCCGGCACGATGATTCGCCAGGAGACGCCGTCGACGATCAGGTGATGCGCAGCCACGATCAAGCGGCCGGCGCGTGTGTCTCCGAAATCGATCCACACGAACTGAGCCACGACACCAGCGGCCGGATCCAACCGGCCGAGAGCGTCGTCGAGAGCACCCGACGCGATGGCTGTCAGGTCCGCATCCGCGGTCGCGGAATCCACCTGCACCCGGCGCACCAACGCATCCACGTCGACAGTTCCGGGCGCGGACACAGCCATGCCCGGACCACGCTGATCATTGACCAGACGCGAACGGAACATGTCGTGGTGATCGATGACCGCAGTCAACGTTTCGACAACACCGGTCCGGTCGATGCCCAGCGGCAACTCCAACGTCAACAACTGGTTGAAACGCTGGTAACTGCCCGGCCGCTCGAACATGAATCGCTTGATCGGAGTGAGCGGCATCCAACCGACGCCGCCGCCTTCGATCTCGGCGAGAACAGTGATCGCGTCGGCGTCCGAGCCGAAGACGGCGACCTCAGCCAACTCTGCCACCGTCTTGTTCTCGAACACGTCCTTGGGCGTGAAGACAACACCACGGGCCTTGGCCCGGGACACCAACTGGATCGACATGATCGAGTCGCCGCCCTGAGCGAAGAACGAATCGTCGGTTCCGATCTGGTCGAGGCCGAGAACGTCGGCAAAGACCTCGCTGAGGATGCGTTCCATCTCCGTGGTGGGAGCGCGGAACTCCTTGACCTCGAATACCGGCTCCGGAAGAGCCTTTCGGTCCAGCTTGCCGGCCGGGGTCAGCGGCATGTCCGTCAGAACCATGATCGAAGCCGGCACCATGTGCGCCGGCAGGGTGCGAGAGACGAACTCACTCAGGTCCGCCGAGCTGACAGCAGATTCCTTGCCGACAAACACGTACGACACCAGTGCCGGAGCACCGGACGCCAGCGTGGTGCCCATGGTCGCGGCGAACTCGACGTCCGAATGTGCCGTCAGGGCGGCGTCGATCTCACCGAGTTCGATGCGGAAGCCACGGATCTTCACCTGGAAGTCGTTGCGGCCCACATACTCAACGGCAAACTGGTCAGTCCAACGCACAACGTCACCCGTGCGATACATGCGCTCACCGGGCAGTCCGTGCGGGTTGGCGACAAAGCGATCCGCACTCAATCCCGGCCGGCGATGGTAACCGCGGGTGACCTGCGGACCCGACAGGTACAGCTCACCGGCAACGCCAACGGGGACGGGTTGCAGACGCGTGTCGAGAACAAACGCGGCCATATCGCCGATGGTTCCGCCGATGGTCATCCGGTCGCCCGGCAACAGCGGCACACTGACATTGGTGACGATCGTGGTCTCGGTGGGGCCGTAGACATTGAGGAATGTGCGTCGACGGTTCGGTTGATCCGCCCACTTGGCCATCAGCTCCGGCGAGTAGGCCTCGCCGCCGACACCAACCACCTCGAGGTCGATCAGACCCGACGGATCCATGGACGCCAACGCTGCGGGCGTGATGAAGGCGTGTGTGACGCGTTCGGACTTGAACAGGGCGGTCAACTCGTCGCCGCCGAAGATCGACGTCGGGACGATCACCATGGCAGCGCCTGTAGCGACAGCCAGGAACAGCTCGAGCATCGACGCGTCGAAGCTCGGTGACGCGAAGTGCAGCGTGCGGGAGTTCGGCGTCACCAGGTAGTGCTGTGCCTGCGTTGCACTGAAGCTCGCGAGGCCTGCTCCCGTAGCAACAACACCCTTGGGCAAGCCCGTTGTGCCCGACGTGTAGATCACCCAGGCCGAGTGCGCAGGGAGGACGCGGCGCACACGTTCGTCTTCACGAATCGGTGAATCATCCTGAGCTGCCATCAGTTCCGCGCAAGCAGCACTGTCGATCGCGAGCCACTCGACAGTGTCAGTGAGTCCGTCGAGTTCCGCTTCGAGGGTCAGACCGACCGACACACCGGAGTCGGAGACCATGTGCGCAATGCGGTCGGCCGGGTAGTGCGGATCGATGGGCACAACCGCGGCGCCCGTCTTGGATACGGCCCACACCAGCAGGACCGATTCGATGGACCGCGGAATCGACACTGCGACCAGATCTTCGGCGCCCAGACCGCGAGCGATCAAGACTCGAGCGAGGCGCGACGACCACGCGTCGACCTCGGCGTAGGTCATCGACCGATCCTGGTAGCGGAGAGCTTCGTTGGTGGGATACTGCAACGCCGTCTCGGCCAGGATGTCGGCCAACGGCTTGGGTTCGATGCCCGAGGACGCTCGGCGACTGGTCAATTCGATGCGCTCAGGAGCTTCGAGGATGTCGATGTCGCCGACGGCCTGCGTCGCATCCAGCGCAACGGCTTCGAGAATACGCGTCAACCGCTCAGCGAAGGAGACAACTGTCCCCTCGTCGAAAAGGTCCGTCGCATACGTGAAGGTCGCGGTCATGCCGTGACCATCGGCAGCTTCCACCAGGGTCAACTGAAGGTCGAACTTGGCTACGGTTTCCGCGATATCGAATTCGGTGATATCGAGTCCCGGCAGCGTCAGGTGATTCTGCCCCAGGTTCTGGAATGCCAAAGCAACCTGGAACAACGGGTTATGCGCTTGCGAGCGCACCGGATCGAGAACCTCGACCAGCCGCTCGAACGGCACGTCTGCGTGAGCGAAAGCCGCGAGATCGCTCTCACGCGCCGACGTAAGCAGATCGAGGAAACGCATCCCCGGATCCACCTCGGTACGCAGCACGAGCGTGTTGACGAACATGCCGATCAGATCGTCGAGTTCGGCTTCACCACGACCGGCAACCGGGGTGCCGACTGCGATGTCGGTGGTGCCGGACAGCCGGGCAAGAAGTGTTGCCAACGCCGAGTGCATCACCATGAACAGCGATGCCTGGTGCTCGCGACCCACAGCAGCCAGTCCGCGGTGTACATCTGCGGAAATCGGGAAGCTGTAGGTGGCTCCCCGACCGGTGAACACAGCCGGACGAGCGCGGTCACTGGGCAAGGTGATCTGGTCCGGAACTCCGTCGAGAGCCTTTGCCCAGTAGTCGATCTGCTCTGCCAGAACGGATTCGGCGTCGCTCTCCGAACCGAGAACCCCGCGCTGCCACAACGCGTAGTCGGCGTACTGCACCGGCAGCGGCGCCCACGTCGGGGCCTGCCCCTGTGAGCGCGCGTAGTACGCGGCCATCACGTCGCGGATCAACGGGCCCATCGAGAAACCGTCGGTGGAGATGTGGTGAATCACTATCACCAGTACAAACGAGTCCTCGGCGAGCTGGAAGAGCTTGGCCCGCAATGGAACCTCAGCCGTGACATCGAAACCGGACGAGACGAAGTCCGTCACCGCCGCCACGATGTCGGATGCTTCGAGTTGCACGGGAGCCAGATTCACCGGAACTGCTGCCGCCGGCAGGATCCGTTGGTAGCCGATTCCGTCCATCTCGGGGTAGACCGTGCGCAGAACCTCGTGACGCTTCAAGAGGTCCATGACAGCGTCGTACAACGCCGCCTGGTCCAACTCGCCGGTGAGCGTGATCGCCATCGGAATGTTGTTGGCTGCCGACTCGCGGTCCAACTGATTCAGGAACCACATACGCTGCTGCGCAAACGACAACGGCACCTGCGCCGGACGATCCTGCGCAGTCAACGCCGCACGCGAACCACCACCGACATGAGAACCGAGGCGGGCGGCCAAACCTTCCACCGTCGACGCCTCGAACAGCTCCCGCACCGACACCGCAGCATCAAGCGCCTGACCCAGCCGAGACGTCACCTGCGTCGCAATCAGAGAGTTACCACCGAGTGCAAAGAAATCGTCGTCCAAACCGACACGATCCACACCCAGAACGTCCGCGAACGTCTGCGCCACAACCTCTTCCACCACCGACGTCGGAGCCCGGAACACCGCTACGTCGAACGACGGAGCCGGCAACGCCCGACGATCCAACTTCCCGTTCACCGTCAACGGAATCGCATCCAACACCACAAACGCCGACGGCACCATGTACTCCGGCAACAGCGAACCCACACTGGTGCGCACGTCGTCGACCGACACGCTCACACCCGCAGCCGGAACCACATACGCCACCAACCGCTGATCACCCGGAGAATCCTCACGAACAACCACCGCCGTCTGCGCCACCGACACATCCGCCAGCACCGCAGACTCGATCTCACCGATCTCGATCCGGAAACCACGGATCTTCACCTGATCGTCCGCGCGACCCAGATACTCCAGATCGCCGGCGCTGTTCCATGCCGCCACGTCACCGGTGCGATACAACACCTCACCAGCCGCAAAAGGACTCGCCACAAACCGCGTCGACGTCAACCCCTGCTGACCCAGATACCCGCGGGCCAACTGCACACCCGCCACATACATCTCACCCGCGACACCGACGGGCACCGGAGCCAAACGCGTATCGAGCACGAACACCTGCAGGCCCGAAATAGCCTGACCCACAACACTTGCCGATGCATCCGCCGCCAACGCAGCATCCAGCACGCGATGGCTGACATGCACCGTCGTCTCCGTGATGCCGTACATGTTCACCAGCGTCGGCGCGCTGTCACCGCGGCGGCCGTACCAATCGGACAAGCGTCGAAGCTCGAGCGCCTCGCCACCGAAAACAACCCACCGCAACGACAACTCGGCAGCCTGGCCGGATTCCGTCGCCAAGCGATCAGCCTCGGCCAACTGGTAGAACGCCGACGGCGTCTGATTGAGCACCGTCACCCGCTCAGCAGCCAGCAACTCCAGGAACTGCTCCGGCGAACGCGACGTCACATAATCCACAACGACCAACGTGCCGCCGTAGAGCAGCGGCCCCCACAACTCCCACACCGAGAAGTCGAACGCATAACTGTGGAACATCGTCCACACATCCGACTCGTCGAACCCGTACACACTCTCGGTATTCGCGAACAACTTCGCCACCGTGATGTGCGGAACCTGCACACCCTTCGGACGACCTGTCGAACCCGACGTGTAAATCACATACGCCACGTTGTCGACACGCAGCGGCGACACACGATCAGCATCCGTCACCGCAGAACCATCGAACTCGGACAAATCCACCGTGTCGATATCGACCACCGGCAGACCCGCAGGCAACACCAACTCACGCTCGGACCACGAAACCGCCACCACCGGAGCAGCATCAGCGAGCATGAACTCGACACGATCACTCGGATACGACGGATCCACCGGCAGATACCCGGCACCGGACTGCACCACCGCCAACAACGCCACCACAAGATCCGCCGACCGCGGCAACGCCACCGCCACCAACGTCTCCGGACCACAACCCAACGCAATCAGCCTGCGCGCCAAACGATTCGCCCGCACCGACAACACGCCATACGTCAACGACTCGTCACCGAACCGCACCGCGGTCCGATCACCGAACTCCGCAGCAGCACGATCGAACCACGCCGGCAACGTCGACTCCACACCGCTATCGACACCCGTGTCACTCCATGACAGAACACGATCCAACTCACCTGCGGTCAAAAGATCCACGTCACCCACGGCGGCAGTCGGGTTCGCGACAACGCCACGCAGGACGGACACGAATCGATCAGCGAACTCTGCCGCTGTCGACGCGTCGAACAGATCCGTCGCGTAGGTCAGTGTGCCGGACATACCGGCGTCAGCAGCATCTTCAAGGGTGAACTGCAGGTCGAACTTGGCCAGTGCAGCGTCGAACTCCACCGCAGCGGCGGTAAGTCCGGGCAGTTCCAGAGCGCTCTGACCCAGATTCTGGAACGTCAGAGCTACCTGGAACAACGGATGGTGCGCTTGTGAGCGCACCGGATCGAGCGCTTCGACGATCCGCTCGAACGGAACATCGGCATGCGCAAACGCCTGCAGATCCACCTCACGCGCGGAAGCCAACAGATCCGTGAACGACATCGCCGGATCAACCTCGGTGCGCAACACCAAAGTGTTGACGAACATGCCGATCAGATCGTCGAGTTCGGCGCCGCCGCGACCGGCGACGGGAGCGCCGACGGCAATGTCGGTTGTCGCGGACAACCGCGCCAACAGCACGGCCAGCGCAGAGTGGACAACCATGAACGGGGTTGCGCCTGCCGCCTGACCTGTTGCTTCCACGCCGGCCCACAACTGTGGGTCGATCGCAAAGGTGTGATTCGCTCCTTGTCCCGTTGCGATCTCGGGTCGGGTGCGATCACTCGGCAGGTCCAGCTGCTCGGGCAGATCGGCCAGGGCATCGGACCAGTAGTTGATCTGCTGCGCGATAATTGACGTCGGATCGTCCTCGGAGCCGAGGACCTCGCGCTGCCACAGCGCAAAGTCGGCGTACTGGACCGGCAACGGCGCCCACGCTGGGGCGTGTCCACCCGAGCGGGCGTAGTACGCGGTCATCACGTCACGGGTCAACGGGCCCATCGAGAAACCGTCGGTGGAGATGTGGTGCACCACGAAGGACAACACGAATTCGTTGTCGGCAAGCTGGAAGAGCTTGGCCCGCAACGGAACCTCGACCGTGACGTCGAATCCCTCGGCGAAGAACGCATAGAGCTCCGCGTGAAGGTCACTCTCGGCAAGGCGCACTGTATCGAATTCGATCGAGGCATCCTCCGGCGAGAGGATCTGCTGGTAGCCGACACCGTCGATTTCCGGGTACAGCGTGCGCAGCACCTCATGGCGGGCAATGACATCGGAGATTGCCGCGTGAAGCGCACCTGAATCCAGGTCGCCGGTGAGCCGTACAGCAACGGGAATGTTGTTGACGGCCGACGCTGTGTCGAAGCGGTTGAGGAACCACATGCGCTGCTGCGCCAGGGACAACGGCACCTGCGCCGGACGTACCTGCGCGGTCAATGCTCGTGTGCCCTCGCCACCGACGTGTGTTTCGATGCGCGCGGCAAGTTCTTCCACCGTCGACGCGTCGAACAGCACCCGGACCGGAATCTTGGTTTCGAGTGCTTGCCCCAGACGGGACATCACCCGTGTCGCGATCAGAGAGTTGCCGCCGAGCGCAAAGAAATCGTCGTCCAAGCCGACCTGTTCGGTGCCAAGAACATCGGAGAATACCTGTGCTACAGACTGTTCCACAGAACTGACCGGAGCCCGGAACACTGCTGCCTCGAACGCGGGCGCCGGCAATGCGCGCCGATCCACCTTGCCGTTGGCATTGAGCGGCAGGGCGCCCAGCACCATGAAGACTGCCGGAACCATGTAGCCGGGCAAAGCTTCGGCGAGGCGCCGGCGCAGTTCCGTCTCGTCGATGACGGCACCGCTCGTCGGCTCCACATACGCGACCAGTGTGTCCTCGATGACCGCGACCGCTGCCAGGGACACAACGTCTTGTGCCGCGAGCAGTATTTCGATCTCACCGAGTTCGATTCTCTGGCCACGCAACTTCACCTGGAAGTCGGAGCGGCCGACAAATTCGAGTGAACCCGAGCGCGTCCAGCGGACGAGGTCACCGGTCCGGTACAGACGGTCGCCAGTTTGCGAGAACGGGTGCGCAACAAAGCGCTCCGCTGTGCGAACGACGTCGCCGAAGTATCCCCGGGCCAACTGGGAACCGGATACGTACAACTCACCGGTGACACCGAGTGGTACTTGGAGCATTCTGGAGTCGAGCACCCACAATCCGGTGTTCCACGCCGGGGCGCCGAGGGGTACAACATCGCCGTCGAGATCCGAACTGCGATGGCTCGTAACCTGGATCGTGGTTTCGGTCGGGCCGTACAGGTTGTGGACATCACTACCGGTCAGCTCGCGGAAGCGGGTCGCGAGCGCACTGTTCAGCTGCTCGCCGCCCGCGAAGGTCGCACGCAACGACGTAGGCGCCGCAGTCTCGAACTCGTCGGCCATCGCCGCAAGCACTGATGGCACGAACTGTGCCACCGTCACCGATTCGTCTGCAATGGTACCGCTCAGGTATGCGGGATCACGGTGACCGCCGGCCTCCGCAACCACCATTCGAGCACCGACCATCAAGGGCCAGAACAGCTCCCACACCGAAGCGTCGAAAGTGGCGGGTGTCTTGTACAACACCACATCTGACGGAGCGAGTCCGTAGGTAGCCTGCATCCACGACAACTGGTTGACAACGGCCGTATGCGTAACGCCGACGCCCTTCGGGCGTCCCGTCGATCCGGACGTGAACAGTACGTATGCCAGGTTGTCCGGGCGCAGCGGTGCGCGGCGCTCGTCGTCGCGGATCTGCGCCGGCGAGTAACTCTGCAGGTCGAGAGTGTCGATACCGAGAACCGGCCACCCTGCGGGAACGTCACCGCGTTCGGAATCCGTGGTCAGCACGCAGACCGGCGCTGCGGACACCACGATGTACTGATTGCGCTCGGCCGGCTGCTCGGGATCGACGGGAACATAGGCCGCGCCTGCTCGGAGTACCGCGTACACGCCGATCACCTGGTGGATCGAGCGGCGCATCACAAGCGCGACTCGCGAATCGGGGCCGACGCCGACAGCAATGAGCTGACGCGCCAAACGGTTTACGCGCGCATCGAATTCGGCGTAGGTGAGAGTGAGATCGCCGCTGACTACTGCGACGTCTGTCGATGAAGCGGCCACTCCTCGGTCGAGTACGTCGACCAAGGTGTTGTGGTCCGACGGCACCGTCAACCCGGCCGATACGCCTGACAGCACGCTGCGTTCCGAGTCGTCGACAATGTCGATATCGCTCGGCACGACACTCGGGTCCGCAACGAGTGCCTGTGCCAACGCAATGAACTGTGACGCTGTAGCGGCAATCGTGGCTTCGTCGAATAGGTCAGTCGCGTAGACCATCTGCACGTGCAGCCCGGCATCGCCATTCGTCGCGTCGGCCGGTTCTGTGACCGTAATCGACAGGTCGAATTTTGCGCTCTCCGACTCCGGTTCGAAGGTCGTGACCTCGAGACCACCAAGCGTGAAGTCGACACGGTCCAGGTTCTGGAATGCCAACATCACTTGGAACAACGGATTACGCGACCGCGACCGCTCGGGATCGAGCACCTCGACCAACCGCTCGAAGGGCACATCCGCGTGCGCGAATGCGGCCAGATCGGTGCCGCGCACCTGAGCCAGGAACTCCTCGAAAGGAATTCCGGAACCGACCTCGGTGCGAAGCACGAGGGTGTTGACAAACATACCGACAACATCGTCGAGGGCAGCGTCGCCACGACCGGCGACCGGAGTACCGATCGTGACGTCGTCCGTAGCGGCCAATCGAGCCAGCAGCGACGCGAATACCGCGTGTACGACCATGAACAACGATGCGCCGTTTGCGCGTCCCAGCTCCGACATTCCGCGATGCGTGGCAGCGTCGATGTCGAAGGTATACGCCTGTCCTCGACCCGAGGCCTGTGCCGGTCGTGGACGATCCGTCGGCAGTTCGAGCTGTACCGGAGCATCGGCGAGCGCAGCGGTCCAGAATTCGATCTGGCGTGCCATCGTCGACTGCGGATCGTCTTCGGAACCGAGTACATCGCGCTGCCACAGCGTGTAGTCCGCGTACTGGACCGGCAGCGGTGCCCACGACGGAGCGCCGCCGCGAGTGCGTGCCTCGTACGCGACCATGACGTCACGGGTGAGAGGTCCCATGGAGAAGCCGTCGGTGGAGATGTGGTGAACGACGAACAGAAGTACGTAGTCAGCGTCGTCGACGCGATACAGCGCTGCCCGCAACGGAATATCCGCGCTCACATCGAAACCCGCCATCGCGGACGTCGTCACGGCAGTGGGCAATTCGGCAGCCGTCAACGGCAGGGGTACCAAGTCGAGTGCAACGTCGGCAATCGGCAGGATCTCCTGATATCCGACGCCGTCGATGTCCGGGTAGACGGTCCGCAGCACCTCGTGCCGATCGATCACATCGAGCACAGCAGCACTCAGCGCCGCCACGTCCAGATCGCCTGCGATACGAATCGCGACGGGAATGTTATTGACAGCGGATTCCGGCTCGAGACGGTTCAGGAACCACATGCGTTGCTGCGCAAGCGACAACGGGATCCGATCCGGGCGCGTCTGCGGAACCAGCGGCGCAACCGCGCCGGAGCCTGCATGGGCTTCCAGCCGAGCAGCCAGAGCTCCTACGGTCGACGCCTCGAACAGCGCCCGCACCGGCACTGTGGTGTCGAGAGCCTCGCCCAGCCGCGCGGCAACCCGAGTCGCAATCAGGGAGTTGCCACCGAGGTCGAAGAAGTCGTCGTCACGGCCGACCGGCGAAACACCCAATACCTCGGAGAACACCTGGGCCACGATCGATTCAGCTGCGGTGACCGGCGCGACATACGCCTTGGCCGCAAAAGCCGGCGCCGGGAGCGCCTTGGTGTCGGTCTTGCCTGCCGTGGTCAACGGAATGGAATCGAGCACGAGGACTGCGTCGGGAACCATGTAGCCGGTGAGGAACTTCGCGACGGAATCGATCACCGCGGCAGGTTCAATGGCAGCCCCGGCATCGGGAACCACGTAACCGACAAGACGATCACCGAATTCTTCGTCGGTGTGGACTACTGCAACAGCCTGTGCGACGCCCTCACATCGAGACAGTGCTGCTTCGATCTCGCCCAGCTCGATGCGGAATCCACGAATCTTCACCTGGAAGTCGCTGCGGCCCACGTACTCCACCGCGCGGCCGTCGATCCAGCGGACGACGTCGCCGGTGCGGTACAGCCGATCACCGGCGTCGCCGAACGGGTCGGCAACAAATCGACTTGCCGTCAGAGCGGGCTGGCCGAGGTATCCCCTGGCGACCTGGATGCCCGACACATAGAGCTCTCCTGCAACACCGACCGGGACCGGCTGCATCCGGTCGTCGAGGATGCGTGCGGACATTCCGCGAACCGGTCCGCCGATGTTCATCCGATCGAATGCGGTCAGCGTGTCGCTGATATTGCTGGCCACAGTGGATTCGGTGGGACCGTAGGCGTTGAAGAAGCCGCGTACGGAGCCGTCCGGCAGCGGTACCGCCCACTTGGCAACCAGAGCCCGCGGACTTGCTTCACCGCCGACGACAACAACGCGAAGGGCGTCGAGGCCGGCCGGATCCACCGACGCCAATGCGGCGGGCGTGATGAAGGCGTGCGTCACCGCCTCGGAGTTCAGGATTTCGGCCAGTTCGGCGCCGCCGTAGACAGTGGTCGGCGCGATCACCATAGTCGATGCGGCGCCAAATGCCATGAGCAATTCCAACACCGACGCGTCGAAGCTCGGCGACGCGAAGTGCAGCGTGCGGGCGTCTGCGGTCAACTCGTAGCGTTCGACCTGTACGGCGCAGAAATTCGCCACGCCGGCGTTGTCGACGACAACGCCCTTGGGCAGCCCGGTGGTACCGGAGGTGTAGATGACGTACGCGGCGTTTTCGGCACGGATGACGTCTCGCAGCTCCTCGGCACGAATCGGTGCGCCGGACTCCGCAGCCAAGACAGCGTCTTCGAGCGTGATCCAGTTAGATCCGGCGGGAAGCGCTGAGACGAACTCGTCCGTCGTGAGACCGACTGTGGCACCGGAGTCCGAGACCATGTGCGTGATGCGATCAACCGGATAGGTGGGGTCTACCGGCACAAAGGCCGCGCCGGTTTTGGCGACCGCCCACAGTGCGAGCACGGAATCGGCCGATCGCGGAATGGCAATGGCCACTCGATCTTCGGCGCCGACACCGCGGCCGATCAAGACACGAGCCACCTGGGACGAGCGCTCGTCGAGCTCACGGTAGGTGATCGTCTCCCCGGCGTAGCGGAGAGCCTCAGCGTCCGGGTTCACAGCTGCGGCATCGGTGAGAATTCCGGCCAGAGTTCCCGAAACACCGTGCGCTCCACGCACATCGGTCAGCGCAAGTCGCTCAGAAGATTCGAGAATATCGATGTCGCCCACAGCGACTGCGGGGACCGCGACCACGGATTCGAGAATGCGCACGAATCGGCGGGCAAAGCCCTCGACAGTGTCCCGGTCGAACAGATCGGCAGCGTAGGTGAACTCCGCTGCGATTCCCTGAAGTTCGCCGTGCACTCCGATGGACTCGGACACCGACAGTTCGAGATCGAACTTCGCTGTTGTCGTGTCGATCTCGGAGGCCTTGACTGCCAGGCCGGGAAGTTCCAACTCGGTCTGCGCCAGATTCTGCAACGAGAGAACAACCTGGAAGAGCGGATGCCTGGCCTGGGACCTGGCCGGAGCCAGGACGTCGACCAACCGCTCGAAGGGGACGTCTGCGTGGGCAAATGCGCTGAGCGCGGCATCACTCGACGCCGCTAGCAGTTCCGTGAACGGAGCCGACGTGTCGACGGCGGTGCGCAGGACCAGAGTGTTGACGAACATGCCGACCAGATCGTCGAGCGCTGCCTCGCCGCGGCCGGCGACGGGGGTACCCACCGAGATGTCCGACGTCCCACTCAGTCGGGCGAGCAGCACGGCAAGTGCGGCATGCAGCGCCATGAACAGCGTTGCATTGTGCTCCCGCGCAAGGGCATCGAGGCGAACGTGCAGTTCCGGCGCGATATCGAAGGCGAATCGTTCGCCGCGCATCGACGCCACATCGGGTCGTGCCCGGTCTGCGGGCAGTTCGATCCGGTCCGGCAGACCCGCGAGCGTCTCGCTCCAGAACGAAATCTGCTGGGACATCAGTGACGCAGAGTCGTCCTCGGAGCCCAGGACCTCACGCTGCCACAGCGCATAGTCGGCGTACTGCACCGAAAGCGGTTGCCACTGCGGAACAATCCCGTCCTTGCGCGCCGAGTACGCGATCATCACGTCCCGCCCAAGCGGCGCCATCGACCAACCGTCCGCGGCAATGTGGTGAACCATGATCGCCAGCACGTGCTCGGTGTCGTCGAGCGTCAGCAACTGCGCCCGGATCGGCACGTCAATCGTGATATCGAGGGCTGTGGAACCGACTGCGGCAATGGCGTCGTCGAGGCCGGCGGCGTCGACGGACACCACATCGAGCCCCTGGAAGACATCGTCGACGTCGAGAATCGACTGCACCGGACCGGATTCGGTATCCGGGTACACCGTGCGAAGAACCTCGTGGCGCGCCAGCACGTCCTCGAGCGCTGCTTCCATCGCGGCGACGTCGAGGTTTCCACTCAAGTGAAGCGCGAAGGTGATGTTGTACGCCGCGGACTCGGTGTCGTAACGGTTGAGGAACCACATGCGCTGCTGGGCAAGCGACAACGGAATGCTGCTCGGACGCGTCTGCGCGGCGAGCGCGGTGCGCCCACCACTGCCCGCATGTGTCTCCACCCGTGCGGCGAGTGCCTCGACGCTCGACACGTCGAACAACGTGCGGACCGGCACTGTGGTGTCGAGTGCGGCGCCCAATCGCGAGGTGACCTGCGTGGCGACGAGCGAGTTGCCACCGAGAGCAAAGAAGTCGTCATCGAGTCCGACTCGCTCGACGCCGAGAACATCGGCAATGATCTGTGCGACGATTTCCTCGACCGGCGTTGTGGGAGCACGGAATTCGCGCACCTCGAACACCGGCTCCGGCAGCGCGTCCCGGTCGAGCTTGCCGACCGGCGTCAGCGGAACCTCGTCCAAGGCCATGATGACCGACGGAACCATGTAACTCGGCAGGGATTCACCGACAAAACCGGCGAGGCGTTCGGCGTCGAAACTCGCATCGCCTTCGAGTTGAACATAGGAGACCAGGGCGGTGACTCCCGCGATGCCTTCGCGTCCCACAGTCACGGCAAAGCGAACGTCCTCGTGTGCCGTCAGCGCGGCGTCGATCTCGCCGAGTTCGATGCGGAAACCACGTACCTTGACCTGAAAGTCGCTGCGGCCCATGTATTCCAGAACGCCCTGCTCGTTCTCACGAGAGGTGCCGGCCCACCGCACGACGTCACCGGTGCGGTACATCCGGGAGCCGTCCGACGAGTACGGGTTGGCGACAAACCGCTCCGACGTCAGCGCGTAGCGATCGTGGTAGCCACGGGCCAATGCCGCACCCGCAAAATAGAGTTCACCCCTGGTACCGACCGGGACCGGGTGAAGTCGCTCGTCAAGGACAAGCGCCGACATTCCCTCGACGGGGCGGCCGATGTCGATGGGCAGACCTGCCGTGAGGTGCCCGTACGACGAAATGATGGTGGTTTCGGTGGGACCGTAGCCGTTGAAGTACTCACGTCCCGGTGCCCACGTTGCCAGCAGTTCCGGTGTGGTGACGTCGCCGCCGACGGACACTACGGCCAACTCCGGCAGCTCGGCTGCATCCATCGTGCCGAGCACTGCGGGCGTGATAATCGCGTGGGTGACCTGCTCGTCACGCAACAGTGTGGTGAGTTCGGGGCCACCGATGATCGCCGGTGGAACGATGACAAGGGTGGCGCCGGTGGAGAAAGCCACCATCCATTCGAGAACCGACGGATCGAAACTCGGTGAACAGATGTGCAGGAACCGGGACTCCTCGTCGACTCCGTACCGACGCTGTGCGGCATCACGAACACCGCGGAGGCCGCCGTGGGTAACGCTGACGCCCTTGGGCTTTCCGGTGGAACCGGAGGTGTAGATCAGGTAAGCAACGTGCTCGTCGCGCAGCGGCGTGGTTCGTTCGGAATCGACGACCGTGGCACCCGATTGGGCGTCGACGAGGTTCACAGTGGACGGATCGTCCAGTGCCCACCATTCGGCGGCGGCGGGCAGCTGTCCCAGGAACTCGGATGACGTCAAGCCGATTCGTGCCGCAGAATCCGACAGCATGTGGCGGACACGGTCGTCCGGGTAGTTCGGATCGACCGGAACGTAGGCGGCGCCGGTCTTGGCCACTGCCCACACCGCGCGAACCATGTCATAGGATCGCGGAAATGCCAGCGCAACAGTGCTTTCCGGGCCTATGTCACGGGCGATGAGGGCGCGGGCCAACCGCGACGACTGCTCATCGAGCTCACGGTAGGTAACCGAACGTCCCTCGAATCGCACTGCGACCGATTCCGGATCGGCCGCACCCGCGGTGAGGATGCCGGCCAGGCTCGCTCGCGGCATCGCGTCGTCGGAGGCGACGTAGGTGAGGTCGACGAATTCAGTCGGCGAGAGCAGTTCGAGATCTCCGACCGTCGTCGCCGGCCGAGCCGTGACCGCATCGAGAATCCGGACGAAGCGAGTGGCAAACGTTGCTACGGTCGATGCATCGAACAGATCTGTGGCATAGGTGAAGGTAGCGTCCAGGACATCTGAATCGTCGCTTCCTTCAGGACTTTCCGACACCATGAGCTCGAGGTCGAACTTGGCGACAGGAACTTCCAGCTCGGTGGCGACCGCAGTGATCCCCGAGAACTGCAACTGGCGACGTCCACTGATCTCGGCGGTCAACGCGACCTGGAACAACGGATGACGCGACTGGGAACGCGCCGGATTCAGGACCTCGACAAGACGCTCGAACGGCACGTCCGCGTGTCCGTAGGCGTTCAGGCCCGACTCGCGTACCCGGGCAAGCAAGTCTTCGAACGTTTCGCCTGCATCGACCTCGGTCCGCAACACCAAGGTGTTCACGAACATACCGATGACATCGCTCAGCGCTTCGTCGCTTCGACCGCCGACGGGAGCGCCGACGGCAATATCCGTGGTACCGCTCAGTCGGCTGAGCAGCGCCGCATACGCCGCTTGCAGAACCATGAAGAGCGACGCGTTCTTCGAACGTGCCAACGCGTTCAATTTGCGGGTGGTCCGCTCACTGATGGTGAAGTGGTGCTTGGCACCGCGATTGGATGCAACGGCCGGGCGGGGGCGGTCGGTCGGCAGATCCAGCTGGTCGGGTAGCCCAGCCAGCGACTCACGCCAGAAGGAGATCTGACGTGCGGACTCGGACGAAGGATCATCTTCGGATCCCAGGGCCGCGCGTTGCCAGAGCGCATAATCCGCGTACTGCACGGGCAGCGGCGTCCATGCCGGTGCGGTGTGCTCGCTACGTGCGGAGTACGCGACCAGGAGATCACGGGCCAGCGGGCGGAACGACAAGCCGTCGGCCGCAATGTGGTGCAGCACCATGACCAGTACAAAATCGGTGGCTGTGACCTCGAACAACGTGACGCGCAACGGGATCTCGGTTGCCACGTCGAATCCGCGTCCGGCGATCTCGACAGCGGCGGCCTGCACCTCACGCTTGGAAATCCGCTGCGGAGTGAGATCGATCGACACCTGGTCGATCGGCAGAATCACCTGCTGCGCGGTGCCGTCGGTGTCGGGATAGAGCGTGCGCAGCGACTCGTGTCGCTCGAGAAGATCCATCACCGAGGCGTGCAAGGCCGCAGGATCGACAGAGCCGGTCAATCGCACCGTGAACGGAAGATTGTAAACCGGTGTCGACGGGTCGAGCTTGTTGAGGAACCACATTCGCTGCTGCGCCAAGGACACCGGAATGACGTCGGGACGCGGTTTTGCAACCAGTGGCGCCAGTGGCCGAACATTTCCCGCCAACAATTCGGCCCGAGCGGCAAGCGTCGCCACTGTGGTCGATTCGAAAAGCTCGCGCACACCGAGTTGGACGCCCATCGCGGAGCCAACTCTGGTAACCACTTGTGTTGCCACCAAGGAGTTTCCACCGAGTTCGAAGAAATCGTCGTCGAGACCGACTTGCTCCACACCGAGGACGTCGGCAAAAACGTCGGCGACAACTCGCTCGGTATCGGTGCGCGGTTCCCGGTACTGCTTTGCGCTGGCGAAAACAGGTTCCGGGAGCGCTGCACGATCGAGCTTGCCACTGGTGTTGAGGGGCAACGCTTCCAAGACCATCAGTGCAGCCGGAACCATGTACGACGGCAGGCTTCGGCCGGCAAATTCGCTCAGTGCAGCCGAATCGACGGACCGGCCCGGCCCCGGCACGATGTAGCCGACCAACTGGTCGCCTGTCGGTGTCTGCACCACCAGCACGACAGCCTGCGAGACGTCGGGATGCGCGAGCAGCACCGTCTCGATTTCGCCGAGTTCGATGCGCTGGCCGCGGAACTTCACCTGGAAGTCGGTGCGCCCGATGTAGTCGAGGTTGCCGTCGTCACGTCGACGCACGAGGTCGCCGGTTCGGTACATGCGTTCCCCGGCGGGACCGTAGGGGTTTGCCACAAAACGATCGGAACTGAGGTCGGGTCGACCGACGTATCCGCGGGCCAACTGAACTCCGGCGAGGTACAGCTCGCCCGGCTGGCCGATCGGCGTTGCGCGGAGATGCGAATCGAGGACGTAAGCCTGAGTGTTCCACTGCGGCAAGCCGATCGGGACCGACGTGGTGTCGGAGCGGCGAGCCTCGTAATAGGTCACCGAAACCGCAGCTTCGGTGGGGCCGTACAGGTTGTGCAGATCCGCGCTGCACAATTCACGGAAGGCCGTCGCCGTCTCGGGCGGCAATGCCTCACCGATGACAAAGACGTGGCGCAGTGAATCACACGATCCGGCAGGGGCATTCGCGGTGAACAACGTGAGCATCGACGGGACGAAGTCCGTGACGGTGACACGGTGCTCGGCGATCTTTGCCGCCACGTACATCGGGTCACGATGACCGTCTGGGGTCGCGACCACGAGCGTCGCACCGACCCGCAGTGGCATGAAGAATCCCCACAGAGACACGTCGAAGGTGGTGGCAGTCTTCTGCAGATACACGTCCGATGCGCCGAGGTGATACTCGGAGTTCATCCACTGGAGTTGGTTGTTGATCGCCGCGTGGGTGACCGCAACACCCTTCGGACGACCGGTCGAACCCGACGTGTAGATGACATAGGCCGTATTCGAATACCGCAGGGGCGAGACACGATCCGAATCCGTGACGGGACTGGTGTCGAGTTCCGCGTCGTCGAGTTGGTCGATTTCGAGAACTCTGGTTCCGAGGGGCAGGTCCACCTGATCCCGAGCGGTGGTCAGAACACACACCGGCCGTGCGGAATCGAGGATGTACGCCGTTCGATCTGCCGGATGGTCGGGATCGACCGGCACCCAAGCGCCACCGGCCTTCGCGATCGCATACAGTCCGACCATAAGGTCGAGGGAACGCCGAATAGCCAATCCCACAAGGGATTCCGGACCCACGCCGATGTCGATGAGCTTGCGAGCGAGGCCGTTGACCTTCGCGTCGAACTCCGCGTAGGTGAGTGAGCGCCCCTCGAAGATCAGCGCGGTGGCGTCCGGGGTTCGATCGACCTGACGCTCGAACGGTTCGGTGATGGACTGCGAAAGTACGTGGTACCCGGTGCGATTCCAGAGCGCGACTTTCTTGCGCTCCTCTTCGGACGCGATGGGCAGGTCCCATACTCGGCGAGAAGTTTCGGCGGAGATGAACTTTTCGAGGAACTCGACAAACCGCGAATGGTTGCGCTCGGCGACCGACGCGGAGTAGAGGTTGGGATTCGACTCGAAGTCGATGTGCGTCCGGGTGTCGCCGACGCTCTGGTACAGGTTGACACCGAGGTCTTCGATCAAACCCGTTGACAGGATGTGCAATTCACCGACCAGCGGCCCGAAGGCAAGTTCGGTGGAGAACATCATGATGTTGATCCATGGGCCGAAGAATCCGCCCTGACCTGGTCCGTCACCGTCGCGGACCATGTCTTCGTGCCGGTATCGCTGGTGACGCAGGGCGCCCGACATCTCGCTACCGACGGCGTCGAGTAGTTCCTGGACGGTTGTCGTCGAGGTAATCCTCAAGCGCAATGGCACCACGTTGGACACCATTCCGCCGGATCGCCGGAGCACTGCCGTGGTGCGACCCGAGACGGGCAGCGACAGCGATACGTCCTCGCTTCCGGTCATCTGGGCCAGGTACGCGGCAAACGCGGCGACCACCGTGCCGGCGACCGTCGTCTTCTCGACTCGTTCGAGGAATCGCGCGAGCAGTGCTTCTACGTGGTTGGACAGTGCCGCACTGTTGATGCGACTGACCGGAGTCGGCGGAGCGCTGCGACCGGCGAGGCTCGAAATCTCGTCGAGGTCGGCGATCTTCTCGGCCCAGAAAGTGCGGTCGGTGTCGAACCGATGGGAGTTTCGGTAGGTGTTGTCGACCTCGTACACGTCGCGCAGGTCGGATGCCTCGTTGGGCGTGGGCTCACGGCCTTCGACGCGGGCCGAGTACAACTCGGCGACACGGGTGACAAAGGTGGAGGCGCCGAAACCGTCGAGGATCGTGTGATGGACCCGCGTGTACCAGTAGTAACGGTCCTGTTCGAGGCGGAGGATGGTTGCCGAGATCAAGCGGTCTTCGAGCATGTCCACGGGGCGGCTTCGATCTGCGCGCATCCACCGCATTGCCGCGTCGTGCGGGTCTGCCTCACTGCGGACGTCGACATAGCCGACCGAGTCGTCGAGCGTGTCGTCGATGATCTGGAAAGGCTGTGCATCGACTTCGATGATGCGCACGAAGGCCGATCCGATTTCACGGCCGGCGTCGGCGCACGCCGCCCGGAGCACATCGAGCTGCAATGCGCCACGAAGTTCGACGTACTGCGCGATGTTGACAGGGACGCTGGGATCGAGGTGCTGCGCGAACCACATTCCGAGCTGTGCGGCCGAGAGTGGGAATGCGCCAGATCGCTGAACTTCTTCCGGCGAGCTGCCGACCTCCGACTTACCGCTCTCCAGTTTTCCGTTTCCCAGCGACTTCACGCCCACAGCCTCTCTTCCACACCATTACGCACATGCTGTGACGCACATCTCGCCGCCACAACGTGTACCGATCTCATCTACCCTCAATGAGCCAGAACGATCCATCATCTCCGATGGGCCGCAGGCATGACAAAGCCACACCCAGACATATCGAGTTTGAAGTGAAGGTTCGTTACAGCAACAAGCCACAATTCGCCCACCACGAAGACTCGCCTCGAGATCCGACAATCGCAGCGGACACCCCTCCCCTCACCCCCGATCCGACGGTCACGATCGAAGCAGTTCTCGCGCGCAGGCCATCGCGCGCGCGAATCCCCGCGTAACCGCCCGATAAATGTACAGGCTCGGAGAAAACGCAGGAATCGCGCTGTTCACGGGCCCTTTGATACCGACAAAACGACGATCGCACTTCCGTTCGGGCTCCGCGCCAAGTCCCACACACGCAGAAACGCGCCGGCATTGCGCCGACGCGTTTCTCCGTACCTCACAACTCATTCACACGAGCGTAACGCCCGTCACATTCTGCAGGTGCTCGGCGCTGACGGACGGTGCCAGCTCCACCAGCGAAATACCCTCCGGTGTGACATCCAGCACGGCCAGATCGGTGATGATGCGATCTACCACACCTTGGCCCGTCAACGGCAAAGTGCACCGCTCGAGGATCTTCGGGTTTCCCTCCCGGTCGGTATGCTCCATCACCACGATCACGCGGCGAGCGCCGTGGACAAGATCCATCGCGCCGCCCATGCCCTTGACCATCTTGCCGGGCACCATCCAGTTGGCGAGATCACCGGTACTCGACACCTGCATGCCACCGAGGACGGCAGTATCGATGTGGCCGCCACGAATCATGCCGAAGGACAGAGCAGAGTCGAAGAACGCGGCGCCTGGATTGACGGTGACGGTTTCCTTTCCCGCGTTGATGAGGTCGGCGTCGACCTGATCCTCGGTCGGGTACGGCCCGGTGCCAAGGATGCCGTTCTCGCTGTGCAGGACGACCCTCACGCCCTCAGGAAGGTAGCTGGGGATCAGTGTCGGCAGTCCGATCCCCAAATTGACGTATTCGCCCGGCCGCATCTCCGCAGCCGCACGTGCGGCCATCTCGTGTCGAGTCCAACCGACTCGAGTTCCCTCCGGGCTACTCACTTGGCGCCTCCTGAGACGGTTCGCTTCTCGATCCTCTTGTCCTGCACACCCGTATGTACGACGCGTTGGACGAACACACCGGGAAGATGAACGTGTGCCGGGTCGATTGCGCCAGGCTCGACCAGATGTTCCACCTGTGCGATGGTGATCCGACCAGCCATTGCGGCAAGAGGATTGAAGTTCATCGCGGTCTTGTTGAAGACGAGATTGCCTTCGGTATCGCCGTAATCGGCATGCACCAATGCAAAATCCGCGGTGATCGATTCTTCCAACACATAGCGGCGATCCCCGAAAACGGCGGTCGCCTTGGGTGGGGATGCGACGGCAATGGATCCGTCGGAGTTGTAACGCCAGGGCAACCCGCCCTCTTCGATGGGAGTGCCAACGCCGGCCGGTGTGTAGAACGCCGGAATGCCGGCACCTCCCGCACGCAGGCGCTCTGCCAGAGTTCCCTGCGGCGTCAGCTCCACTTCGAGCTCACCCGAAAGGTACTGGCGTGCAAACTCTTTGTTCTCCCCCACGTACGACGCCGTCACCCGGGCAATGCGATGAGCGCTCAGGAGAATTCCGAGGCCGTAATCGTCGACACCGCAGTTGTTGGAAAATACTTCCAGGTCGGTGGCGCCGCCCTCGGCGATGGCCGCGATCAACGCGTCGGGAATTCCGCACAGTCCGAACCCTCCGACGGCAAGAGTGGCTCCGCTGGCGATGTCGGCAACCGCGTCGAGTGCCGAACTCACAACTTTGCTCATGCGTTGTTTCTCCTTACTCGGGGAGGATACCGGCGCGATGCAGCAGTTTCTCGGCGTGACGCAGAACGGGCGCGTCCACCATCTTGCCTTCGAAGGCAAACACGCCACGTTCGTGGGCAACTGCCGCAAGAACCCTTTGTGCCCAGTCGATTTCCGACTCCGACGGAGCGAAGGCTGCGCGGATGACATCGACCTGGCTGGGGTGAATCGCAACCTTGACGTCGAATCCGACGGCAACGGCGTCGGCGGATTCGACGCCCAGTCCGACGAGGTCCTTGATATCGAGGTACACGGAATCGACAGCCAGTCGGCCGTAGCTCTTCGCTGCCAGCAAGGTATTCGAGCGAACGTGCCTCGCAACGTCGCGGTACGAACCGTCCAGATGACGACTGGCATTGCCGCCGAGACCGGCGATCAGGTCCTCAGCGCCCCACATCACGCCGATGGCGTTGGCCGCCAGAGCGATGTCCTGCACGGCAAGTGCGCCGAGCGGTGACTCGACCAGCGCAACGACCTCGGCGGGGGCCAGCGAGAGAACGTCGTCGGCCGATTCGCACTTGGAGAGCATCAAACGCGTGTAATGAGTGCCGTCGAGGGCAAGCAGGTCGAGTTCATGCTCGCGGGTGCCAACGGGATTGACGCGCACCACGGTGCGTTCCGGGTCGAGCGGTGTGTCGATCAGCGCAGTGCGCGCCGCTTCCTTGTCGTCAGCGGCGACGCCGTCCTCGAGGTCGAGAATGACAACGTCGGCTGCCGCTGCAGCTTTCGCATAGCGCTCCGGGCGATCTGCCGGGCAGAACAACCACGCCGGCCCGGGCGGAATCCACGTCACGACGATTCTCCTTGCGGCCTCAACTGCACCAACGTCTTACGAGTTGCCACGGCGACGACGTCGCCGTGCTGATTTCGGCCGGTGTGGACCAACGTCACGATGCCCTCGCCGGGACGGCTCTTCGATTCACGCTTGTCGGCGATCAACGTCTCCGCATACAAGGTATCGCCGTGGAAGAGCGGCTTCGGGAAACTGATGTCCGAGAACCCGAGATTTGCCACGATGGTTCCCTGCGTCAATTGTGCGACCGAAAGTCCCACGATCGTGGACAGCGTGAACATCGAATTGACCAGGCGCACACCGAACTGTGTGTTCTCGCTGTACGCGGCGTCGAGGTGCAGTGCCTGCGTATTCATCGTCAACGTCGTGAACAGCACGTTGTCGGCCTCGGTGACGGTGCGACCTGGGCGGTGCTCGTAGATCGCGCCAAGTTCGAACTCCTCGAACCAGAGTCCGCGCTGAGTGATCTTCTTCGTCTCTGCGTTGTTCATTTGAGAGTTTGTCACAACCCTGCCTCACGTGCGATGAGCATCAACTGCACCTCGGTAGTGCCTTCGCCGATCTCCAGAATCTTACTGTCACGGTAGTGCCGCGCGACTGCGTATTCGTTCATGAATCCGTATCCGCCGTGGATCTGGGTGGCGTCGCGGGCGTTGTCCATGGCAGCTTCGGAGGAGATGAGCTTGGCGATGGATGCCTGCTTCTTGAACGGCTTGCCGGACAGCATCAGTGCGGCTGCGTCGTAGTACGCGGTGCGGGCTACGTGGGCGCGAGCTTCCATGCGCGCGATCTTGAATGCGATGGCCTGGTTCTGACCGATGGGGCGTCCGAATGCCTCGCGCTCCTTCGCGTACTTGATCGACTCGTCGACGCAACCTTGGGCGGCGCCGACGCTCAACGCGGAAATAGCGATACGGCCTTCGTCCAGAATGCGCAGGAAGTTCGCGTAGCCCCGGCCACGCTCACCGAGCAGGTTCTCTTCGGGGACACGGACATCCGCGAAGGTGAGTGGGTGGGTGTCGGACGCATTCCAGCCGACCTTGTTGTATGCAGGCTCAGCCGTGAATCCCGGCGTTGTGGTCGGCACGAGGATCGTCGAGATCTCCTTCTTGCCACCGTCCTTGACACCCGTAACCGCGGTAACCGTCACGAGCTTCGTGATGTCGGTGCCCGAGTTGGTGATGAACTGCTTGTTGCCGTTGATGATCCACTCGCCGCTGTCGAACTTGGCGGTGGTCTTGGTTCCGCCCGCGTCGCTGCCCGCTCCCGGCTCGGTCAATCCGAATGCGGCAAGCGACTTTCCGCTCGTGAGCTGCGGCAGCCACTCTTCCTTCTGCGCGTCGTTGCCGAATCGGTAGATCGGCATGGCGCCGAGGGACACTCCGGCTTCGAGAGTGATCGCAACACTCTGATCAACCTTGCCCAATTCCTCGAGCGCGAGACACAGGGCAAAGTAGTCACCGCCCATTCCGCCGTACTCCTCGGGGAACGGCAGACCGAACAGGCCCATCTCTGCCATCCCGGCAACAACCTCGTACGGGAAGGTGTGGTTGGCGTCGTGCTCGGCGGCAACCGGTGCAACAACGGTCTTGGCGAAGTCCGCAACGGTCTTGGCCAACTGCTGGTACTCGTCCGGAAGCGCTCCGGTGGCAAGGTAATCGGACATCAGGCTTCTTCCTTCTGAGTCGTGTTCTCGGTGTCTTCTTCTGTGACAGGTACGACGCGGGCCAGAATCTGATCCACCATCACCTGATCGCCCTGACGGACAAGCACTTCCACGGTTCCGTCGATCGGCGAGGTCAGCGAGTGCTCCATCTTCATCGCCTCGACGACCACCAGTGACTGCCCTGCCGACACAGCGGCGCCGTTCTCGACGTTGACCGCGATCACAGCACCCGGCATCGGACTGGCGATTTCGGCGTCACCGGCGTGCGCGTCGTCGCCTCGGACGCTGACCTCGGCAACTTCACGGACATGCCAGGTTCCGCCGCCGGCGAGCCACAGCCCACCCGCGGTCTCGGCCACGACAAACGTGCGGCGTCGCCCCTCGATCACCACAGCCAGGTCCGATCCCGTCAAGCCGGCACTGAAGGCCTGCGGCTGCGAACCTTCGACCTCGACCTTTGCGTCTGCGGGAGTCCCGACTATCGACACGTGCGCAATCCGGGTTCCGGCTGACAGGCGGATGCTGGTCGGAGCCGGAGTCCCCACGCGCCATCCGCTGGGAACGTCCCAGGGGTCTGCCGATGCTGCAGTGGTCCACCGAGCCAGCCAGCGATAGGCCGCAGCGGCGATAAGGACTTCGTCGGTGGCGTCTGCCGCAACAAAGTCTTCTACCCGACGATCGAGCAGGCCGGTGTCGAGGTTGCCCGCGATCACATCCGGATCGGCGAGGAGGAAGCGCGCAAATTCGATGTTGGTGACCACGCCGAGAACCGCGGTGTCGCCGAGCGCACGATCGAGCTTGCGCAATGCACCCACGCGGTCGGAAGCGTGAGCGATGACCTTGCTGAGCATCGGGTCGTAGTCACTGCCGACGACGGTTCCCTCGAGGAGGCCCGAATCGACGCGGACGCCTGATCCCGACGGCTCGACGAGTCCGACGACACTGCCACCGGTCGGCAGGAATCCGCGTCCCGGATCTTCGGCATACACACGGGCTTCGATGGCATGCCCGGACATGGTGATATCGCTCTGCTCGAAAGCCAGCTTCTCCCCGGCCGCGACGCGCACCTGCCACTCGACCAGGTCGAGTCCGGTGACCATTTCGGTGACCGGGTGCTCTACCTGTAGTCGGGTGTTCATCTCCATGAAGAAGAACTCGTCAGGCTTGTCGGCCGAGACGATGAACTCGACGGTGCCTGCACCGGTGTAGTCGACGCTACGAGCGGTGTTGCACGCCGCTGCGCCGATGCGATCACGCGTCACCTGATCCAGCAGGGGTGATGGTGCCTCTTCGATGACCTTCTGGTGGCGCCGCTGCAGGCTGCACTCACGCTCACCGAGGTGAACCACGTTGCCGTGCTGATCGGCGAGAACCTGGACCTCGATGTGCCGGGGCCGCAGGACAAATCGCTCGAGGAACAACGTGTCGTCGCCGAACGACGACGCGGCCTCGCGGCGAGCGCTGCGCAGCGCCTCCGCCAGATTGGCCGGATCTTCGACCAACCGCATACCCTTACCGCCGCCGCCCGCCGACGGCTTGACGAGCACCGGGTAGCCGATGTCCTCGGCTGCCACGATCAGTTCCTCGTCCGTCAGGCCCGGCCGCGCGATACCCGGAACTACCGGGACGTCGAATGCCGCCACTGCGTTCTTTGCGGTGATCTTGTCACCCATCACCTCGATGGCACGCTCGTTGGGCCCGAGGAACGCGATCCCGGCCGCGGCGCAGGCTGCCGAGAAGGCCGAATTCTCCGACAGAAAGCCGTAACCCGGGTGAATACCCTGGGCGCCCGTGGCCTTGGCCGCGTCGATCACCTTGTCGATGACGAGGTAGCTCTCGCGTGCCGGTGCAGGCCCGATGTTGACGGCAGTGTCGGCTTCCCAGACGTGGCGCGCATTCGCGTCGGCGTCGCTGTAGACGGCAACGCTGCGAATTCCCAACTCGCGCAACGTGCGAATCACACGAACAGCGATCTCACCACGGTTGGCAACGAGGACGGTATCTATGGTGCGAAGCTCAGTCATCTCTCTCACATCCTGAAGACGCCGTAGGAGACCGGCTCGATCGGCGCGTTTGCACACACCGAAAGAGCCAGGCCGAGAACAGTTCTGGTATCTGCCGGGTCGATCACGCCGTCGTCCCAGAGTCGAGCAGTGGAGTAGTACGGATTGCCCTGAGCCTCGTACTGCTCACGGATCGGCGCCTTGAACGCTTCTTCGTCGTCAGCCGACCACGGGTTACCAGCGCTGTCGAGCTGTTCGCTGCGAACCGTCGAGAGCACCGACGCGGCCTGCTCGCCGCCCATGACCGAGATGCGCGCGTTGGGCCACATCCACAGGAAACGGGGTGAATACGCGCGTCCACACATCGAGTAGTTGCCCGCGCCGTACGAACCGCCGATGACCACCGTCAGCTTCGGAACGCGTGCACACGCGACGGCCGTGACCATCTTGGCGCCGTGCTTGGCAATTCCGCCCGCCTCGTAATCGCGTCCCACCATGAAGCCCGCGATATTCTGCAGGAACAGCAGCGGAACACTGCGCTTGTCGCACAGTTCGATGAAATGTGCCCCCTTCATGGCTGATTCGCCGAAGAGAACGCCGTTGTTGGCGATGATGCCGACCGGATGGCCCTCGATGTGGGCAAAACCGGTGACGAGCGTCTTGCCGTACTCGGCCTTGAATTCCTGGAACGCGTCACCGTCGACAAGCTTGGTGATCACCTCGTGCACGTCGTACGGCGTACGGGGATCGGTCGGGACGACGTCGTAGAGCTCGCTCTGGTCGGCGACCGGTGGAACTGTCGAGATCACGTCCCACGGGCGCTCGGAACGGGGGCCGAGTGTGGCAATGATGTTGCGCACGATGCGAAGTGCGTCGCGGTCGTCCTCGGCCAGATGATCGGTGACGCCCGAAACCTTGGAGTGCAGATCTCCACCGCCGAGCTCTTCTGCTGTCACGATCTCACCGGTCGCAGCCTTCACCAGCGGCGGTCCACCGAGGAAGATGGTGCCCTGATTACGAACGATGACTGCCTCGTCGCTCATTGCCGGTACGTAGGCGCCGCCGGCGGTGCAGGAACCGAGAACTGCCGCGATCTGGGGAATCCCCTTGGCGCTCATAGTCGCCTGGTTGTAGAAGATCCGGCCGAAGTGCTCACGGTCCGGAAAGACTTCGTCCTGACGCGGCAGGAAGGCGCCACCGGAGTCGACCAGGTAGATGCAGGGAAGGTTGTTCTGCAACGCCACTTCCTGCGCACGCAGATGCTTCTTCACCGTCATCGGGTAGTACGTGCCACCCTTGACCGTTGCGTCGTTGGCGACGATGACACATTCGCGCCCCGACACCCGGCCGATTCCCGTGATCACACCGGCACCGGGGCACTCGTCGTCGTACAGGCCGTTCGCGGCCAGCGGCGACAGTTCCAGGAAGGGACTGCCCGGATCGAGCAGTGAATCCACCCGGTCCCGAGGAAGCAGTTTCCCTCGACTGACGTGCCGATCCCTCGATTTCTGGTTGCCGCCGAGGGCGGCTTGAGCCAGTTTCTTCTTCAGTTCTTCCACCAGAACGGTGTGATCGGATCGGTATCCCGACCCTTGCGTGATTCCACTGGGAGTCATCCCGCCGCCTTCGCCATGAGTTAATGCTCGATAACTGAAACTAGATTAACTATGATTAACTGAGTTGTCCAGGTCACACGCGAAGAAAGATCAAAAGAATGCCCTCTGAGCAGGTAACGGCTCCGACCCGGCGCGATCAGATGAAGGCCGATCGCAGACGTCAACTCCTCGGCGCCGCCGCACGCCTGATCGCCGAACGTGGATTCGTGAGCGTTCGACTCGAAGATCTCGGCGCCGCCGCCGGCATCAGCGGACCTGCCGTCTACCGACACTTCCCCAACAAGGATGCCGTCCTGGTCGAACTGCTCGTCGGGATCAGCACCCGGCTGTACGAAGGCGGTTCGGCCGCAACCGAGACAGCTGACTCCCCGACGTCCGCGCTCGACGCCCTCGTCGAGTTCCATCTCGACTTCGCACTCGGTGAACCGGACCTGATCCGCATCCAGGATCGCGACCTCGAAAGCCTGCCGGCCGACGCGCGACGGCAAGTCCGTCAGACGCAGCGCAAATACGTGGAACTCTGGGTCGGCGTCCTCGAACAGCTTGATCCGACGCTCGACGAAGCCGATGCGCGAATCAAGGCCCACGCCACATTCGGCCTGATCAACTCCACTCCGCACAGCGCCAACCCGGCGTCGCCTGCCCGAACGCGCCGCGTCTTGCGCGCTATGACGCTCGCCGCACTGCGCACACCCTGAACCGGACACCGCAAAATCAGTGGCAGACTGGTTACACCAGCTAACAGATGAGGGTGCCGTGCCGAACGTGGAAGACAGCAGTGGAATCAGTCGAACAGATTTCGCCGAACTGCGAACCGAGTTCTCCCGATTCATGATGCTGTACCAATTCGGTATCGCCGAACTGATGACCAAGGTGAATATCCTCAAGGACGAGTTCACCCACATCAATCAGTACAGTCCGATCGAACACGTCGCATCTCGGGTGAAGACGCCGGAGAGCATCATGCGCAAAGCCGAGCGACTCGGCATTCCGATCACCATCGAGGACATCTCGAAGAACATCTTCGACATCGCGGGCGTGCGCATTACCTGCAGCTTCATTTCCGACACCTATCGGATCGCCGAAATGCTCACCAGCCAGTCGGATCTGCGGGTGATCGAGCGCGAGGACTACATCGCGAACCCCAAGCCCAACGGCTACAAGAGTCTGCACCTCATAGTCGAAGTGCCCGTCTTCATGAGCGACCGCGTCCGGTACGTGCCGATCGAACTCCAGATCCGTACCATCGCAATGGATTTCTGGGCCAGTCTCGAGCACAAGATCTATTACAAGTACAACCGGGACGTGCCGGCCGAACTGCTCGACGAGCTCACCGAAGCCGCAGCCGCCGCACACCGTCTGGACGTCAAGATGGAGCGACTCAACGACGAGTTCGCCAAGATCAAAGCTCTCCCCCATCCCGACGACGAGAGCGTCGAACTCGAACTGCCAACTCAGTTTCTCAACGCCCTGCGTCTACAGCGCGGGCTCTGATCTCTGCCTATACAGATTTCTGCCCAGGCAAAAGTGCGCCCTCCTCTCTGAGGAGGGCGCACTTTTCAGACCAAGCGATATGCCTATTTCTTGCCCGTCACGGCGCTGTAGCCGAGGGACAGAACTGCAGCTGCCGCGATGCTGATGATCCAGCGAATCCAGTCAATTCCGCCGGTATCACCCTTGTCCGAGATGGCGCCCCAAACCCAGTATCCGATCAAGGCACCGGCGACACCGAGGACGATGGTGATGATCATCCCGTACTGCTGCTTACCTGGCAGCACCAGGCGCGCAAGGATTCCGATTACTGCACCGAAAATAATGGTCCCGATGATCTGTCCCATGACAGCCCCTCTCACATGTCGTGCATGCGTGCGGCCGAAAAATCTCCGCCCAGTCGAACAATAACCACAGTTACAGGTAACAGTCGCCTGTTGTCCAAATTATTGTCCGAGATGCAACCTGAAATACACGGCCGCCAGATGCGACCGACACACAGCACACTACACGTGGCGACTCATCAGCAATCCACACTTTCGATGCCCTGGAACACCGAAGAAGTTTGATTCCCACCCTGCCGGACAGCATGTAGTTATCTTGTCGCAATCCACCGTCACCGGTGTGAGCGCCGCCAGGAATTCCACCGCTCGAGGAGATTGATCCCTTCACCGGAAAGAGCATCCCGGCGCCGGAGGCCGGTGCACTTACGAGTGCTTCAACGCAGTGATGCGGTCCTCACTCGAGCGCAACAGCACCCGCTCTCCTCCCCACAGCTCGCGCGGTTGCACCCAGGCGCCGACACCGTCGTCTCCATCCGGTTCCACGCGAACCTCCCAGGTGCGCTGACCTGTTCGCGGATTCACTCCGTACACAACCCCTTCGTCGACGACGAGGTCACCGTCCCACAGAATCTCGCCGGTACGTTCGGTGCGGGTGTCCCACAGGGCCTCCCCGTTGGACAGATCAACGAACCGGATCGTAGCGTCGGCGCTCGTCACTGCAACCACATTTCCGATCACCGCCAAGGATTGCGCAGAACCGAACACCTCCCGGTTGGTCCACAGCTTCTTCCCGGTCTTCCGGTCGAAGCCGCTGTCCCCCAGAATGATCGGAGTCGAATCCCCGGCAGGCTGGTCACGGCTGTAGCGCCAACTGAAATACGATCCCGATCCAGCAGACGAGAAATCCGCCCTGGCAAATTCGTGCCCGTACTGATCAATTGCGTACGCTCTTGTCGCCTGCCCATCGTTTTGGCAATCACGTTCCAAAACCAAGGTGACACCGTCGGAAGATGTGTGCGTGGTCGAGCACGTGGTGTAACCGTGCATCCATCGTTGATCGCCGGTCTTCGGATCGAAACCCAAAGTCACGTCGAGGGAAATCAAACCCAGATCGCCGCGCACCGACATCACCGGCTCGACGTAGCCGGATTCCCACGATCCACTGACATCGAATGCCTTGGACCAGTTGGCTTCCGGATCGTCGACGGTTCCACTGTGAACACGAACGTCACTGTCTTCGATATTGCCTTCGAGGGCCAGGACGTCGTCGCCGGCGACAACAGCGATAATCGGTGACCACGGCGTGACAATGTCTCTACGCTCGCCGCTCTCGATGTCGAAAATCGAATACGCGTCGGCGGAGACATACGGCCCGGAGTAGCACAGCAGCGAACCGTCCAGCAGTGTCGGAGAACACCCACCGATATCGACGGCCGACGCTCGCCAGCGCACCGAGCCGTCTTCGGCATCGAGCGCAACCAGTTCCGCGTCGTCGAGTGCGTACGACTGCCGGTTCGGCATACCTGCCATTGTCACGACAACCGAGGCCGCGTCGATGAATCCGCCCATTTCCATGTTGAATTCGGTTCCGCCGAGCGGGCTGCGAAAGACCGCGAACTCCCGTCCGAGAACCTCGGCGGCGTCGACGGACCACAGCGGCGCCCCGACGTCAACGGGTTGGGCGCGGTTCCCGGCATCGACCACGGTAACCACTGCTGCGGTAACGGTGACTATCGCGGCAACTGCCGCGATGCGGAGACGGCCCCGTGGGGAAAGCCGCTCGGTCATCGAATCTCCAGCCCGTCGATCGTCGCGAGAAACTCCAACTGCTCAAAGGTCATCGGTTCGTTCGACGACGCTGCCGACGAACGAACCGACACCCGTGTGCCATCCGGCCGCGTCAGCGCTACCGACCGACTCTGTTTACTCGTTGCTTCCCGAGTGCCTTCACCATTCCCCATCGGCATGACCGAGTAGGAGTCCTCGTCGCGCACGATCACAGCGCCGTCTTCTGCGGTCACCACCGATTTCGGATGCCCGTCGTACGACGGGTCGTACTTGTTCGGCGCCTTGGGAAGTGGCTGCCCGCTGGTGATCGAAACACTCAGATCCGACTCGTTGCCGCCCGATCGCGCAACAAGATCCTGACAGGCGGTGGTGGTGTCGCTCTCGGCCAGAACCAAGGTCCCGAGTGCGGGTTCGAGAGCTGGCATTCCGGGAGGTGCCGCACGCCAACCTGATTGAAGAGCTCTGCCAAGCTCGTCGACGGTGCCGCGATCCAGCTTCCGCCCTGAGGGGTCGAGCGTCGAACCTTGGCAACCGGGCTGGATAGGGGCCGTACCAGGTGGAACCGGAGCTGTAATGCGCAGTTGCGGAAGGCTGACCAGAGCAATCAGCTCCTCGACCGTCAACGGAACCATGCCACTGATCTCAACCCCGGGGCTACCGGAATAGACCGCATCGGTCGCGCTCGCCTGGATGAAGGTCCTGTCCGCGCCGTACAGAAGCGCCGAACGCGACAGAGTCCGAACGCCGTTGGTTTCGCTCCACGTGTCCTGCGCATCCACGACAGAACCATCGGTGAGGGTGCGACGCTCGATGAGCGAGCCGGCTATGCACGGGGGAACCGGACCGGTGTGCGACGTCACCCGGATGCTGAGTGCTCCGACTTTTCCGTCTCGGACCAGCGTCGCGGCGGCCGTCGTGTCCGCCATCTCCTCGAGGGAGAACCCCTCAGGTAGTTCGGACGACTCCGACGGAACGTGGAGCGGCCCGAAATTCAACGATCGTTCCGGGCTTGCGAACTCGATCACGGCGGAAGCCGGCAACGACCGCTGCACGGCTTCGGACATCACGGTTGCCTTGGGCCCGGAGAACCACGGGAACCGTGGATCGTCGTAGGTTTGCGCCCCGCTCGCCCAGTACGAGATCGATGACAAACCGTCGCCGGGCGACTCGACGCTGGTGCATCCCGGGATGCTCGTCGGGTACACCACCGTTGGTGTTACATAGGTGTACTCCGAATTCTCCTCGGCCTGCATCTCCGCGGTCGACTGCGTCGCTTCGACGGACGACGCGGTCAGTTCACCGGAGTCCGCACCGCTCCATCGATCGACTACTCCAGCAAAGACGATGCCGCCGGCCATCAACGAGACCACCGTGAGCGCGACCGTCCACTTGTCTGTCCGATCGGAACCGGATTTCTTGTCGGCCACCAGCCCTCGCAGTTTCCTCAGGGCGCGCCCGGCAGGCGTTGCCTCTCCCCGGACCTGTCGCGGCGGCACCTAATTTCGTTACCAACCGGATGGTTTCCATTGGAGAAGTCATTACACCCTGACAGGTACCGGATCTGCGTCTGGATCCTGTTCGATCGGGATGAGCCGGATCGCTTCGCCCTCGATATCGACGTTGGGCAGGATCTTGTCGAGCCAGACCGGCAGCTTCCACGCCGAGTCTCCGAGAATCGACATGACCGCGGGAATGACGATCATACGAATGATGAAGGCGTCGAAGAAGACTGCCGCGGCAAGTCCGAAGCCCATCATTTTGCTTGTGGTTTCCGACGACAACATGAACGCGCCGAACACCGAGATCATGATGATCGCCGCTGACGCGACCACACGCGCACCGTGGGTGTACCCCGAGATGATGGCGTCCTTTGCCGACAACCCGTGCACGTACTCCTCGCGCATTCGCGTCACGAGGAATACCTGGTAATCCATTGCCAGACCGAAGACAACACCGATCATGAAGATCGGCAGGAACGAGATGATCGGCTGGGTGTGCTGGATCAACCCGAATGCACCCTCTTGGAAGATCGCCACCGTGGCACCGAACGTGGCGCAAATGGAGAACAAGAATCCGAGAGTTGCGGTCAGCGGAACCAAGATCGAACGGAAGACGACCATCATGATGATGAACGCCAACCCGACGACCACAATCAGATACGGAATGAGCGCAGAACTGAGTTTCGACGACATGTCGGCAACAATCGCCGTCTGGCCCGCGACACCAAGTTCGGCACCCTCCGCTTTCACCGTCGATCCGTATTCGCGGATCTGATCCATCAGCTCGTGTGTTTCGGGACCGCTCGGCGACAGCTGCGGAGTCACGGCGATCAGAGCGGAGTTGGCCCCAACGGTTGGGTTGGCCGCGTCGGGTCCGTTGCCGGTCCACATCAGGAGATCAGGCGTAGCGACGTTGTCCAGGCCCTTGATGTACGCAATCGTCTTGGCTGCGACGGGCGTGATGTCGGTCCCCTCGGGAGAGTCGAGAACAACAAATAACTTGCCGTTGACGCCCTCGCCAAAACCTCGCTGCATCAGCGCGAGTGCCGGTTGCTCCTCGTCCTGAGTGAAGGAAAGCCCGAGCTCGAGTTTTGTCATCGGAATCGCGGCGATCACCAGGAGAACCAACGCAATGCCGGCGATAGGCCACGGGTACTTGGTGACCACCTTCGCCCACCGGTGCCCGTTCGATTCCATCGATTCAGGCTCGTCACCGTGACGCAGCCCGGGGATGCGCGGCGAGAAGGCAAAGCGTCCGAAGACCCCGAGAACAGCCGGGATCAACGTGATCGCGCCCAACACCGCGATAATCACGGCGATCGCAGCCGAGATTCCCATCTGGGTGATCATCGGTACACCCACCACGGCCAGCGCTGCCAAGGCAACCACAACGGTCAGGCCGGCGAAGACGACGGACGAGCCGGCAGTGCCCACCGCACGACCGACTGCTGCCTCCCTGCTACCACCCAGATTGAGTTCACTGCGGTACCGCGAGACGATGAACAGCGCGTAGTCGATCGAGACGGCGATGCCGATCATCGTCACGATGCCCGTGACACCTTCGTTGATGTCGAAGAATCCCGCCCCGAGTGTGACGGTCAGAGTTGCGAGTGCGATACCGAGTATCGCGGTGAACAGCGGAATGAACGCCGCGATCAGTGCACCGAAGGCCACGATCATGACGATGAACGCCACCGCGAAGCCGAGCATCTCCGACAGACCGCCAGCAGCCTGGACCTGCATCAGTGAACCGGTGCCCTCGACTTGCAAACCGCCGGTACGGAATTTAGCCATCAGATCGAGGAAAGCCGTTTTGTTGGCCTGGGTTTGATCCTCGATGCGGATCGACTGGTTGAGTTGGATCAACCCCACCTTGCCGTCGTCGCCCAGCACGGCAGAAGCAAGCGCCGGTTCGGCGGCCGCCAGGGTGACTGGATTGACGATCGTCTCGGGATCAACGATGTCCGGGAGAGTCTTTGCCTGCGCGATCAATTGGTCGATCTGATCACTGTGCGCGGCAAGTCCGTCGTCGGCCGCGACAAGAATGCTGGTGGATGCCTTGCTTTGTTGCTCTGCCGCAGCCGCAAAATTCTCGTTCATGAGTTCGGTGGCACGCTGGGAATCCGTGCCGGGAAGATTGAATTCCTTCGAGAATGTCGGGCTGGTGGCGCCGATCGCGCCTGCAACAATCGCGATGACGATCACCCACGTTGCCAACACAAGGTACTTGTGACGGAATGCAAACTTCCCAAGCCTGTACAAATAGGTAGCCAACGCAAGCCTCTTTCGCCGTGGACTCTCGGTGCCACGTCATACGGTACGGTCCGATTCGTTTTATGGCACTCGATATTTGCCAAGAAGCCCCCACGAAAGGCATTCGCATGACACACGGCCAGAGCGTCGACCGCGACCGACTTCTGTCCGGGCAACGACGTCTCGACGCCCTGGGACCGCGATTGACCGGCACCGACGCGCATCATGCGGTGGTCGAGGAAGTCGCCCGCGAGTTCGTGGATCTCGGACTCGAGGTTCACCGTGATTCGCACACCTTCGAGCGTTGGGATCTACCTCAGCGCGCTGACGGACTGCGCATCGAACTGCCGACGGGACCTGTTCAAGTCTCGTCCGCATTCCCCTACTCCGGACTCACCGGGCCGGCTGGAATCACGGCACGTCTGGTCTATCTCAATGCCAGGCGTCCCTCGTGGTCGAAGGCCAAAGGCGCTGTCGCGGTGATCGAAGTTCCCCACGTCGACCTCCCGCGCTCGCTGCTGGTGAGTGAATGGGGACCGATGGTGACGGGCGAGACCCTGCGAAATCCAGTACTCTCCGCGACGCTGTTGGGGCCGAAACTCGAGAAGGCCCGCAAAGCCGGTGTCCTCGGCGTGATCGCGGTGTGGCGTGGCATCGCCCCGGACAACGCTCTGGGACAGTATCTTCCGTTCACCCAGCCGTATCACGATATTCCGGCACTGTGGGTGGCGGGTGACGAGGGCGCACGGGTCGTTGCTGCCGCTCATTCCGGCCAGCTGGCGACTCTGGTTCTGGACGCGACTTTGCATCCCGGAACAACAACCGACACTGTCTGGGCCGTCTCCCCTGGCTCTGCGCCATCAGAAACGATTCTGGTCATCACGCACAGCGACGGGACGAACGGGGTCGAGGAGAACGGCCACCTCGGCATGATGGAGTTGGCTCGCCATGCTGTTGCACAGCCGCATCGACGGTCGTACGTGTTTGTTCTGACCACCGGTCACCTGCGCATTCCTGCGGTGTCCGAACACGGACAGGCAACGTCGACGTGGCTGGAGGCCCACCCTGACATGTGGAAAGGTGAAGCGGGCCAGGCGCGTGCGGTGGCCGGGATAGCAATCGAGCATCTGGGCGCTCTCGGCGACACCGAGGACACCGCACTCGGCACCTATACGTTGGACGCGACCCCGGAACCGGAACTTCTCTATGCGACCAGCCGGGAAGTCCACGACATCGTCGCACCGCTGTGGCGCGACATCGGTAGCGGCGACCGCCGAATCGTCGCCCCCGGCCCCGTCATTCACTTCGGCGAAGGCGAACCACTGTTCGAGCGCAAGATTCCGGCCGTCGCGTTGGTGACAGCGCCGCAATACCTGCTGGGGTTACGCGAACCGGATGCAGCCACACACGTGGACATCGACGTTATGGTGAAACAGGTCCAGAGCTTCCGCGAGCTACTCGACGCCCTCGACGTGACGGACTCCGCAGCTTTCGGCTCGGTGGTCGGGCGGACGGTGTTCGCGAAATTCTCGGCATTGCTGAAGCTGATGCAGATCCTGAAAAAAGCAAAAACTGCTGTGCGCCATTATTAACCGCGGGCGGTCGACAAAGGCGCACAGCAGGTTTCCTACTTGTCGTGAATGATCACGCCACGGATGTTCTTGCCGTCACGCAGATCCTGGTAGCCCTGGTTGACGTCTTCGAGGCTGTACGTGTTGGTGATCAGTTCGTCGAGCTTGAGTTGGCCGGCGTCGTAGAGACGCAGCAGGCGCACGATGTCGTACTGCGGATTCATGGATCCGAACAGCGTGCCCTTGATCGTCTTCTGGTTCAGCGTCAGGTCGGTACCCGACACGTGCACGGTCAGCTTGGCGGGATCGGCGAGTCCCGTGATCACCACGGTGCCACCCTTGCCGATCACGGCCGTCGCTGCACTGACGACGTCCTCGTCGACGGTGCCGACCAGAATCAGTGCGGCGTCGGCGCCCTGTCCCCAGGTCAGCTCGTTGACCTTGACAGCCGCACTCTCGGCGTCCGCAAAGGCATGCGTTGCACCGAATTTCAGTGCGGTCTCACGCTTGAGAGCGACCGGATCGACCACCACGACGTACTTGCAGCCCGCCGCGACGGCACCCTGGACCGCGTTGATACCGAGGCCACCGATGCCGTAGATGACCGCGGTGTCGCCGGCGCGAAGGTTACCGGCGTTGACGGCGGTTCCCCAGCCCGACGGCACACCGCAACCGACGACCACTGCGGTCTCCAACGGAAGCCAGTCGTCGATCTTGACAACCGAGTGCTGCGAGATGGTGGCCCGCTCGGAAAACGTTCCGAGCATGCACATTCCGCCGAAGTCCAGACCGTTGCCGTGGAAACGGAAGGACCCGTCGGGCATGGAACCTTCGAGGATGGTGGCGCCCATGTCACACAGGTTCTGACGACCGGTCGAGCAGTAGCGACACGTGCCGCAGTTCGGGATGAAGCTACAGACGACGTGATCGCCCGGCTTGACCTTCGTGACACCGGGTCCGACCTCTTCGATGATGCCCGAACCTTCGTGCCCGCCGACAATCGGGTAACGCGGCGGGAGATCACCGTCGGTGAGGTGCAGATCCGAATGGCACAATCCGGCAGCGGTGTACTTGATCAGTACCTCACCCACCCCCGGGCCGTCGAGGTCGAGTTCCATGATCTCGAAAGGCTTTCCGGGCTCGAGTAGTACAGCAGCTTTGGTCTTCACTTGTGATCTCCTTGAATTGTCGGGCGAGGGTTCGAAAGTGGGGATGAACTCAGAGAGCGATGTTGACAGCCTTTGTCTGGGTGTAGAGATCGATGGCGGATGCGCCGAGTTCGCGGCCCCAACCGGACTGCTTGTATCCACCGAAGGGCATTGCGGTGTCGAAGCCGTTGTACTGGTTGATCCACACCGAGCCGGCCTTCAGACGCTTGGCCGTGCGGTGGGCCTTGGAAATGTCACGGGTCCAGATACCTGCGGCCAGGCCGTAGATGGAATCGTTTGCGGCAGTGATGGGCCCGTCGTCCGCGTTGAACGGCAGCGCCGCGACGACGGGTCCGAAGATCTCCTCCTGAACGATGGAGAATTCGGGCTTGACGTCAACGAAGACAGTCGGCTCGACGAAGTAGCCCTGATCGCCCCAGCGGTTACCGCCGGTGAGTGCACGTGCGCCGTCGGCGATTCCCTCACGCAGGTATCCGGTGACCTTGTCGAACTGCTCCTGCGACACCAGCGGCCCGAGTTGAGTGGTGGGATCGAGGCCCGGTCCGATCTTGACCTGGCTGGCGGCGTGGGCAACCGCTTCGGTGAACTTCTCGAAGATCGAGTCCTCGACGTACAGACGGGTTCCGGCGACGCAGCACTGACCGTGATTGAACAACCAGGCATTGAGCGAACCTTCCACCGCTGCATCAAAATCTGCGTCGGCGAACACGATGTTGGGGCTCTTGCCGCCGAGCTCGAGGGTCACCTTCTTGAGGTTGCCCTTGGCCGCGTCGACGATCTTCTTGCCTACCTCGGTGGAACCGGTGAATGCGACCTTGTCGACGTCGTCATGACCGGACAGTGCTGCGCCGGCGTCACCGAAGCCGGGAACGATGTTGACAACTCCGGGCGGGAAGCCGGCTTCCTCGAAGACCTCGGCAAGAAGCAGAGCGGTGAGCGGAGTCTGCTCGGCCGGCTTGAGGATCACGGTATTGCCGGCGGCAAGTGCGGGGGCAAGCTTCCACGACGACATCAGGAGCGGGAAGTTCCACGGCACGATCAGACCACAAACACCGATCGCCTCACGCAGTGTGTATGCATGGAACTCGCCGCCGGGAGAGAAGGGCATGGACACATTGACTGTGCTGCCTTCGATCTTGGTGGCCCATCCCGCGTAGTAGCGGAAAACGTCTGCGGCCCAAGCCACATCGACTGCAGTGGCGATGGCAACGGACTTGCCGTTGTCGAGAGCTTCGAGCTGACCGAACTCTTCGGCGCGGGCACTGAGGATGTCGCCGACGCGCCAGATCATCCGCTCGCGCTCATTTGCCTTCATGCGCGACCACGGTCCGTCTTCGAATGCTGCGCGGGCGGCGCGCACTGCACGATCGATGTCTTCGGACTGGCCGTGCGCCACGTCGGTGAGCTTCTGCCCGTCAGCCGGGTTGTAGGTCGAGAAGGTCTTGCCGGAGGCCGCGTCGACAAATTCGCCGTTTATGTACAGCTTCTTCGGTCCGTTCAGGAATCCCTGTACCGCGGAACTGATGGTGTGCTCGGCTACTGCCGTCATCGGAAACTCCCTGAAGTAATGAGGTGCGAATGTGATGCACGCCATACTTCCGCGCTTCCGCGGGTGCTAACTGTCCGAACTTTGTACAACTGGTTTCGGACAGAAATCTAGACAGTGATATCGAGCGCCCGCATCCGCGTGTAGAGGGTGCTGCGGCTGATGCCGAGCTGCGCCGACGCGTGAACCTTGTTGCCGCCACAGTCTTTCAACGCTCCGATGATGGCTTGACGCTCCGCTTTCTCGCGTCCCGCCAACCGCGACACCTTGGTGGTGGTGCGGTAGTCCTCAGGCAGGTCGGCGACGTCGATGCGATTACTCGCACGATCGTCCGCGGCACGACTGAGCACAACGCGCAACTCAGCCAGATTTCCCGGCCAGCTTGCCGCTGCCAGTGATTCGGCAGCACTGGCGGTCAATCTCAGTTCGGGCGAGATCCCTTCCAGCATCGCCTGGGCCAACTCGGCGATCTCGGCTTGTCGCTCGCGCAACGGAGCGATGACGACTCTGGAAGAGCACCGCGAGACGAGAGCCGCGATGGCGGGCGGTAATTCAGCTACTGCGCCGCTGGTCAGTACGATCCTCGGCCCCTCGGCACTAGCGTCGATCAGGTCCGCGACCATGGGCAACACCGAATCGGGAAGGAGCTGTACCTGTTCGATCACAACAACACCCGAACGCTGACGAGCAGCTCGCACGAGATCGGTGACCCATTGCTCACGTCCGTCGAACGCGATTCGCGTCGCGTCATGCCAACTGGCGTCGACACTGCCGACTACGTCCGATGCTGCCGAAGTTCGACCGGAACCTGCCTCACCCGAGATTGCCACTGCGGACGACGACGCCCGCGCCCGCATCAGATCGCGGCGCAGTCGTTCCCCCGGAGACGGAGCCCGCTCGTGCGTTCGACGAATGGGTGCCCGCTCACGCTGGAGTGGTTCGACCAGGAAAAGTGCTCCGCCGTCGGCGCCGGAAATTCGGTCGGCTTGAACTCGCGCGAGTGCACCGGACGCCAATTCGACTGTCACCAATCTCGATTGGTCCGGGTTGAGGTCGGCGATCAGGGACCGCAGCGATACGTGGTCGGCGGTGTCCAGCAGATCAAGAGCCGTTCGGTTGCTCAGCAGGATGTCGTCACCGATGGCCGCGACGGCAATATTGCGCTGATGCGACACTCTCTGGAACGCGTCGACCAACCGCTGCTCCGACGCCTTCGATCCCTCGAGCAAGCGCTTCTCGATGTCCGCCGCCGCCCGCGCAAGGAACGGCGCGAACAGCGGGTTAGCTTGCGAGACAATACCGGTCATGTCGAGAATGCCTTCGACGCGACGTGTCACGGGGTGAAGGATCGGCTGGCCGTAGCAGCTCAATCCCTTGAGACTGTCGAGGAAATGCTCCTCGCCGTGAATCACCACCGCTCGCCCCACCTCGAGCGGCGTGCCGAGGGCGTTGGTGCCGGCATGTTCTTCACCGAATCGTGAACCGTTGACTACACCTAACCGCTCGATCGTCCGCTCGACGAGACGGTCCGAGTACACCGATGCCACAACGCGGCACTCGCGATCTGCCAGCAGGACACAGAATCCGGTGCCCGCGAGCTGCTGGGCAACTTCGTCGAGGACCGGAGAAGCTGCGCGCAGCAACCGGCTCTCGGCGTCCTGGTCGGCGGTATCGACAGCGATCGCCGCGGACGGGTCGACTCCGCTGAGCCGCGAGCGTTTCCAGGAAAGCGCGATCTCGGGCCGAACCGGATCGCGACCTCCTGAAGAATCGAACACGACTCAGCCCTGCCCGATCAGTTCCACCGCCTGTTCGCGCATCGCGATCTTGCGCACCTTTCCGGTGACGGTCATGGGGAATTCGTCGACAACGTGCACGTACCGCGGAATCTTGTAGTGCGCCAATTTACCTGTGCAGTAGGCACGTACGGCGTCGGCATCCAGTTCGGGTGCGCCCTCGCGCATCTGAATCCACACCATCAACTCCTCGCCGTACTTGGCGTCGGGCACACCGATCACCTGCGCGTCGAGGATGTCGGGATGGGTGTACAGGAACTCTTCGATCTCGCGGGGGTACACGTTTTCGCCGCCGCGAATGACCATGTCCTTGATCCGGCCGGTGATCGCGACGTACCCGGACTCGTCCATCACACCGATATCGCCGGTGTGCATCCACCGGGCGGCGTCTATCGCCTCAGCGGTCTTCTCCGCGTTCTCCCAGTACCCGAGCATGACCGAGTACCCACGCGTGCACAGTTCGCCTGGCTCGCCGCGCGGCACCGTCAATCCCGTTGCCGGGTCGACGATCTTGATCTCGAGATGCGGTCCGACGCGTCCGACCGTCTCGGTTCGCTGCTCGATCGAATCGTCCGAGCGGGTCTGCAGCGACACAGGAGACGTCTCCGTCATGCCGTAGCAGATGGATACCTCTGCCATACCCATGCGATCGATGACCTGCTTCATCACCTCGACCGGGCAGGGCGAACCCGCCATGATGCCGGTTCGAAGGGACGACAGATCGAAGCTGTCGAAGTCCGGCAGCGCCAACTCGGCAATGAACATCGTCGGAACGCCGTAGAGGGACGTGCACTTTTCCGCCTGGACGGCTTCGAGCGAAGCGCGCGGATCGAATGCCGGGCCCGGAATGACCATGGCGGCACCGTGACTGGTGCACGCAAGGTTGCCCATCACCATGCCGAAGCAGTGATAGAAGGGCACCGGAATGCACACGCGGTCGACTTCGGTGTAATGGCACAACTCGCCGACAAAATAGCCGTTGTTGAGAATATTGTGGTGACTGAGCGTCGCACCCTTCGGGAAACCGGTAGTGCCCGATGTGTATTGAATATTGATGGCGTCGTCAGCCGAGAGCGCAGCCTGGGCAGCGGCGAGAGGAGCCGGATCGCTTGCCTGCGCCGCCAATCCGTCCGCCAGCACGCCATCCCACTCGGGTGAACCGAGCAGAATCACCGACGTCAGATCAGGGCACTGCGGCCGCACCGTCTCGATCATCGACGCGTAGTCCGAAGTTTTGAAGCTGGCCGCAGACACCAGGGTGGAAATTCCGGCCTGCTCGAGCACGTACTGCAACTCGTGCGAGCGATACGCCGGATTGATGTTGACCAGGATCGCGCCGATCTTTGCCGTCGCATACTGCGTGAACGTCCATTCCGGACAGTTGGGCGCCCAGATTCCCACCCGATCGCCCTTCCCCACACCACGGGAAAGAAGTCCGGCAGCGAGCCCGTTCACCTGCTCGGCGAACTCCCCGTACGTCCATCGTCGACCGCTGGCGTGGTCGATCAACGCATCGCGGTCGCCATGCGCGGAAACCGTGCGATCGAGATTGTCTCCGATGGTGTCGCCCAGCATCGGACCGTCCCATACTCCGGACGTATAGCTGGGCAGCGGCGTACTCATGTGTTCTGTCCTCTCCGGTTACCTGATCAGGCACCTATGAGAGGGGCCGCCGCAGCGGACCCTCTCATCTACGAATTTACTCGATTCGGTGTGATGCACGACATACTTCCCGGTGTGGGGTGTCCGTAACTGTCTGAAGTCCGGACACCCCGCCCGACATCTGTCATCTGTCCTTACAGCGCGTGGTCCTTGGTCTCGACGAGCGCCCAGGTGCAGACGAGACTCACCACACCGAGGATCGCCAGCATGATGCCGATCGCCATGCTTCCGTACGCCGAGGCCAGCGGGGCTGCGATCAGCGGGGGCACCGCGCCGCCCAGGACACCGGCGAGGTTGTAGCCGAGGCCGGCACCGGTGTAGCGGTAGCGGGTCTGGAACATTTCCGGGAGCAGTGCGCCACACGGGCCGTAGGCGATTCCGAAGATCATCAGAGTGCCGAACATTCCGAGGATGAATGCAAGAGGCGTTCCGGTGTCGAGGAGCGGGAACAGAATGAGCGCCCACACCACGGCCAGGCCGCACGAGATCATGATGACCTTGCGACGTCCGATCCGGTCCGAGTACAGCGCGGAGACGATGATCGCGGCGCCGAAGACAAAGGCGGACGCAATACCGACGGACAGGACGAACGGGCGGGAGAACCCGAGCGTCTTGGTGCCGTAGCTCGTGAGGAATGCCGTACCCATGTAGAAGAAGGCAAACAGGCAGGCCAGCGCACCGGCCGAGAGGAGAATTTCCTTGGTCTGGAAACGCCATGCATCCAGGAACGGGAGGGTGCGAGGTGCTTCGTTCTTCTCCGCTGCGACGCGATCAGCTTGCTCCGCCTTGAAGACCGGAGTTTCTTCGATAGCGAGACGCATGTAGAGGCCGATACCGACGAGCACGATGGAGAACAGGAACGGGATACGCCAGCCGTAATCGAGGAATGCCTGGTTTGTGTCGCCGAGAACTGCGCCGGTGATGAGGAACGTGCTGCTCGAGAGAACAAATGCGATGGCCGGACCGAGCTGCGGGAACATGGCGTAGAGGCCGCGTTTACCGGGTGGGGCGTATTCCGCGGTGAGCAGGGTTGCGCCCGCCCATTCACCACCAACTGCAAATCCTTGACCGAATCGCAAGAGCACCAAGATGATCGGAGCTGCAACACCGATGGTCTCAGCGCCGGGCAGCAAACCGATGAGCAGCGTCGAAATACCCATCAGCAACAGAGTGGAGATGAGCGTCTTCTTACGACCGATGCGATCTCCGAAGTGCCCGAACAACATTGCGCCGACCGGCCGTGCGATGAAAGCAACGGCAAAGGTCGCGAACGACGCCACAGTGCCGGCAGTGGCCCCGAGCGCCGGGAAGAAGACCGTCGGAAAGACAAGCGCCGCAGCGGTTCCGTAGATGAAGAAGTCGTAGAACTCAATGGTCGTGCCGATACAACTGGCGATGGCAACTCGCCGCACACTCGTTGTCTTCGCGGGGGCTGCCGCTGTGCCTGCGGCACTCGATCCCCCTGATGGAGAGACTGTGGTCACTCGATTCCTCCGTGGTCCGGTGGTGTTGCCCTGTGGGCCACACCGTCGATAAGAGGAAAGGTAGTGATCCGGCTCACCCCCGCACTACCCCCGAAAGGGGGTGGGGGTGATGCGCATCACTTTTCATGACCTTAAGTAACGAGTTTCACTTCACTACGACACGACAAAGGCCGTCCGACTCCCAGGAAGTCGGACGGCCCCGACAGCGAGAAGCTTCGCTAACTGCAAGAAGCTACGCTCAGTTTTCGGACTTACCAGCTGCCTCGCACAGCTCCTGACGGATCTCCACCCACACCGTGGCGTACGAGTCGATTCCCGGTTCCGCAATCCACTTCGACTCCCCCGCTTGAACTTTCGCAAGCGCGTCGGCGAACAGGTCCTGATACCGCGACAGGCGCGGAACAAACGCGGACAGATCATCGAACACGTTGGACGCGCGGCGGTCCAGATCTGCCAGCGACGCGGCGTCAGCACTGGCGACGAGAGCAGAGAATTCCTCGTCCAACGGCAGGAAGGCTTCGAGGACCTCGAGAATCGAGTCCTCGTCGATGGACACGCGCTCGGCATCGAGCTGATCGTTCAGCTCGGCGAGACCCTTGTCCGTCAGACTGATCTGATTGTCGCTCTCCACCGCCTTACCCTGTTCGACCAGTGCGTCGTACGCGGCCTGTCCGGATGCCGCACTCACTCCCAGGTGCTCGGCAAGAACACCCGATCCGACGCGTTCCTTGAGCCGCACCGACTGAAGCAGCGCCAATTCGTCCACGTTGCCGGCAAAGGCCATCGTTCTCTCCTCATCACGTGCCGCCTGGGCGGCCTCACACTGGTGCGAAATTACCGAAACAGAAATCGCAAGCCCCGACGGGCTCGACAGCAATCACATCACAGAGGCGGCCACACCAGCGCTGCTACCTGCGATCAGCGGCAAATCCGACGCAGCGGCTTTACCAGGCATACGGTATCTTTGGCGCGTGAAGCCGCACCTTGTGTCCGTGGTGATCCCCGCGTACAACGCCATGGACCACATCGGCGAACAGTTGACCGCCCTCACCTCGCAGGATTACGAGGGAGCGCTCGAAGTCATCGTTGCCGACAACGGCTCCACCGACGGCCTCGCAGCATTCATCGCGGACCATCCGTCTACGGAGGCACTCTCCCTCCGTCTGGTGGATGCGTCGGCCGGACGAGGTGGCGGTTACGCCCGCAACGCCGGAGTTGCTGCATCCGGCGGTGATTTCATCGCATTCTGTGACGCAGACGATCGTGTCCACCCATCGTGGCTCAGTGCGATCGTCCGCGCAGCCGAGAACTCGGATGCCGTTGGCGGAGTGGTGGAAACCGCCTCGATCAACTCGAGCGAGGTTGCCACGTGGCGCACTTTCACCGGAACGCAGCTCGGCAGTGGAGATTTCCTCCCCTACGGCATTACCTGCACCTTCGGCATCTGGCGCTCGGCATTCGACAAGGTCGACGGGTTCGATCTCCGATACGTGAATTCCGGTGAGGACATCGACCTCTGCTGGCGCCTGCAATTGGCCGGCATGACGTTGGCGCACGCGCCCGATGCCGTGGTTGCGTACCGTCTTCGTGACACATATCGCGGTACGTGGAATCAAACCCGCGCCTACGGAATTGCCACGGCGCAGTTGTACTCGCGGTTCCGCGAACACGGTCAGCGGCGGACTGCTCCTCGTATCGTCGCCGCGACCGTGCTTGCTCTGCTTCTCTTCAACCCGCTTGTACCCCGCCGGATCTGCCCGATGCCTCGCGGTAGATGGTTCGTCCACGCCGGCAATCTGGTGGGGAAGGTTCAGGGAAGCATCAAATATCGGGTGCTCTTCATCTGAGCACTATTCGAGGGTCAGCACCTCACCCGAGGCCAACTGGTCTGCCCGCGACGTGTCCTTGAGGTCGACACCGGAACGCCCTAGCTTTCGGGCGCCGGTCACCAATCCCGCAACAACGCGTGCTGCCTGCTCGTAGCCCAGACCTTCCGGTGGATGGATGTTGGAGATGCAGTTTCTATCCGCGTCCGTGCGTCCGACTCGTGGGAGATGGGTCAGATAGATCCCGACGCTGTCTGCAACCGAGAGTCCAGGACGTTCGCCGATCAGGACCACAGCAGTCTGCACACCCATTGCCGCCGCGATGTGGTCCCCCAGTGCCACTCTCGAATTGGTTGCTATGACGGGCGGCGCAATCGAATACGTCGTTCCCAGGACGGCGACAAGCGCTGCGAGCAACTGCTCACCGTGATCCATGAGGGCGCGCGGTGAAAGTCCGTCCGCGAGAATGAATCCAATTTCCTTGTCCGACGTTTCGATCGCACGCAGATCAGCCGGTCGGCGTCCCAAATCGGGTCGGCGTAGGTACTCGCTCCGCGTGGACGCGCCGCTGGTGACCACCACCGGCGCCCCGATTCCGACGGCTTCGACCCGCCGAGCGAGAATCTCCGAATCGAGCGGTACGTGAACGGCATCCCGCGCGGCAGCGTGAGCGGCCTTGAACTCGAGCACTCGTGTGGTGGGCAACGAATCTCCGGTGCGGCCCAACCCGATTCGCGACTGCGTTGTCGCACGAAGCGGACTCCAGAAGTCGACAACCGGTGCCGCGTCGTCGCTCATCGGTTCACCGTCAGTGCTCGCAGCGGCGACACGGAGGCATCTACGGGCAACACTCGTCCATCTCCGTCCGTCATCCCCAAACCGTGAAGCCAGGCCTCGAACTCCGGAGCAGGTTGCAGGCCAAGCACCCGTCGCACGTACAACGCGTCGTGGAATGCCAAACTCTGATACCCGAGCATCACGTCGTCCGCCCCGGGAACCGCGATCACAAATGCGGCACCCGCCACTCCGAGCAGGGTCAACAGGTTGTCCATGTCGTCCTGGTCGGCCTCGGCGTGGTTGGTGTAACACACGTCGACGCCCATCGGCAGTCCCAGCAGTTTTCCGCAGAAATGATCTTCGAGGCCTGCTCGGATGATCTGTTTACCGTCGTACAAGTACTCGGGCCCGATGAATCCGACGACGGTGTTGACCAGGAGTGGCTCGAGGTCGCGGGCCACTGCGTATGCGCGAGTTTCGAGAGTTTGCTGATCGACAGGCGCGCCGCCGGTGCCGAGGTGAGCGCCGGAACTGAGCGCCGAACCCTGCCCGGTCTCGAGGTACATGACGTTGTTCCCGACGGTCCCCCGGTGCAAGGACCGACCGGCTTCGTTACCTTCTCGGAGCAGCGGAATATTCACCCCGAAACCGGAATTGGCGCCTTCTGTGCCGGCAATCGACTGGAAGACGAGATCGACCGGTACACCGGATTCGATCAGTCCGATCGTCGTGGTCACGTGGGAGAGCACGCAGGATTGTGTCGGAATCTCGAATCGCTGCCGGATGTCGTCGAGGAGGTGCAACAGATCCGATGTGGCCTGCGGAGAGTCCGTCGCCGGGTTGATCCCGATGACGGCGTCGCCACAGCCCAGGAGGAGACCGTCGAGAGTCGCTGCGGCAATTCCCCGTGGGTCATCGGTGGGATGGTTGGGTTGTAGCCGGGTGCTCAGCCGACCAGGTAGACCGATGGTGGTCCGGAAGCCGGCGGTGACGGTGATCGCCTTCGCGACGGCAATCAGATCCTGATTACGCATGATCTTGCTGACCGCCGCCACCATCTCCGGGGTCAAGCCTGGGCTCACCGCAGCAAGTTGGGTCGCCGCACCTGGCGCCGACGCAGTCTCGAGAAGCCAGTCCCGCAAGCCGCCGACGGTCAGATGCGCGACCGGTTGAAAGGCCAGACGGTTGTGACTGTCGACGATGAGCCGCGTGACCTCGTCGTCCTCGTACGGAACCAGGAGATCTTCCAGAAATACTTTCAACGGAAGATCCGCCAGAACCCATTGGGCAGCAGCACGTTCGGCGTCGGAGTGCGCCGCGCAACCGGCCAGTTCGTCACCTGATCGAAGTGGCGTCGCCTTGGCCATGAGGTCGACGAGGCTCTCGAACGTGTACGTCGTGCCCGAAACCTGTTGGTGGTACATGCTCATTCCAGTTCTTCTTCCGCCTGTGCAAGTACAGCAAACTCCTCATCGGGCGAGTTGGCAACAAGATGATGTCGACTGTAGAGACCGAAATAGGCCATGAGAACACCGAATGCTGCGAGCGTGAGAAGTGCTGCGATCGGATCGACCAAGAACGTGGCGACCACGGATATCGCTGCGACGACAAGAGCAAAAGAAGTGGTGGCAATTCCGCCGGGAGTCCGATACGGACGGGGCATGTTCGGCTCCCGCTTGCGAAGCACGATGTGGCTCACCATCATCAGCACATAGCTGACAGCCGCGCCGAATACCGCCATGTTCAACAGCATCGCGCCTTCTCCGGTGAGCGAGAGGGCAAACCCGATGACTCCCGGGACTACGAGTGCCAGTGTCGGGGCCTTACGCTTGTTTGTCACCGACAGGTTCTTGGGCAGGTATCCGGCACGCGAGAGCGCAAAGGTCTGGCGGGAGTACGCGTACATGATCGAGAAGAAACTCGCGACCAAGCCGGCGAGCCCGATGTAGTTGACGACCTTGGCCGCGCCGCTGTCGCCGAGCGCCTCGACCAACGGGTTACCGGAGGTGGACAATGCGTCGGCACCCAATGCGCCCGTCGCCAGGAAGAGAACGGCTGCGCCCGTGACGATCAGGATCAGCATGCTGATGATGATGCCGCGCGGAACGTTCTTCTCCGGTTCGCGCGCTTCCTCAGCTGCGAGTGGAACACCTTCTACCGCAAGGAAGAACCAGATCGCGAAGGGAACTGCTGCCCAGATTCCGATCAACCCGAAGGGCAGGAACGACGACGACCCAGCAGCGGAAGTATCGACTGCGATGTCGGTGAGATTCGACGAATCGAACAGTCCCACAGCGGAAACCGCAAAGACGACAAGGCCGACGAGAGCAATGGCGGTAATCACGAACATCGCCTTGAGTGCCTCACCCGCACCGGTGAGGTGAATACCGATGAAGATCGCGTACACCGCGAGGTAGACCCACCAACCGTCGGTGATTCCGAACAGATTGAGCGATTCGACGTAAGCTCCGATGAACGTCGCGATGGCGGCCGGTGCGATGGAATACTCGATGAGAATCGCAGTGCCGGTGGCAAATCCACCCCACGGGCCCAACGCTCGACGAGCGAACGTATAACCACCACCAGCAGCGGGGAGCGCCGACGACATCTCGGCCATGCCAAGCACCATCGCCAGGTACATTCCGGCGATGACGACGGCAGCGATCAGCAGACCGCCGAATCCGCCCTCGGCCAGTCCGTTGTTCCATCCGGCATAATCACCGGAAATCACATAGCTGACACCCAATCCGGCCAGCAGCACCCATCCTGCCGTGCCTTTGCGGAGTGTTCGTTTTTCGAGATACGAATTGTCTTCTGCGTGAAAATCGGCGCCGTCGTGGTGCGCGCCTGTCGACTTGTCCGGCACGTGCTCGGAAAGAGACATGTCCATCCTCTGAATCGGTCAAGAATTCAACGACGCCAGTGCCCTGGCGCCGCGTGGCTCAACAGTATGGGTGAGAAGTAACCAACAATCGCCGCGGCGATGACCGGGCTGTAAAACGCTCAGGCTCGTCCGGCCATGCCCGGAACCGGGCACGCGTCCACCGCTTCGGCGACAACCTGAGGAACTGTTGGCGGAAGGGGGCGCACACCGGCCTCCCACTGGGCGCCGACCAAGATCGCGGACGAGTTGAGTGCATCGTTCTCTTGCGCCGTGAAAGCCCGTGCTCGACTGAGGAATCGGAATCCTTCAGGAGACTCCAGACTGAACCCACTGCCCCGGCCGGGCACCACGTCCAGAACCAACTGGGTATGCTTCCACGCTTCGAATTGGGATCCGGAAATCCAGACCTGCACGGCGTCCGTACCCGAGGGCAGGTCGACGGGTATCTCACCGACCCCGAGCCGCAGATCGATGACGCCGAGCAGTACGTCACGGTCACCGACGATGAATTCACCTGCGGGATAACACATCGGCGCGCTGCCGTCGCAGCATCCACCGGATTGATGCATCATCAGTTCGCCGTGGTTTCCGCTGAGGCGGCGCAGAAGATCAGCCGCCCCAGCGGTGGTCACGAGACGGGGTGGAACGACGCCGGCCGTGTCATCAGGTGCGGTGACATCAGTAGCGTCCATTCCAGCCTCCGTGTGTTCGAATCCTCGTGTTGCCTTTATGTGTTGCGCGAAGCGAGGATCAGAAGAAGCCCTGAGCCTTCTGCGCGTAGCTGACCAGGAGGTTCTTGGTCTGCTGGTAGTGCGAGAGCATCATCAGGTGGTTCTCGCGGCCGATACCGGACTGCTTGTATCCACCGAAGGCTGCGTGTGCGGGGTACTGGTGGTACGTGTTGGTCCACACTCGGCCGGCCTGGATGTCGCGGCCCGCACGGTATGCAACTCCACCATCACGCGACCAGACGCCGGCGCCGAGACCGTAGAGGGTGTCGTTGGCAAGTTCGATGGCCTCGTCGTAATCCTTGAAGGACGTGACGGACACGACCGGTCCGAAGATCTCTTCCTGGAAGATGCGCATCTTGTTGTTGCCGGTGAAGACCGTCGGCTGCACGTAGTAGCCGCCGGAGAGGTCGCCGCCCAGCTGAGCCCGCTCACCGCCGGTGATGACCTTGGCGCCTTCGGCCTTGCCGATCTCAATGTAGGACAGGATCTTCTCGAGCTGGTCGTTGCTGGCCTGCGCGCCGATCATGGTCTCGGTATCAAGCGGATCACCTTGGCGCACAGCCTTGGTGCGGATGGCAGCCATTGCGAGGAAGTCGTCGAAAATATCTTCCTGGATCAACGAACGCGACGGGCACGTGCACACCTCGCCCTGGTTGAGCGCGAACATCGTGAAGCCTTCGAGGGCCTTGTCCTGGTAGTCGTCGTTGGCGGCGAGCACGTCGGAGAAGAAGATGTTGGGGCTCTTGCCGCCGAGTTCGAGGGTGACCGGGATCAGGTTCTGCGACGCGTACTGCATGATCAGACGTCCGGTGGTGGTTTCACCGGTGAACGCGATCTTCTTGATACGCGGGCTCGACGCGAGCGGCTTGCCGGCCTCGACGCCGAAACCGTTGACGATGTTGAGAACACCGGCAGGCAGCAGGTCACCGATGATGCCGATGAGGTGCAGGATCGACACAGGAGTCTGCTCTGCGGGCTTGAGGACGATGGCGTTGCCGGCAGCAAGTGCGGGAGCCAGCTTCCAGACGGCCATGAGGATCGGGAAGTTCCACGGAATGATCTGGCCGACTACGCCGAGCGGCTCGTGGAAGTGGTACGCCACGGTGTCGGAGTTGATCTCCGAGAGCGAACCTTCCTGTGCGCGAATCGCTCCCGCGAAGTAGCGGAAGTGGTCGATGGCAAGCGGGATGTCCGCGTTGAGGGTTTCACGGATCGGCTTGCCGTTGTCCCAGGACTCGGCGAGCGCGATGGATTCGAGGTTCTCCTCCATGCGATCGGCGATCTTGTTCAAGATGATGGCGCGCTCGGCGACCGAAGTCTTGCCCCACGCCGGTGCCGCTGCGTGCGCTGCGTCGAGAGCGAGCTCGATGTCTTCGGCGGTGGAACGTGCCACGTCACAGAAATTCTGTCCGGTCACCGGCGTCGGGTTCTCGAAGTACTGACCCTTGACCGGAGCAACCCATTCGTTGCCGATCCAGTTGTCGTAACGAGACTGGAAGGACATGATCGCGTCGGCGGTACCTGGGCGGGCGTACACGGTCATTGCAAGCTCCTATGTAAACATGATCTTCCTGGGCACAGTCCCGAAATCGGTGACTGCAGTCCCACCCCCCGGCGGGGTGTGATTCACAACACTAGGAGTTGCAACGTTGCAAGTACGTTGCGTCGGTGCAACGCGCCCATTCGGTTGGTGCAACGCGCCTGTTCGGCCGGTGCAACGCGCCCGTTCCTCAGAGTCCGAGTTGCCGGTCCAGCAGGTCGATTTTTGCTTTGACCTGCGAATACAGTGCAGATTTTGGGTCGAGCGTCGACAGGTACGCCTCCCAGACGACGGAATCCTCTCGACCATGGACCGAGGTGGTCCACTTGGCGAGAAGGTTGGCGTCGCCACCGCGAAGAAGCGCGGCCTGAACCCGGGTGCGCAATTCGTCCCGGATCGCGTCGATGCCCGGAGCGGTGGAACCACTCAGGACCGGGCCGGAATACAAGCGCATGGCCGTCGCTGCGTCGCCGCGGTCCAGTGCCTTGCGGACATCGTCGACGTCCGTGGCGAACTCGGTGATGATGCGATAGGGCCTCGACGCCAACCGATCGGCGCCGAATACCTTACGAAGGCGAGACATCTCGGCGCGAATAGTCACACCGTCCAATTCACCTTCGTCGAGGAGAACGGCAAGGTGATCTGCGCTGAGTCCTTCCGGATGTTCGGCGAGCAGAAGCAAGATCTCGGCGTGGCGTTGCGAGACCGGAATTCGCTCACCGCCACGGACGAGAGTCGGCCGTCCGCCGCCGAATGTCTCCAGCCTCGGAGCTGAGGCAGTGAGCGGAATCGGCGAATTGAGCAGGTGGAACCGCAGTTCCGATTCGGCGGCGGCCACCGTTGCACGAATCAACGACAGCACTTCCGGGACGGCAACCCGTGGTCCACCGGTGATGTCGATGGCACCGAGAATTTGACCGGTCGTGGGATCGTGGACCGGCGCTGCCGAACAACTCCAGTCGTGCACGGTGCGGTTGAAATGCTCCGAACCGAAAATCTGCACCGAATGATCGAGTGCGAGTGCTGTCCCGGGAGCATTGGTGCCGACGCGGTCTTCACTCCAGTCCGCGCCTTCGACAAAATTCATCGACAGCGCCCGATCCTTGGCGGCACTGTCGCCCTCCACCCACAGCAACCGACCGTGTGCATCGCTGATCGCGATCAACAGGCCGGTGTCCGCTGCATCCTCTACCAGCAGTTTTCGAACTACCGGCCGAATGAGAGACATAGGATGCGACGAGCGATAGCTCTCGAGATCCAGACCTTCGAGCATCTCCGGAGCACCGACAACGTCCGGATCGACGCCCTTGTTTCTACTACGCATCCAGGATTCGAGCACAACCGACCGCACGCGCGAATCGTCCGCTATTGCAGCTCCGTCATGGGCGTCGATGAAGGACTGATGGGCACTCGACAGTCGCCGTGCCAGCACCGCTACGTCATCTCCGGGCCGTACTGCTACCCACGGGTTGCCGTACACAGCCTGTTCACGTGCCATATTCTGTGTTCCTCCGCTCCCCTGCCACTGTAGTGCCGATCACATCACAATGGTGAAGATGGTCGGTTCCTCTTCACGCCCGGGCAGCGCCACGCACCAGTTCACTTGCCCGTTCAGCCAGCATCACCGCAGTCGCATGGGGACCGCGAGTGGGAATCACCGGCATGATCGATGTGTCGACAATACTGAGTGCGTCGACGCCGAAGACACTGCACCGATCGTTGACAACCGCCCCCGGGTCGAACTCCGAACCCATGACGCAACTACCCGACATGTGCAAGGACGTGCCCAACCGCGATTCGATCCACTCGTCCGAGTACTCGATCTCCGGCCGCTGGATCATTCCGGTCTTCGCGATAGTTTCGAGCAGATCCTCGGCGATCCGCATTCCCTGCCGCAGGACTCGACGATCGTGCGAGGAGTCGACGTAGTTGTATCGGATCCGCGGCGATCCGCCCGGCGCCTTCGGATCGAGTTCGACGGTTCCGCGGCTGTGCGGCGCCATCAGCACCACGCCGATCCCGTGGTCCATCTGCGGAATTCCGGGCACCAGATCTGTGAACGACGCTGTGTACGGCCGGATTTCGAGGTTCGCGTCGTTCAGAGTCATCTCCAGAACCGGGGTCTGCGGGCGCAAGATCTCCGGAACCGAATACCGGTAAGGCAGCAACACTTCCGGGTGATCGACAAATCCCTGCCCCACGCCTGGAAGGTCGACCACCACCGGAACATCATGAGCCACAAGCTGATCAGCCGATCCGACGCCGGAATTGAGGAGCAGGAGCGGCGTGGCAACCGCTCCCGAGCACACCACGATGTGACGCCCGTGGATACGACGCAACGCCGTGCCGTCGAGGACATCGACGCCCACTGCCCGCGTTCCGGCGAACACGATCCGCAGCACGGTGACACCCACATCAACGGTGAGATTGCGGCGTCCCATCGCCGGCAACAGGTAGCCGACCGCAGTACTGATACGACGGTGGTCGGAGATATTCAGCGGGACCGGGCCGACGCCGTTCGAATCCGGCGCATTCTTGTCTGCGTCCTCGGGGAAACCGGCCGCAAGGGCCGCGTCGTGGAACCGACTGCTGAGTGGATGCATGTCGTCGAGTTGGCGCCGACGCACCGGAATCGGACCATTGTCACCGTGGTACGGCCCGCCGAAATCGTAATCGTTCTCCGACTTCCGGAAGTACGGCAGCACTTTCTCGTAGCTCCAGGAATCGGGCCAGAGGTCGAAATCTGTACGCGTGGCCCGCGCGAAGTACGCACCATTTACCGCGCCGCTCCCACCGAGAGTTCGCCCACGCGAGACGACGGCACGTCGACTCGGCGTCAACTCGACCGGATACGTCCAGGTGTGTTCACTGGTCGGCCCCACCGGCAGCAAATACGGATCATCGAGGACACCCGGAAGATCAACCGTCGACCGATATCCACTTCCCGCCTCGAGAAGAAGCACCTGCGCGGCTGGGTCCTCACTGAGTCTCGCCGCGACCACACAGCCCGTGGTGCCGCCACCGACCACCACGAAGTCTGCGTGATCCGGAACGCTCACTTGGTGATTCGGGGCTTCAATGCCGCCGGCTCGCGCGCCTCGATCGCACCGCGCCACAGGCCGAATCCATACGCCACGTCGTCAGCCCGTTTGAACAACACGTACCGAACCGGACCCAAACCACCTGGCTCGCGGTGCCGATACCAGTCCACCAGCCCTTCACTGACGGCTGCGGCAATCGCCAATCGCCGGATCTTGCGTGAGCTGATCACAGCCAACAGCGTCACCGGCCAATAGTGACGGCACATCGCCGACGCCAATTGCCAGAACCCGCCCACAAATCCTTGGGCTGTGAGAATCGCCGCGATGCGCGTCGGCTGCTTCAGACCGGTGAACATCTTGCGCAACCGGAACACGGTGAACAGCAAAGCTCCGAGCGCTCCGGCCAACCCCGATTTGGTGAGCGTTGCTGCAGCAACACACGCGAACAGCGTCGAGACCGACATGGCCATGGGCGGCACCGAACCCGGATGCCGCGCAGCCAACGGCGCAGCCCCGGTTCCGTAGAAAGCTCGTCGGCTGAACCATTTACCGAACTGAACCCGGTGGTCATGAGCGACATTGGCAACCGGTTCGTAGCGCAATCGCCAACCGGCAGACTGCAGACGCCAACAAAAATCGACGTCCTCTGCTACCTCGAGGTTTTCATCGAATCCCTCGCAGTCGAGAGCCACGTCGCGCCGCACGATCATGGCCGCACTGGGCACGTATGACACCGGACTGCCGGACTTGACGGCGGCTTCCTTCCGCCCGAGATCCAACGAGGAGCGCATACTTTCGTACCGAGCCAGTGCCGTCCCGTACGGATCGAGGGCCACAATTCGCGGCGCCACCAGCGCCACACCCGGATCACTGAAATGCCCTAGCATCAGCTCGAGCCAGCCGGCTCGCGGAATGACGTCCGAGTCGAGGAATGCCACGAAACGTGTTTGTGCCGAACGCAATCCCGTATTGCGGGCCGACGAAGGACCGCGCGCGTACTCATGCCGGACAACGGTGACCGTTCCGGTACCCGGGTAGTCCCGGCGCGGATCGAGAGGAACGCCGGACCCGTCGTCGACAACGATCACCGCCAGATCCTTGAGGACAGGCAACAACCGCTCGATGCCGGCAACGTTGTCCTTGACCGGAATCACGACAGTGACGTCAGCCGCCGACGGAGTCGACATGGGCCGAGGATTCGCGACGCCCGAATCGAGCAGATGGCGCGCCACCGCAGCGCTCTGCTGATCGACAACCTCGAGGAAGCCGTCGCCGATCATCGCCGCCGCTGTCGGAGCCAATTTGAGCATGCGCGTCGGCGAACCGCCGATGAGCACGCGGCCACCCGAGTACGTGCGAACTTTGGGATCCAACCGAATGCCGAAGCCGTCGGGGAGTCGTTCGGGTCGCATCAGACGATCGTCAGGGAAAACACCGCGAATCGGTTCGGGTAGATCGCCCGCCCCCCATCGGTAACAACCATCACCGAAGCCTCCCATCCGGGCCCGGACTCCACCGGGCCAGTCCATCCGTCACACGTTGCACCAACTCGTCGAAAATGTGTGCGCCGTCCACGGCACTTGCCTGAACTGGATCACCCAGAACACCGTTATCCGACACAGCGACCATACCGCCCGAACGCAATCCTGGCATCAGGTCTGAGATAGGAGAAATATTTCCGACCTCCGCCAGGTTCATATCCACACATTCCGGCGAAAGGTGCAGTAAGAGGCTGGTTTCTGTCTTGCCCGCGTGGGCGTCCGCCCCCGGAACCGCGCAGGGCACCCAGGCTGCATCCCGGCCTTCGTATCGCAACAGCGCCACAGCCTTTGCCAACGCCGGACCGTTTCCGCCGTGTCCGTTGACAAACAGCACCCTCTTCGCCCACCGGAATGCCGACCGTCCGTACTCGACCACCACCATTTCCATGACCTCGGCACCGATGGAAATCGTCCCGGCAAAACCCTCGTGCTCCCCGCTCGCGCCGTACTCGAGGGCTGGGGCAACCACGACGCCAAGAAGCTCGTTCGACACCGCTCTCGCAATTCGGGTATCGGTGTCCAGTGGCAAGTGCGGACCATGCTGCTCGAACGAACCGACCGGAACCACAACGGTGTGCGCAGACCCCTCGAGCCCTGGGCTCGGGATAGCGGACAGTTCACGGGTTTCGGTCATGATGCGATCATATTCGTCGACAGTTCACGCATGGGCAGTGCACGTGGACAACTTGAATCAATGTCTCGAATATTATTGTAAGTCAACATGTCTCGAGCGTCGAATTGTTCAAACGTGTCCGATATGTCCCTAGGAATCGAAATTCTGTTCGATTAGAATTAGTGCATGGACAGTCGGGAAGCGTGGCAATACGACGGCGAGGGTCTCAAGACAGAGATCCTCGACCTCGCCCGCGCCCGGCACCAGATGCAGTCCCGCATGGCCGGTGATGATCACCGAAATGTTCACCCGCGACACACTCGGCGGCCAAGGATTCCGCGCTATCGCGCAGTGGCTGCACCTGTCCACGAATCTCGAGATCGGCGAATGCAGTCAGTTGGTCGGCCTGGCGCGGTTGTTCATGCTCGAACCTGTTGTCGGGCAATCTTTTCACGACGGCGACATCGATGCATTGAAAGCGCGTCAGGTCGCCCACTTCTGCCAGCACCCACCCAAGAACATGAGCCTCGCCGACGTCGAGAAAGCCCGCGACATCCTCCTGACCCTCGCCTCGAAAAAGGTCACCGACTGCGATTCCGTCCGCGCAGCCATCCGCCGGATTCAGAAGCAGTACGGCAACCGCGCCGACGGGGTACCTGCTGGTGAGGATTCTTCAGCTCAACGAGTTCTACGCCTCCCGCGGCCTGTACGGGCGAGTGAGCGTGAAAGGTGACCTCGACGCCGTCAACGGCGCCCGTCTCATCGCGCTACTGTCCGCGCTGTCGGCCCCCACACCGGAGAAGGACGGTGTGAAAGACGAACGCACCCCCGCACTTCGACGCGCCGACGGATTCTGCGAAATGCTGCGCCGCTACGAAGCCGCGGGCCTCGGCCCCATCGAAGGTGGAGTGAAACCGCACCTGACGATCACCGCCACCGCAAAAGACATGACCGATCTCCAAGCGCTCAAAGACATGTTGCCCTCCACCGAGGAACTCGGATACGCGATCACCAACTGGGCCGGCCCCATCAGCCTCGATACCGCCCGCATGCTCGCCTGCGACTGCGAAGTCACCCGAATCCTCCTCGACGACAACGGTGTTCCCCTCAACCACGGCATGAAAGCGCGACTTGCCAGCGTCCCGCAGCGGCGGGCCCTGACGGTTAGGGACGGAGGATGCGCCTTCCCCGGTTGCGGCACCCCACCGGGCTGGTGCGACGCCCATCATCTGATCCACTGGCTCGATGACGGCCCAACGGACCTCGACAACCTGATCCTGTTGTGCGGGCACCACCACCGGATGATGCATCACACGCAGTGGCGTGTCGATATCGGAGACGACCGAAAAACCCGGTTCTATCCACCCATGTCGGTAGACCCGTACCAAGTTCCGGTACCAGGGAACACACCACCAACAGCAGCCTGAAAAAACAACATGTGCACCGGGGCAGAGACATGCCCCGGTGCACACGCCTGCTTACGTCGTTAGAGGTTTACCGCAACCCGATGACCTTCAATGACTGCACTGTGTGAACGCCTCGGCGACAGGGCATCACCAATTCGATAGACCTCGAAGGAACTGCCACGCAGCGTATTCCACAATTCATCCTCCGGCTCCTGCTGCGTCGCGAACACAACCCAGTCCGCCGCCACAGACTCAGGGACTCCAGTGGGATGATGCACCAGTTCGACACTCACAGGACCTTCGCCGTGCACCGCGGTCACCATCAGATCCGTACGCTGAACTATCGACTTCTCATGTGCCCGGCGGTTCCAGCCTTCGAAATCCAAAGTGATACTCAAATCCTGGGCCACGACCATCCCGTTGGTGGCGATCGTGACGGTGCACCCTCGATCTGCCAGGAACTCCGCAACCGACGCGCCCTGATGGAATCCCAGTTCGTCGAACACCAACACCGAACCGGTCGGCAGCACCTTCCCGTCGAGTACGTCGCGCACACCAACCACTCTGCGAAGGTCTCCCGCCCACGTAGGGCGCACTGGCTTTGCTCCCGTAGCCACAACCACCACATCGGGGGCCAACTCGATCAGCCTCTCCGCCGTCACTTCAGTTTCGAGTTCGATAGTGACGCCGTCTCTGCGACATTCGGATTCGAGATTGCAGATCAGATCGCCCAGTTCCCGGCGAGCAGGCATCACGCTGGCAGTACGAATCTGCCCACCGAGAACGGCGTCGCGCTCGAACAGCGTCACCCGATGCCCGCGCTGCGCGGCGGTAGCCGCTGCCTGCAGACCGGCCGGCCCGCCGCCGACAACAACTACGCTGCGACCCTGCAACCGCGGCAGAGGTAAAGCAACGGATTCCCGTCCCGCCCGCGGATTCTCCGTGCAGCCCAACCAACGGTTGAGCCCCATCCGTCCGACGCATTCCTGGTTGCAGGACAGGCAGGTTCGCACCTGCGACGAGTGGCCCGCGCGTGCCTTGTTCACAAAATCCGGGTCTGCGATCTGACCGCGCACTACCCCCACGAGATCGCAGAGCCCCTCGTCCAACGCCTGCTCAGCCTGTTCCGGTGATTTGAATCGGCCGACACCGATCACAGGTAGTGAGACCACTTCCTTGATCGCCGACGGAATGAAGTTCGCGTAACCCTTCGGCACCGCCATCGACGCCTCGATCAAATGCAAAGTCTCTGTGGCCATTCCGATGGCGGTGTTGATGTAGTCGACCTGACCGTCTGCTTCCACCAACTGCGCAGTCATGACCGCGTCAGGCAACTCGATACCGCCCCGGGTTCCTTCGTAACCGCTCAGCCGGACTCCGAGGATTCGATCAGGGCCGATGCCGCGGCGAAGAACGCGCAAGACTTCCAGCAGGAACTGGGCACGGTTCTCGGCAGAACCGCCGTACCGATCCGTGCGTCGGTTTGTCGACGGTGCCAGAAATGCTCGGACAATCGACGACTGCGACGCCTGCAATTCGACGCCGTCGAATCCGCCCGAGATGCAGTTGCGCGCGACCAGCGAAAAACCGTCGAGGATCTCTGCGATGTCGCCGTCGTCAACAGCTTTGGGGACTTCCCGGAACAGTGGATCGGCTATGGCACTGGGCGCCCACAGTGGGAGCCTCGAATACGTTCCGGCGCCCTGTCCCCCATTGTGGTTGACCTGAGCGAGGATCACCGACCCGTGCGCGTGCACGGCATCGGTGATCCGGCGATAACCCTCGACCACCTCGGACCTGTATCCGGCGATCATCTTCTCGTACGGTCGATCCGACGGATGAGTCGAATGTTCCTCACTGATGATCAACCCGGCACCGCCTCGTGCCCTCGCCTCGTAGTACGCGGCATGCTGCGCCGTCGGTAACCCGTTCTCTGCATAGTTCGTCAGGTGCGCAGAGAACACCACCCGGTTACGCAGGGTGAAATCGCGCAGGCGCAGCGGTGTAAAGAGGCGAGGATACGGCGTCATCAGACCTTGGAGTTACCTTGATCAAGAGCGATGTGACTTGCCGTCACGGTGCGTGAACCGTCACCGGCCAACCACACGACGGTATCGGAGATCTCGTCGGGCTCGGCAAAAGCGGTCTCGGTGAGAATGGGGGTGAAGTTCGGGAGATATTGCGGGTAGTTCTGGAACACGGCGAGGGCGCCCTGATCAACGCCCATCGGGGTATTGACCCCGTATGGATGGATGGAGTTGACGCGGATCCTGTACTCCCCCAGTTCCTTTGCCGCCGCCTGAGTGAGACCGACCAAACCGAACTTTGCGCTTCCGTAGTGCGCTTGACCGGGCATCGCCTTAAGTCCGGCGACCGAACTGATCACGACGATCGAACCACCACGGCCACCCTCGATGATGGACGGCACGGCAGCTTTGAGGGTTTTCCACACACCGGTGAGGTTGATGTCGATGAGGGTTTCCCACTGTTCGTCCGACATCTCCCAGAATCGATTCCAGTTGCAGACGCCTGCATTGGCCACCACGATATCGAGTCGACCGAACTGCTCGACACCGTCCTTCACCACAGCGGCAAGCGCGGCACTGTCGCGGACGTCAGCCTCTCGCGCGAGGATCTTGCCGCCCTCGGCTTCGACCAGGCGGACGGTCTCGGCGAAGTCGTCCGAGGTCGCTGCGTCGTACGTGTTGTGCTCGGCGACAGCACTGCAGACGTCGATCGCAATGATCGACGCGCCCTCCCTGGCCAAGCGAATTGCGTGTGAGCGGCCCTGACCACGCGCCGCGCCGGTAATGAATGCAACACGGCCTTCGAGTGAACGTACCTGGGTCATGAGTCGATCCTCTCCACGGAATTGAAACCTGTTCCAGTAGTAAACCCTGCGCGGCGCCCTTCGTGGATGGATTCGAGAACAGTTCTCGGAGCAATCGTGTCGCCGACGGACGCGCGTGCCGAATAAGTGCCCACCGAATAAGTGCCCACCGAATCGTGCAAGGAACTGTCAGGCAATCGAGGCGAGCAGTCGATGACGGTCGCGCACCGGATTTCTGCAGCAACATCCGTGTAGACGTTCTCGATACGCACGCAGCCGTCGACAACCGCACGTACCCGCGAGGAGCAGATACGGTTCACCCCAGCCTGCTGAAGTCTGGTGTTCGCGCCGACAAGGTCGCCACTCATACCCAACCGCGAACCGACGATTGTGTCAGGTGTGACGATCGAGACGTCGAGTCCGCACTCTGCCAACTCCTCCGCAAGCGCAACGGCTACCGGCCCACCCAACGGATCCACAAGAACAACAGGGCCTTTGATCGAATCGCCGCCAAGCTCGAGCGCTCGCGCCGCGTCCATCCAGAGAACGGATGTGTCCACAGAGTACGTCGGCGGCCTGGAAATACTGCCCGACGCGATCACCACACCACCACGGCCTCGAGTGTCGTCGATCCCCGATGAGCTGATTGTGCACTCGGTCAGCATGGTGACACCGCTGCGACGGCATTCGTCCTCGAGCCACTGCGCAAGCAAGAAAAATCGACTGCGCCCCTTCCCCTGCGCAAAGGTTCGGATCATCCCGCCGAACCGCGATGATCGTTCTGTCACGGTGACTGCAGCGCCTCGCCCGGCCAGGATGCGTGCAGCTTCCAATCCCGCAGGTCCGCCCCCGACCACCAGCACCGGGCCGGTAATCGAATCCTGCTCGCGCTCATCAGGATCTGTCGTCTCGAATCCGGCACTCGGATTTCCGACGCACGTCACCACCGGATTACGCGGATCGCGCACAAGGCACGTTTGATTGCACAAGACGCACGGACGTGGCTGATCTCCGCGGGCTGACTTCACCACCAGGTCCGGGTCGGCGATCTGCGCTCGGGTCATTTCCACAAAATCCACGTGCGCGAGCGCATCGTGGGCCTCCGCGATGTCGACGACGCTCCCCTGCAACACAACAGGAACCGAGACTGCGGCCTTGACGATTCGGCACAGTTCACGATTGAAATTCGGTTCTTCGTGGAAGTCCGGGCGATACCCCGCGGCCGAATAGAGACCGCCGCGCACCACAACGAGCAGATCGAGATACCGCTCCAGTTCGCTCGCATGGCCGGCCGCCAGTTCCGGCGTCACACCCGCCCACGGCGCCTGCTCGTCGCACGACAACCGCAGGGAAACAACATGGTTCGCACCGACAGCTTCGCGAACTACCTGCAGGACTTCCCGCAGGAGCGTCAGCCGATCACGTCCGTACCTGTCCTCGCGCGCATTGGTCAGGCCCGAAAGGAACTGCCGCAGAATGCTCCGCGGGCCGGCATCGATCTCGACGCCGTCCATTCCCGAGCTCACGGCAAACGCTGCCGAGGTACGGAAACCTTCGACCACGACATCTATGTCGCTCTCTTCCATCATCATCGGCAACTCGCGTGTCACCGGATCAGCAACCCTCGACGGACCCCACAGAACCGACTGTGAGTAAGCGCTCGATCCCTGCATTCCCGTGTGCCCCAGCCCCGCGAGAACCAAAGTTCCATGCGGCGCGCATGCCGAGGAGATCGCTTGCCAACCCGGCCCACACCGTGATGCCAGCGGTGCCCGCTCGTAGGGCCAGTCGTTCTCCAGAACCGACGCCGTTTCTGTGACGACGATTCCGGCACCGCCCTCGGCGCGGCGCTGGTAGTACGCACGGTGCCGATCCGAGAAGGCTCTCCCCACACCAAGATTGGTCTCGTGTGGACCGAAAACAACCCTGGACCGGACAAGGCGTCCGGCCAGGGTTGTGTGTTCGTGAAGGCTCAACTCACAGCTCGATCAGAGCCAGAGGTTCAGTTCGCGCCCAGCGTGCGGGTGAAGCCTTCCGGAATCACCAGGTCGTCCTTGCTGAGCTCGGTGATGGACGAGTGGCCCAGACCCATGAGTCCCGAGTCGATGCCCATACGCATGAGGTCGAGAACGTTCTCCACACCGGCCTGGCCGTTTGCCGAGAGGCCCCACAGGTACGCGCGACCGAGCATGACTGCCTTAGCACCGAGGGCAAGGGCCTTGACGACGTCGCCGCCGCGTCGGATGCCGCCGTCGAGAACAACCTCCACCTGATCGCCCACAGCTTCGGCGATACCCGGGAGCACGCGGATCGGCGCCGGAGTGCCGTCGAGGTTGTTACCACCGTGGTTGGAGACGGAGATCGCGGAGACACCGGCGTCGACCGCACGCTTGGCGTCGTCGATACGCATGATGCCCTTGAGCATGAAAGGGCCACCCCACTGCTCACGCAGCCACGCGATGTCTTCCCACGTCGGGAGCGGAGTCTGCATCCATTCGCCGTACGCGCCGAAGAACGTCGGTGCCGGCTGACCGGGAGCCGCGAGGTTGGGTGTTGTCAGGTCCGGAATCTTGCCGGTCTTGGCGAACTCCAACAACCACTTCGGGCGCATGATGCCTTCGGGAGCGAACTGGAACATCGCCTTGAGGTCCATCTTCTCAGGGATGGACGGGCTGCCCCAGTCGCGGCCGTACGAGAAGGACCAGTCGGTGGTGATGATCAGGCCCTTGGCACCGGCAGCGCGAGCGCGCTCCATACGCTGAAGGAGCACGTCGCGGCTGCCGACCCAGTACATCTGGAAGAACACCTGCGGGTTGGCCGCAGCGACCTCTTCGATGGACTTGCTGGCAAAAGAACTCAGGCCGATGGCCGTTCCCCGCGCCGCAGCGGCCCGTGCAACCGCCACCTCACCGTCGGGGTGCACTGCCTGCACACCGGTCGGCGAGATCATCACCGGAAGCGAAATGTCCTGCCCCATAATGGTGGTGGCCATGTTCCGCTCGTTCGGCAATCCGGCCGCATGCGGAGCGAAACCCAGTTCGCTGTATGCCGCGACATTGTCGTCGACAGTCAGACCCTTTTCGGATCCGGCCACCAGCGCCGCATACACGGACTTGGGCAACCTCTTCTGCGCACGTCGCTGTGCTTCAGCGACGGTCTCGAAGAATGCGTTCTTTGCCATCAATCAAACCTCTCGTATCGCAAGTAGCCAGAAAAGCTACTTACATTCCCGCTAGCGGGTTTTCGTCACAAATCTTGGCGGGGGGACGCATCATCAGTGTCAAGGGCACCGATGCACGTGGGGTTTTACGTTGACCCGATCGTGAGTGGTCGACACTGGACTTGGGGATCTCTCCCGCGCCGGCCAACGCCATTTCACCGTTTCCGATGACACACTCGGGATCAGGCCCGTCCATCGGCAGTCCGGTGAAGAACTTGGCTGCCATGCAACCGCCGCGGCACGAGTCGTAGTGGTTGCACTTGCTGCAGGCGCCACCGGTCTGCGGCGAACGCAGCTCCTGGAACAGGTCGGAGTGCTGCCAGACATGCTGGAAGCCACCGTCTTTCACGATGTTTCCGGCGAGGAACTGATCGTGAATCGCGAACGGGCATGCGTAGACGTCGCCGACCGGGTCGATCAGGCACACCACGCGGCCCGCGCCGCACAGATTCAAACCGGGCAGTGCATCGCCGAACGCGGAGAGGTGGAAGAAGGAGTCGCCCGTCAGGACGCCCTCACCGTTGGCGACCAGCCAGTTGTAGAGCTCACGCTGCTGCTCGGGACGCGGATGCAGATCGTCCCACACGTCGGCGCCGCGACCCGAAGGACGCAGGCGCGTGATGCGCAGGGTCGCGTCGTACTTGTCCGCGAGAGCCTTGAACTCGTCGAGCTGAGTGACGTTGTGCCGCGTGACGACCACCGAGATCTTGGCGTCCTTGAAGCCGGCTTCCTTCAGGTTGGCAAGCGCACGCTCTGCCATCGCGAACGAACCCGGTCCGCGCACAGCATCATTGACCTCAGCGGTGGCGCCGTCGATGGAGATTTGCACGTCGACGTAGTCGCTGGCCGCAAGGCGTGCCGCGACCTTCTTGTCGATCTTCACGCCGTTGGTGGAGAACTTCACACCAACCTGGTGGTCCGTCGCGTAGTCGACGAGCTCCCAGAAGTCGGAGCGCACGGTCGGCTCGCCGCCACCGATGTTGACGTAGAAAACCTGCATACGCTGCAGCTCGTCGATGATGGCCTTGCACTGCTCGGTGCTCAGCTCGTTGGGGTCGCGGCGGCCCGACGACGACAGGCAGTGCACGCAGGACAGGTTGCAGGCGTAGGTGAGTTCCCACGTCAGACAGATCGGGGCGTCGAGACCGAGTTCGAACTGGTCGACGAGGCGACCCACCGGAGCGGGCGGGGAGGGCTGTTCAAGAACTGAGGTCATGGCTGTGTCCTCGCAAAGAAATGAAGCGGGCGAACGTGCAGAGGGCTGTTCCGCACGTGGGAGCGAGCGAGCGACTCAGACAGGCACAATCATGTGCGAATCTGCGAGAGTGCTCAGCGCGCGGGCATATTGGGGAGCCGCGTCATCTTCGATGCCTTGCGCACGCAGTGCGGACCGGACATCAGGATGGTCTGGCAACGCCTTGACCACCGCAACGATGGTCGTGTTCTTCAGGAACGAGAGCTTGCGCGTTCCGAAGTGGTAGAGCAACGCCCCGAAAGGTTCGGGGCGAAGCGCTACCTGCGGGTGGAGTTTCCACCCCGCATCGAGATTCAAAGCAGGCACGGTCAGTACACGCCGCACATGCCGTCGATCGAAACCTCTTCGACCAGCGATTCTTCGATGAGGTCGTTGTCGAGTGCCTTATTGTCACGATCGGACATGGATTCCTCCTGAATCTGTGGTCACGAGTGGGACTTCACTGTGACTCGGTTCACCACTGTAATGGCATCGAGTGCAGAATGACAGACTGGGAGCAGAAAAAGAATGCGAAGCCGCAGAAACCCGTCCGCTCGGATAGGTCGTCGCCCCTCCACTACCAGGGAGGGGATCAGTACGATCGGCATCGAACTCTTTTCCACACTCGGCTTCAACGAGGTCAGTGTCGACCAGATAGCCGACGCCGCCGGGATCGCTCGCCGGACGTTCTTCCGCTACTTTCCGTCCAAGAACGCCGTGCCATGGGGCGACTTCGACGGTCACCTGGCTCAGATGCGTGAACACTTCAATTCGCTACCCGCGGACATGCCGCTTGTCGACGCCCTCGAATCCGCGCTGCTGACATTCAACACGTTTCCCCCGGAAGAGACTGCTGTGCACCGTAACCGGATGGAACTCATCCTCACCGTGCCCACACTTCAGGCATACTCGGTGGTGATGTACGAAGGCTGGCGCCAGGTTGTCGCCGAGTACGCTGCCAAGCGAATGAACCTCGAACCGACCGATCACGGCCCGCGGACCGTGGGCTACCTTCTGCTCGGTGTCGCGATGGCCGCCTACGAACAGTGGCTCACCGACGACGCACTGGAACTACCCGAACTTCTGCGAACCGGAACGCAGTCCTTGCGGACCGGCATCAGCATCTGAGGAAGGCCCACCATGTCAGCACCCGCCGCACCGGTCATGGATTCACTTGCGCCCTCGACACCCGGGCGATGGTCGTTCGGCCACGTCACGGTCGAGCGGGTGGCATCGGGTCCGCTCACTCTGGACCGTGGTGACGGCACACTTCTGGTGCGGCATTCCCTGACCGCGGACGACCTCAGCGAACGCCTCGTCGCGGGCGTGACCGCTTCGATCCAGGATGCCGACTTCGGGCAGGACGAATTCGAACTCACGATGGTGGGACTGGTTCGCTCCACCGTCGACGGCGCCCTCGAATCATGGACCACGTACTACCGGAACTCACTGCGCGAACTCCTGGACGGCAGCGCCGATTTCGCGCCCATCCACGAGAAGGCGCACGAACTCGTACGCGGCTCCGTCCTCGACCTCGGGTCGTGTTTCGGATTCCTGCCGTTGCGCCTTGCCGGCGCCGGCATGGACGTCACTGCGACGGATATCCTGCCCGGAACCATGATCCTGCTCGACGCGGTTGCCCCCGAACTGGGCATCACGATCAACACACTGATCTGCGACGCCGGCGAGGTACCCGCACCCGACAAGAGTGCGGATACCGTCACGGCAATCCATCTGCTCGAACATGTCGATAATGCCGTGGGAGAGAAGGTGATCGCGCAGGCCATGCGGATCGCCCGAGAACGCGTTGTGATCGCCGTCCCGTTCGAGGACGAGGCAACGGCCTGCCACGGGCACATCCGCACCTTCGACCTCGAATCACTGCGCGCCGTTGGCGAGAAGACCGGCGCGGCGTTCGAGGTGTTCGAGCATCACGGTGGATGGTTGATACTCGACGCTCGGTAGGTGCTAGACGGCATCTTCCTTCAGGGTATGCGCCACTAGAGCATTGGCATGTCCGTGCCCCAGCCCGTGCTCGGACTTCAGCCAGGTAACCAGTTCCATGTGCTTTGTCAGGTCGGAACTGCGAATCAGTTCCTGCCACTCACTGATCGGCCGTCCGTACTTCTTCTCGATCGACGGAAAATACGACGCTGGGCCTTTCACCGGTTCTGTCATGACCCGGAATCTACCGCCACCATGCGCGCGTCGAGCGTCATTTACGACGATCTTGTGAGGTGCGTCGTCATCGTGTAATTCTTGCTCGGCCCGGTCACCGTCCACTCGACGGACCACACAGCCTGCGAATCTGCTGAGCCTTCCTCGATGTCGATGTCGATGCGGCCGCGGTACGTATCTGCGCCGCACAGATGCTCGACGTCGTCCCCGGGCGCCCAGTCGTGAAACTCTCGACCGTCCTCGAAGGTGACCGTCCAATCGCCGTCATGCTGCTCGATGAACAGCGTGCGGAACACGGGCAACTCCAGGTCCCCGTCGAACAAGGTCCCGCTTTCGTACCAGCGAAGTCGGCCGTCACCGGAATCTTCGATGGTGGTTTTTCCCGCGACGCGTTTTGTCGCTTCTGCACGGCGGTCGACGATCCTTCGTTCGAAGTTCCACTCCCCTACCAGGGCGTTTGGATCGAGGTGTTTGTCGTTGACCATCTGCCGATTCTAGTGGCTCGGTAGGTGGCGTATGTTCCGAGTACAGGCCTACCCGCAGGAGATCCAGAAGAACATGAACGATTCTGCCACCCTTCACCATCGCTCCGTCTACGCCGAAGATCTTCGGATCGGCCAGATCATGGAGTTGAATTCGCACACGGTCTCAGAGCAGGAAATTGTCGATTTTGCGAGGCAATGGGACCCGCAGTGGTTCCACACCGACAAAGAGGCTGCCGAATCCGGCGTGTTCGGCGGCTTGATCGGCAGCGGAGTGCATACCTTGGCCATTTGCCAGAAACTTGTGGTCGCAAGCATTTACGACCGATGGAACGTCATTGCCGGCAAGTCCATGCGCGAAGTGCAATTCCTCCGCCCACTCCGCCCCGGCGACACTTTGAGCGGCACGCTCACCGTAGACAATGTGGTACTCGACAAACGCTCGCGTGGCTTGGTGACGACAACTGCCAAATTAGTTGACGCGCAGGGTAATCGCATGTTCCAAGTTGTCACCGACGCGTATCTCCACTGCCGGCCGACCTCGTGACCGAGCATCTACATTCGGATGTCTCGGCGTGCAAACGCAGCAATCGCCGACGCACCGAGAGCTAGTGCCAGAGCGGTCAACACAACCAGCGGCATCGCCGTTACCGCTTCGGCGGGCGCAGTGGGAACGTGCGTGAACGGTGACAGGTCCAGGACTACCTGGGGCAGCTTGAACAACACGCCGAACTGCCCGAGAACGATGCAGGCCGCAAAAATACTCCAGGACAGCGACGACGCAATCGCCGGAAACAGTCCGAAAACGAGAGCCACGACTGCGAGAACGACCAGCACTGCAGGTAGATAGGCCAGTGCCGCGCCCGTCATCCGCACAGTGTTGCCCGCGATGTCGTCGGTAACCAGACCGAACGCGAACCCGGTGAACGCCCCCGCAAGAATGTGCGCGAGCACCACCCCGCCCACGACGGTGCTCACGTGCGAAAGCATCCACTTCCAGCGCGGAAGAGCCGTGGACAACAGTGGTTCCAACCTTCCGGAGGACTCTTCTCCGTGCATGCGGAGAATGCTCTGAACCGCATATGCCGCAATGACTATCGACAGGAACCCCAACGCGGTAGCCAGGTAGGCATCGACCAATACGGCTGATCCCCCACCAAGCTGCTCGAACAGGTCAGCAGTCTGCTGCGACGAACCCACCAACTCGTCGATCTCGTTTCCGACTGCCCCGTAAGAGAATCCGAGAATGACTACCGAGAAGAGCCACCAGAACATCGTCACTCTCTGCATGCGCCACGCCAGACCCCAAGCAGACGGCAACCAGCGCGTCGCAACCGGTGGCCCCGGCCTCGGCTGGACCAGCCCCGCTCCCTGGTCACGATGGCCGATGAGCATGTAGGCAATCGCAATGTGGACGGCGGCAAAACCGAAGAGCAACAGCAGTATCCACCAGGCATTATCGTCGAACGGTCGTATCTGCTGCGCCCACCCGATCGGCGAGAGCCACGACATCCATCCACTGACCACGCGGGTACCGTCGTCGACCACAGTGCTGTCGACGTCGCCGATCGCCCGCAGCATGAACGCAACTCCGATGGCCGCGCCCGCAATACCGTTGGCGGTGCGAGCGCCGTCGGTGATTTGAGCCGCCACAGCCGCAACGCCGGCAAACGCGATACCGGTGCCGCCGATCGACGCTCCCAGTGCCAGCGAACCGTCCGCCGGAAACCCGATGGCCACCAGTCCGACTGCACTGGCAAGAGCCAGAACGATATTCGCACCGATCGTGACAGCAAGCGCCGACGTCAACAGTGCGCGCCTACCGACAACCGCCGCACCGATCATCTCGGCGCGTCCGGTCTCCTCGTTCTGCCTGGTGTGGCGCACCACCGCCAGCGTGCTCATCAACGCCGCGGCCAACGCAAACACCAGAACGCTCTGGCTGGCGACGATCGCGCCCTCGGAGTACCCCGACACGATGCCGTTGGTTGCCAGCGCCACCGGCGAGACCGCGGATCCGACTGCAACGGAACGTAATTCCTCCGGAGTGCTGTAGAGACCACCGACACTGGCAGCGACGAAGACCAGAAACACGGTCAGCGATATCAGCCACACCGGGAGCTGAATCCGATCACGTCGCAACGCAAGCCGAATCAACCGCGATGTTCCGGTGAACTGGGTTCCTTCGTGAACGTCGACCGGGCTGGTCGTGGCAGTCACGGCCGCGCCCCCGATTCCGCTCGCAGATGCTCCGAACTCTCCTTCGCTCGCTCGTCCCCGTAGTGACGCAGGAACAGTTCCTCGAGAGTGGGTGGCGTGGACGTCAGTGCCACGATCCCGAAGCTGACCAGATGTTCCATCAGTGGGCCGAGCCGAACACTGTCGACCTCGCACTTCGCGTGGTCACCGTCGACGAGCACGTCGTACGTACCTTCGAAGGCGTCCAGGCCGGTGACCGGTGTCCGCGTCGTGACAGACACCGAGGTCCGGGTCAGATGCCGCAGTTCCGACAGCGTTCCGGACTCCACCGTTCGCCCTTCGCGGATGATACTGACTCGATCGCACAGCGCTTCCACCTCTGCCAGAATGTGACTCGACAGCAGTACCGTTTTCCCGGCATCGGCCAACTCGTGCACACAGTCCTGGAAAACCGCCTCCATCAACGGGTCGAGACCGGACGTAGGTTCGTCGAGAACATAGAGTTCGACATCCGAAGCGAACGCGGCAACGAGCGCCACTTTCTGCCGGTTACCTTTCGAGTACGTTCTCGCCTTCTTTCTGGGGTCGAGCTCGAAACGATCGAGTAACTCTGCGCGCGTGGACACATCGATCCCGCCTCGCAAGCCGGCGAGCAAGTCGATGGCCTCACCCCCGGTCAAATTCGGCCACAGATTCACCTCGCCCGGCACGTATGCCAGACGCCGATGCAGGGCGACGGAATCACGCCACGGATCGCCGCCGAGGACCGTTGTCTCGCCCGAATCCGAACGCAGCAGGCCGAGCAGTACCCGAATGGTGGTCGACTTGCCCGAACCGTTCGGCCCGAGAAATCCGTGAATCTCGCCTTCGGAAACCTCGAGATCCAAGCCATCCAACGCTCGGGTCGGCCCGAACGTCTTGACCAGGTCTTTTACCGAAACCGCGGCACCCATAAATTCGACCGTACGCTGATTTCACAAATGTGTGAAGATAGAAAAACGTAAAGATCGGACACTCCCCCCAATGACAGACATGACCGACATGACCGACCGATATGAACCGACCGACCATCCCGACGAGAGCCGGCAGTTGGTCGAGCGCCTCTCGCTGGTGCTGATCAACATGGGCTTCCCGCCCATGCCCGCGCGCGTCTGGGCGGCTTTGATGACCAGCAACCAGCAGTCGTCAACTCCCGGCGATCTCGGTGAGGCGCTCGGCGTGAGCCCGGCAGCCATTTCCGGCGCGGTGCGATACCTACTACAGGTCAGTTTGATCGAACGCGTCGCCGTTCCGGGATCGAGGCGTCAGCACTACCGCGTCAGCGTAGACCTGTGGGCCGACGCATTTGTCACCAAACAGTCTGCGCTGTACCAGGTATCGGAAGTGGCAGCAGACGGCATTCGCGTTCTCGGTGAAGGCACCCGCGGCGGCAACCGGATGACCGACCTTCGTGACTTCTTCGACTTCATGGCCGCGGAGATACCGCGGATGCTGGCCGACTGGCGAGCAACTCGCGTCTAGATCAATCCCTGTTTGCTGGCCGCGTACACTGCCTCGGCACGCCGACTCACCTCGAGTTTACGCATGATGTTGCTGACGTGGAACTTCACCGTCGTGGGTGAGATGAACAATCTCTCACCGATCCTGATGTTGGACAACCCGTTTGCGAGCAACCGCAGGACTTCGAGTTCGCGATCCGTCAATCGGTCCTTGGTTGTGGACTGGCCGTTCAACGAGCGCACCACCGCGGAGGCACTACGCGAGTCGAACGCACTCTCACCACGGGAGACCGCCCGAATTGCACGAACCAGTTCTGTGGTGTCGACGTCTTTCACTACGTATCCACGAGCTCCCGCATGCACAGCCCGAACCACCAGTTGGTCGTCGAGAAATGTTGTGAGTACCAGTAATCCGAGTTTCGGATGCGCCACGGACAACTGCGAGCACAGCGTCAATCCCTCGTAGTCCGAACTTGCCGAGAGCTTGAGGTCCATGAGGACGATGTCGGGGCTCACCCGATCGACAACCGACAATGCCTCCGGCAATGACGATGCCTCGCCGACAATGCGCAGGTCGTTCTCCCGCTCGAGCACCGACCGCAGTCCTTGCCGCAGTATCGCGTGATCATCGACGAGCACGATACGAACAACGCGACTCTCGGTGGGCCTCGACGGATCTCTGGGCCCGACGTGGCCGGCGGAGACGGGGCGTGCTGTAGTCATCATTCCTCGATCTCGGTTGTGGGACAGGTATCTTCGCTGTCGGGCTCGGTCGCACCGGCAAGTGGCACCCGAACCAACACTTGGACTCCCCCGATCCTCGCGCGACGAACATCGAGCGTGCCACCCAATTCGCGTGCCCGGGACTGCATGTTGGCCAAGCCCCTGTGCCGCCCGTCGAGATCGTTGCTCGCCGCAAGCTTGAGGATCAATCGCATCCGCGCTGGGTCTCCGTCACCGTCGTCCGAGATGGACAAGACGACGGTATCCGTGCGATAGGTCAACCGAAGAACCGCCCGAGTGGCGTGGGCGTGAACGGCCGCGTTGAAGAGTGCTTCACCCGCGATCCGTAGCAATGCATGTTCGGTGCCACCGGGAAGCTCGGCCGGCGTGCCCCCGACTCGGAGACTTACGGCCAATTCGTCGGGCATGTGGACCACGCTGAGCTGCTCGAGCATCTCCGGCAACGACGTCCGGTCTTCGTCCGACGAGTGGTTGAGCGCGTAGATCGCCGAGCGCAGTTGCTCCACTGCCCGCCTGGTCAGATCCTTTGCCAGATCCAGTCTTTCACTTCGCTCGGCGTCGGGAATGTCACTGCGACACACTTCGATCTGCATACCCGCCGACAGCACCGCCTGGGTCACGCTGTCGTGCAGCTCACGGGCGATGCGGTGGCGTTCGTCGTCGACGACCTGGTGCCGGTGCGCCACCCCGAGTTGACGTTGTGTCGACTCCAGCTCGCTGTTTCGCACCGCCAGATCGGCGGCAGTTCGATTGGCCTCGGCAAATGCCTCTTCGGCACGCGTCAACAGAAGTTGCCCACGCTGATACAAAGCCGAATTCTGCAGCGCAACAGCCGTTTGACTGGCCAAGATGCTGAGAACGGCGCCATCCGTGGAATCGAGAGTGCGATTCTGCGGAGTCCACGCTGCAAAGGCGCCGACAACACCACCCCCGAGCACGATCGGCACAAACGCGTAATGCGGATCGACCACGGAATTCGATTCGATACTGCCGCACCGAATGTCGTTGAGGCAATCCACCACGTCATCCGGCAGCGGCGGACCCTCGACGTTGTCGACCAGGAACGGAGTGGCGTCCGGGCCGAGAACCAATCGTCGCGGCCCCGCGTCGGGCAAGGTGCCATCGGCGAGCGCAAAGACCACCCACTGCGCACTCAAATGAGCACGCGCCGCCTCGGCAACAGCACAGACCAATGTCTCCGGTCCGTCGACTGTTCGAACCAGCGCCCGCGAAATCAACTCCAACGCATGCACGACGCGCTCGAGCCGTTCGGCAGCGCCGCGGTACTGCGGATAGAAAGTGCTCTTCCCCGAACGCAATCCGGTGAGCCTGGACAGGTCTGCGGTCATGATCTCGCCCGATTCACAGTGCGCTCCGGAACAAGGCCACCATCTGTTCCTGTGTGGCTTCACGCGGATTGGTGGACATGCACGCATCACGCAGTGCAAAACTTGCCAAGCGGCTCAAGTCTTCTTCCCGAACACCCAATTCCGCCAAACCCTTCGGGACACCGACCTCACGGGCAAGCCGCTCGACGCGATCCGCCACAGCCAACGCGGCTTCTTGCGCACTGCCACGTTGCTCCGGAAGGTTCAGCGCCGCAGCAATTGCCACGAACGGTGCCGCGTCGGTCGTGGAATTGAAGCGAATGACGTGCGGAAGCAAGATCCCGTTGATGACGCCATGAGGGAGATCGAGCATGCCGCCCACTTGATGACTCATCGCATGAGCCGCGCCGAGAATCGCGTTGGTGAAGGCAAGTCCAGCTTCGAGACTCGCCTGAGCCATGACGGATCGGGCTTCCATTTCCATCGGCTCGTGAATCGTGCGCACCAGATTCTCGGTGACCAAGCCGACTGCCCGCAGTGCGTGATGATCCGTGAGCGGATTGTGGGCGAGCGATACAAAAGCCTCGATACCGTGCGTCAACGCATCCAATCCGGTTGCGGCATTGAGCCACTCGGGCATCGTTGTCAGCAAGCGTGGATCGATGACCGTGACATCGGGAACCAACGCTCGCCCGATGATCGTGATCTTCGTGCCCCGGGCAGTGTCCGTGACGATGCAGAACTGAGAAACATCTGCTCCCGTACCCGACGTGGTCGGGACCATCACCAGGGGCGGAATCGGCTTGGTCGCCTGATCGACACCCTCGTAGTCGAGGATGTTTCCGCCGTTTGCGGCCAGAACCGCAACACCCTTTGCCGCATCGATGACAGACCCACCGCCGAGCGCGATGATGACGTCGCACTCGCCCTCCTGGTACACCTCGAAGCCGGCCGCGATCTCGTAGTCCTTGGGGTTGGGAGTCAGTCCCGCCCAGACCGTCGGCTGCAGCCCCTGCTCGGCCAAGTGCGCCTCGAGTTCACTGACCCATCCCGATTCGACCAGGCCGGGATCGGTAACGAGAAAGGGGCGAGAACCGCCGAATCGGAGAGTTGCGTGAGCGGCTTCGACCAGGGAACCGATGCCGAACACAATTTCCGGAGCGTGGAACTTGACCAATCTGGCAGCAGTGTCTCGGCGGTGCTCACCTGCGTCATGACGGTGCTCACCTGCGTCACGACGGTGTTCACCTGCGTCAACGACATCCGGAACATCCACCGACACGGCTCCCACTCTCCTCTCACCCGGCGCCGAGTCTGTGATCCACTTAACAAGCGCCGGTTCCGAGACTACGCGGGCATCGACGGACACACACCCGCCCAAGGAGAGGTGAATACCTACCCGATCGGGTAGGTGCTGTGTTTACGCCTCGGCCGCGCCTCCACGGAGGTCCTTACTCGTGACGACGACGATCCCGTCTGCCGATAACCACGAACACGATGCCGGCGAGCAAGCCGACCACGGTCGGTCCGAGGACCAAACCCGAATACAACCACGGGGCAGGCTCTGCGGGGAACAGGTCCATGAAACCGGGTCCGGTGAAACCAGGCTCGGGATCAAAGTATGCGCCGCCCGTGAGGATGTGCGGCGATGCCAACGACTGCCACCACCACTGGAACACTCCCAAGGCAACAAGTCCGCATACCGCGCCGAGTACCGTCAGCAGCAGTACCGGTTTCCAGCGCAGGGTCGACTTCTCTGCCTTCGTCACGGTCATGGATGTCAGTACATCACCACTCTCGGATTACTTGTCACACCTCAGCGAAGGGCGTGGCCAAGTTCCGCAGCCTTGGTCATCAGCTGCGCGGCATCGCGAGCCACCACCACCTCGTCACAGATCTTCGAGTACTCCGGCATCGCACACGAAGCCTGGTTCCAGTATCGCTGCGGTTCCGGCGTGATCCAGGCCAAGCGATGAACCTTGCGTCGTAGTTCTTCGAGCTTCTCCACCTGCGGAGGTAATCCGTTGCATCGCCCGTCACCGACAATGATGACGGACGTTCGTGAGTTCAAGGCGTTGCCGTGCTCGTCCAGCAATTCGGTGAGCACCCGCCCGTAATCACTGCTGGCTTCCAGGTCCAAACCTGGATGCGCCAGGACCGCGGCCAGAGCGCCGTCACCACTGCTGGCGAGCAGGGTGTCCGTGACGTCGACGGGTCGATCGACAAAGGCCAGTACCTCACAGCGGTCGGCACGGCGATGCATTGCCTGGGCCAGCCTCAAGGTGAACGCGGTGACGGGCCTGACCGACAGCGAGACGTCCGCGATCAACAACAGCCGAACGCGTTCGGGGCGAGGCGCTTTCACCACAAGATGGAAGGGAATGCCGTCGGTCCGCAAACTCGACCGTACCGTCCGCCGCATGTCGAGACGTCCGCGAGAGCGTTCGCGCGGGCGCGGCCTCGACGGTCCTCGCATCCGGCGCAACACCTCGTGGCACGCAAGTTCGACGTCGTTGCGAGAGGGACCGGCAGCCGGTTCACTGTCGGGCGCATCGGGAGCGGACTCCGCGAGGGCAGCGGCGGAGAGCGCCTGAACAAACGCTTCGACAGCTTCGACCAGACGATTCAACTGCGCCTGCGTCAGCGGTCCGTCATCGGAAACGTCTGCGTAAGCCTTGCTGGGATCGTACGCGTCGAGCCACGCGAGAATCGACGTCGGATCATCCCAGGACAACGAACCCACCACAGCTGCAGCAACACTCGTACTGAGGTCGCCGACTACGGCCGACGACGCTCTGTCCACGTCCACTGTGTAGCTGACTCCCCGTCGACCCGTCTCGGAACCGGTATCCACCGACAGTTCGGCATCACTCGACGTCATCGACACATCGTCGTCGTCCTTGTGCGGATTGAATCCCTTCTCCGCCTCCGGAGTATCGAAGTAGTCACCCACCTCGGCGGCACGCTCGTTGTACTCCGCGTAGCGGCCGACTTCCTGGTCCTCGTCGATACCGAGTGCGGTGGGCAGACCGTCGGCCACTTCCGCTCTGGAGGCGATCCGTTCTGCCTTCTTGGCGTCTCGTATCGGGCGGAACAACGCGTCGAACGCCCGATCGAAGCCCGGTTGCTCGTGAGAATACTTGGCGCACACCGAACGTAGGCAGGCCCGCAAGACATCACGATCCGACGCCCCGACCATCGCCAGCACCCGCCGAACCTCGATGACCTCGGCCGGGGACGCCGACACTCCGGCCGCCCTCAGCAATCTGCCGAAGCTCGCCGACACCACGTCGAGGACAAACGACGGCTTTTCGGCAGCACTGAGCATCGTCATCGCGACGAGCGGAGTCCGCCGCCACCACGGACCCCTTGTTGATGTGAATCCCGCCCGCCGGTCCCCCGGAATACCGCTGTCGTCGTGTTCGCGGGCTTGCTTGCGACAGTGGCACGTTCGACTGGCTCCACGCCGTTACGCGACGGCGACTCCAGTACTTTGCCGTCGAATCGTTCCTTCGCAAGCGTCACATCCGACGAGTACTTGAGCAGCGCTGCCAGCAGGATGTCGCGCACCGTGGCGTCCGACGACGCACCTAATCCACTGGCCGCGAGAACCGTCGCCGCCCTTGCCGCGTCGATCACCTCGGAGATCGACGGGCTCTTTCGCAGCGGAAGGTCACGCAGGATTCGTGCCAGTTCGACGACCTCGGAGGCGGTGGCTTGATCGACCTCGGGCGCGCGGGCGGTGACGATTTCACGCTCGCGCTCGGACGTCGGGTAGCCGAGATGGTAGTGCAAGCACCGACGCTTGAGCGCCGGAGACAGTTCACGAGTGTCGTTGGACGTCAAGATGACCCAGGGCTGCGACCGGGCCACGAATGTACCGACCTCGGGAATGGTGATTTGCTGCTCGGCCAGAATTTCCAGGAGAAGCGCCTCCATGGATTCCTCGGTGCGGTCCACTTCATCGACCAGAAGCACGACCGGTTCCGGTGACAGAATCGCCTCGAGCAACGGCCTGACCGACAAGAAGTTCTCGGAGTACAAACCGAAATCTTGATCTGCCAGGAACTTCGACGCATCGGTGACACTGTCGAACTCGGCGACCTGATCGCTGATCCGGTCGCGCAGCATCTGCACGTGCAGGAGTTGCTTGGCGTAGTCCCATTCGTAGAGTGCCCGATTGTCGTCCAAGCCTTCGTAGCACTGCAATCGCACGAGCTTGCGTCCACCGATCGCGGCCAGCGATTTCGCGAGTTCCGTCTTGCCGACTCCGGCCGGACCTTCGAGCAGGAGCGGACGCCCCAATGCCGTCGCAAGATGAACTACCACCGCGAACTCGTCGTCGGCGATGTAGTCCTGCTCGCGCAGCGCATCTTTCACTTCGACGCCGGTGGAGAAAGTGCGATTGGACATTGAACACCTTTCATAGGGGGCAAAGCCCCACGTGCGCCTTTCTGGTAGCGCGGGCTACCGGAAAGGCGCACGGGGCCGAAGGCCCTGTCAGAAGTACGACTTGTTGATCGCGTGATCGACAACCGGGATCATCGACTCCACGGTGACCTCACGGGGATTGCCCGGGGTGCACCAGTCGTCCTGAATGTGCTCGGAGATGGCGCGCACAGTCTTCTCGTCACCCTTGATGACATCACCACGACCCTCGTACTTCTTGGTGTTCATCTGGTTCTTCGCGTACGAATCGGTGCGCACCTGACCGAAGTTGTCGGGGATTCCGACGTCCTTGGCCAAACGGATTGCAGCCTCGACGGCAGCGTCGGCGGCCTGCACCGTCGTGAGGTTGCGGGTGTCGACACCGAGAGCACCGGCCAACTGGGCGTAACGCTCGTAGCGCGAGGGCAGGTTGTACTCCCACACCCGAGGCAGCGCGATGGCGTTGTTCAGGCCGTGGTGGCTGTCGAAGAAAGCGCTCACCGCGTGGGAGATCGAGTGAACGATTCCGAGTCCGCCGGAGTTGAAGGCCTGGCCGGCAATGTACTGCGCGTTCATCATTCCCTCGCGGGCCTTGAGGTTCCGCGGCTCGAAGACAGCCTCGCGCAGGTTCTTCGCGACCAACTCGACCGAGTAGATCGCGTTACCGAGGGACGGCGCAAAATCGAGACGAGACACGAAAGGCTCACTGCCATGGGCAAGTACGTCGAATCCGCAGTAGGCCGTGAAGTGCTGCGGGCAGGTGTAGTAGAGCAGCGGGTCGTCGACCGCGAGAGTCACGATGGTCGCCTCGTCGAAGCCCACCCACTTGTGCGGGTTGTTCATGTCCGACGTGTCGGTGATGACGTACGCCCACGACGTCTCGGAACCCGTACCGGCCGTGGTGGATACGGCGATGTGCGGCGGGTTCTCCTTGTTCGTGGACTTGGCAAATCCCTCGAACTCGTTGATGTTGCGACCGTCGTGCGCGATCACGACGCGGGCACCCTTGGCGGCGTCGTGGCTCGAGCCACCACCGATCGAGATGATCGAGTCGCACTTCTCTTTCTGGTAGAGCGCCGCGGCCTCCATGACGTTGTAGTCCTTGGGGTTGGACTCCACCTTGTCGTAGAGAACCACCTCGACGCCCTGGTACTCGATCTTGCCGATCAGTTCCTCGATGATTCCCGAGCCGCGCAGACCTGTCGTCATCAACAAGGTGCGCTTGAACCCGAGGTTCTTGGCTTCGACTCCGATGATGTCGTGAGCGCCCACACCCATGAGCGCGCGGGGGAATGGATGAAATTCCTTGATCGGGAAGTCCCAGATCTGATTGAGCTCGATAGCCATCTTCTTTGCTCCTCGCGAATGCGTGACTGTGACGGTGGGAGTGATAGAAAGCCGCTTGGTTGTGATCGGCATCTCATCTGCACTTCACTGTGGACCGGCCGACAGTCCGAACCGAAGAGTTCGCTGCGATTACCGCCCGGACGCCGTCACCGAACCGCCCGTTCGGGCAGGTCGTGACCGCCCCGGCCCGCCAGGCAGGGACCATCGAGAACGGTCTGATTCCCGCTGATCGGGAACGTTTTGCCGCGCGGCTAGGATCCCCAGTAGCTTTTCATCACTGCTAGCATTGAACTAGAACATGTTCTACCTGCAGCATTTCACTGACCTGCGCTTTACCCAGCTTCTCGAGAGGACTTGCTTCGCGATGACGACAGTCGAGGTACCGCACAGCTCGCGATCGGCGGTACTCACCGTGTCCGGAGTCGTGGAAGAGACTTCGGACGCCCGATCGCTGGTGTTCGACATCCCCGCAGACCTGAAGGGCAAGTTCGACTACAAGCCCGGACAGTTCCTCACCCTGCGCATCCCCAGCGACCAGACCGGGTCCGTTGCCCGGTGCTACTCCCTGGCCAGCTCGCCGTTCACCGACGACGCCCCGAAGGTGACCGTCAAGCGAACCGTCGACGGCTACGGCTCCAACTGGCTGTGCGACAAGGTCCAGGTCGGCGACACCATCGAAGTGCTGCCGCCCTCCGGTGTGTTCACCCCCAAGTCGCTCGATCACGATTTTCTTCTCTTCGGCGCGGGCAGCGGCATCACCCCGGTGATCTCGATCCTCAAGTCCGCTCTCACCCAGGGCAGCGGCAACGTTGTCCTCGTGTACGCCAACCGCGACGAGAAGTCCGTCATCTTCGGTGCAGAGCTTCGCGAACTCGCAACGAAGTACGCCGGTCGCCTGACCGTCATCCACTGGATCGAATCGGTCCAGGGACTCCCGGTCGTATCGCAGCTGGCAACGCTGGCCAAGCCGTTTGTCGCGTACGAAGCCTTCATGTGTGGCCCCGGCCCCTTCATGGACGCCGTGCACAACGCACTCGCCGAAGCCGGCATGCCCCGCACACAGGTCCACGCCGAGGTCTTCAACTCACTCGCCGGCGACCCGTTCAAGGACGTCGAGCTCGCCGAGGTCACCGACGAGGAAGCTGCCGACGCCGCCACGGTCGAGGTCGAACTGGACGGCGAAACCCACACACTCGTCTGGCCCCGCAAGCAGACCCTCGTCGACATCATGCTCGCCAAGGGCCTCGACGTGCCGTACTCCTGCCAGGAAGGCGAATGCGGCTCTTGCGCCTGCACCGTCACCGAAGGTGAAGTGCAGATGGACAACTCCGAGATCCTCGACGCCGAGGACATCGCAAACGGATACATCCTGGGCTGCCAGGCCAAGCCTGTCTCCGACAGCCTCAAGATCGAGTTCTGACACCGGATTCTTCGATACTGTTCGGCCCCTGATTCCCTTCGGATTCGGGGGCCGAACCGTTTTCCCCGGACGCTGAAGTTTCCCCGAACACTGTGTCCGGGCGTGGCCGCATCTGCAACAAAGCAACAATCGCCAGGGAGCTGACCAGGATGAAGCCCTCCCGCAAGATCACCCCGACCGGCACGAGCAGCGGCGACGCATCCATCAACTGCTGTCCCATACTCGGTCCGCAATAGATCACCACCAGAGCCGCAACGAAAACCGCGACGCCCCGACGCGAACGCAGCCGGAACAGTATCGTGACCGCCGCCGGGATCAGGTACACCCAGTGATGAATCCAGCTGATCGGCGACAGAATCGGCGCGCTCAACCCGATCACCAGCGCCGCGTCGACACTACGGCCGTCGAGATATATCCGCCTCGCGATCCACAGTGCCGCTACACCGACCAGCACGATCAACGGCATCACCACCGCATCCGTCCAGGAACCCAGCGCCGCCAGAGTGCCCTGCAGCGAGCCGTTGCCCGAACTGGCAATCGCCTCGCCCGTAAGATCCACGCGGCCGCTCAAACTCCATACGACTTCGGTCCAGAAGGTTCTGCTCAGCGCCGGATCGACCAGTGCGGTAGCAACAGTGGCAGCGGCCGCACCCACCGAACTCCAGATCGCCAGTCGCCATTGCCGGGTCACCACGAAGTAGACGATGAACAACCCCGGAGTCAGCTTGATCGCGGTCGCAACGCCGATCAACAGTCCACGCGGGAAATACCGGCCGAGTATCGAAGTGTCGCGTCGGGTGATGTCGAACAGCACCAGTGCCATCAACAACAGATTCACCTGACCGAACGAGATGTGCGCGCTGACCGTCGGTGTCACCGACACTCCCATCAGAAGTGCCGCCACGACCAACGGACGCAAGCGAACCCACCTCGGAGTGAACCGCGCAACCGTCCACGCCACCAGCAGAATGCACAGAAGCGACCACAGAAGGTACGAAGTCCACCAGTCGAAAAACGCTGTCGGCCACAACAACAACACCGCAAACGGCGTGTAGGTGAACGGCATTCCCTCGGGCTCGATCATCGGACCGAACAAGTTCCCGGCATAGATGTCGCCGCCACTGGCAAACTTCTCGACTGCGTAGCGATAGACGAGGAAATCGACAGGTTCGACAGCGCGCACGACGTACACCAGATATGCCAACACCACGCAAGCTGCCGTAAGCATCGACGCGATGGTTGTCGCTGTAACTAGTCGAGCTGAGGAGGCCGGCACCTCTCGATCGTGTCACAGACCGTTACGGCAAAGTCTCACACCGGCGCACGGAGCGACCGAAAATGCGTCCGCTCCTCCGCACTGAGGTGCTCACACGCATAGCTCAACGCGGTACGACCCATGTTCTGCGCGTGCAACTCCAGAAACCCGGTCAACAAACCCCGGTCGATGCGTTTGCCCACCTCACGCAGCATCCAACCCATCGCTTTCTGAGTCAGATCACGACGATCATCGAGGACGGACGCCGCGAGCTCGAGGGTTGTCGACGCGTCTCCCCGTGTGATGAAGCCGTACGTGGTCAACAAGGCCACGCGCCGACGCCACAGGTCGCCCGAATCCGAGAGCTCGAACACCAGGCTTCGGTCCCGATCGAACAACCATCCGCCGAGGATCTGACCAGCCGACGAATCGACCAGGTCCCAATTGTTCACCCGCCCACGCGTCACCGCGTCGAGGTAGAACTCGACGATTGTGCGTCGGGCTTCGTCGTCGAAAGAACGCTGCCTGCTTACCTTCTCGAACTGCGTTACCAGAATCAACAGGCCGGCGAGGCGATGCTCGTGAACTTCGCTGTCGAGCAGCACACGCACTTCTTCCAACTCGAGATCGCCGAACCGCTTGACCACAGAACGTGTCTTGGGCACCCGAACTCCGATGAAGACGTCGCCCTCGCCGTACTCCCCCGGCCCGGTCTTGAAGAACCGCTGAAGGTGAACGGCATCCTTCGGATCGGACAGGTCGGCCAACGCCTCGCACACCGCACGAGCACTCAGATCACCCATGCCGACACGATCTCACAATTCACAGCGTCCTCACATCGAACGCCCCAGGTAGCCACAGCCTGGTGGGCAACACTGAATACCATGCTCGCAACCGCACTGGCCTTCACCACACTCACACTCATGGCGCTCTCCGGCCACATCGCAGCCACCGCCCCGCGCGGCCTGGTCGCAGCTCGCACCTATGATCACAAATCTTGATACAAACCGGCTCCACGTGCAGGTAACTGCAACCCGAATGCAATTGTCGGAGAGTTGAACTCGACCTCAGGAAGGCGTCTACTCGAGAGTGAAAGAGTCTTTTCGCTCGAGGAGGTTTCGCCATGAAGTCGTGGAATCGAATGCAGGATGCCGTAGCCGTGGTACTCGGTGTCTTTGCCGCACTGTCGCCGATTTGGTTGACCACCAACGACCGGGCTATGTGGTCACTGATCGTCCTGGGTGTGCTCGTTGCACTCGCCGGCCTGGCTCACATGGCACGACCGGCCATGGCCGTCGCCGACTACGCGATGGGTGTCTTCGGCGTTCTGATGTTCATCTCCCCCTGGGTCATGAACTTCCACGCCCTCGAAGGCGCAGCCTGGACAGCCTGGGTTGTCGGAGTCCTCACCGTAGTGGTGGCAGTGAGTGCGATGCCGATGATGGCCGCCAGAATGCATCACGGCGACCACGGAGTGGCCGCCCATTAGTGCAGTGACCACGGAAGTGGCCGCCCATTAGTGCAGAGTGGTCAGGCCCTGATTGCTCCCAGTAACCGTCCAGCGTCGAATGCTTCGGCGCTGGACGGAAGGCTGCCTGGGCGACCGCTCACGAACACCTCGACCGTCCCGGAACCAACGGGAGTGTCCATTGCGGCTGCGTCGATACGGCGCAGTGTCTGCCGTGCGACGGCCTCGGCGCTGTCGAAGAGCAGGACCCCTTCGGGTAGCGCGGCAACAATCTCGTCCCGCAGCAAGGGGTAATGGGTGCAGCCCAGAACTACACCTTCCACTCCGTCTGGTGTCCGGGCCGCTGCGTCGCCGATCGCGGCCAAGGCGCCAGCTCGGTCGCCTCGGTCGATGGCGTCGGCCAAGCCGTGGCACGCGACACCGACCACTTCGGTTCCATCAGCGAATTCCGCGATCAGATCTGCCTGATAGCGGCTGGCCGTGGTTGCCGCCGTGGCCCAGATCGCCACCGACTCACACACGGCAGCCGCTGGTTTGATCGCCGGTACCGTCCCGATTACCGGAATGCCAGGCCCGACCAGCTCCCGGACATGCTCGAGCGCCGTCACACTTGCCGTGTTGCATGGCAGCACGATGACTTCCGCGCCCCGGTCGAGACTTCGCGCCACGGCACCGAGCACCCGGTCGATCACCCACGGCGCCGGCTTCGGCCCCCATGGTGCACCGTCAGGATCCAAGGACAGCACCAGATCCAGTTCGGGACGTAGGCGGCGAAGCCAAGCGGAAGTCGGGAGCAAACCTAGTCCCGAGTCGATGAGCGCAACGATCACCGAACAAATCTAGCGTCCCGAACCCGACCGAGCCGCATCAGCTCGCAGCCCTGTCCATCAACTCACACTCTGTCCGTCAACTCACACTGCTGCGGCTTCCAACACCTCGGCGATCGGAGTACCCGCAGCGATCTTCGCGCGCATCTTCATCACAGCCGCCGGACTGCCACAGCCGACAACGGCTGCCAACACTCCGTCACGCTCGTAGTAGGCGACAAACTTGCGGCCGTCGTCCTTGACGATATGCACCTGATCGGTGGACGACACCGTTCCCAGCGCCTGAATCTTCACGTCGTATTGATCGCTCCAGAAATACGGAACCTGCGCGGGCGCATTCGCGTCTCCGGTACCGGTCAACGCCCCGGCAAGGATCTTTGCCTGATCCCCGGCATTGCTCCAGTGTTCGACGCGCTTTCGCGCTTCCCCGATCGTCCACGCGGCCACGTCACCGATTGCCCACACGTTCTCGACATTTGTCCGGCCCACCGCGTCGCACAGCACTCCGTTGCCGAGTTCGATCCCCGAATCTGCGAGCCAGTCCGTCACCGGCAATGATCCGACGCCAATGGCAACCACGTCGACGGCAATTTCGGAACCATCACCGAGAACAGCCGTGTCGACGACGCCGTCGCCGGACAAAGTCTCCAGCCCGACGCCGACCCGGACGTCGATACCCGCGTCGCGATGTAGCCGCTCGACCAGAGCGCCAACCGTCGTGCCGAGCACCGATGCGAGCGGCGTCGGCTGCGGTTCGAGCAGAACGACGTCAACTCCGTGGGACTTCATGCTCGACGCCAACTCGCAGCCGATGAAACCGGCGCCGACGATCAGCGCTCGCTTGCCCGGCGCAAGATCCGCACGCAGGGCAAGTGCTTCTTCGATCGAACGCAGGACATGCACACCCGCGAGCTCAGGCAGACCGCTGATGCGCCGGGGAGTCAGCCCCGTGGCAATGATCAGATCGTCGTACGTCAACTCCGAACCGTCGCCAAACGCGACGGTCTTGGATGCGGTATCCACCGACAGTGCCGGCGAACCGAGCTTCAAGTCGATCGTGTTCTCGGTGAAGAACTCCGCCGGACGCAGAGTCGTCTCGTCCTTGTCGCCACGGATGACCTCCTTGGACAGCGGCGGACGGTCGTACGGCAGATGCGTCTCACCGCCTGCGAGCACTATCTCGCCCTCGAAACCCGCGCGCCGCAGCTCCTCCGCGGCTCGTAGCCCCGACAAACCTGCGCCCACGATCACAATCCGTGCCACCACACACCCACCCGTCTGATCTTGCGTCACTATCGGCGCCCACTATGAGAGCCGTCACGTAATAACGTCAGACTCTGTCATACCAAATTCGGACGTAGGTGTGGTGCACCCGCTGGGAAGCAGCGGTTGTCACTAGAGTTGACGACAGGTGAGACGCACACACTGAAACTCGAGCAGGGAGCACCGCATGACCAGCGATTCCAGTGGAAGCAGCAGCGTCCAGTTCGGCGCGGACGGCGGCGCCGCGCTCCACAGCACGCAGGGCAAAACGATCATCGCCGACGCCGTGGTCGCCAAGATCGCCGGCATAGCCACCCGCGAGATCAACGGCGTGTACGACGTCGGCGGCGGTACAGCACGCGCAGTCGGCGCACTCCGCGACCGCATCCCAGGGGCCCGCGTCAATCACGCCCAGGGCGTTGCCGTCGAGGTCGGCGAGAAGCAGGCCGCGATCGACATCGGAATCGTCGCCGAATACGGCGTCGCCCTCCACGAGTTGGCACTCGGAATCAGGCGCAACGTCATAGCGGCAGTCGAAAGAATGACCGGCCTCGAAGTCACCGAAGTCAACATCACCGTCTTCGATGTCATGCTCTTCGGCGAAGCCGAGAACCCGGGCACCGAACCGGAAGCGAAGCCGAGAGTTCAGTGAGCGGTCCCGAACGGATCGATCTCGGTAAGGCAGCCGAAACCGTCGCCGACGCCGCGCTGGGCGTTTACGGTGTCGCCGCACTGCACGGCGGCGAGTTCGGTGAAGTGGGAACCTACCTCCCGGGCAAACGCGTCACCGGCGTGGTCATCGACGAAACCGGTTGCAACGTACATATATCCGTCGCTTACCCGGCAAACGTCGTGACCGTCGCGCAGCACGTCCGTGACGCGGTCGGGCAGGTCATCGACGTACCGATCACCGTCACCGTCGGGGACGTCAGCCACCCTGACGATCAATACAACCCCGACGATCACCGCGCACCCCTCATCGAAGAAAGGAACTGATGTGAACAGCACGACAGTCGGCCTGTTGGTCGGTCTGCTCCTCGCCCTCGCCGGAATTCTGGGCGGGTTCAGCGGATTCCTTTTTGCCGTCCTACTCGGAGCAGCCGGTATGGCGATCGGCGCGCACCGCGACGGCCACCTCGACCTCGGCGCCATTCTCCGAAGCCGTGGCCGTGGCTGAGTCCACCACACCCACCCCCTCGACGCCGGGCATCTCGACACCGGGCCCGTCAACACCGGACCCTGTTGACCCCGGCCTTCGCGGCGTGCTGGTCATCAAGGACCGCGCGATGTCGAAAATCGCGACAGCCGCCGCGATCACAGTCCCCGGAGTTGTCCGGCAAACCGGCGGACTCAGCAAGTTGACCGGACGGGAACTGCCGCGGGCAGACATCGCGATGGGCTCCGACGCCGTATCGGTCAATCTCTTCCTTGCCGTCAACTGGCCGTGCTCTGTTGTCGAGCTGACAGGTCGCGTGCACGACGAGGTCGCCACGAGTGTCGAATCCCTCACCGGCTATCCACTGCACGAAATGAACGTCCTGATCGCTGCAACCACCGTCCCCGAAGACAGCGCCGTTCCGGGCATCAGCATTCCCGAAGACACTGCCGAGCAACCGGTTTCACAGTGGACACCCCCTCGAACGCCTGCCGCCGCACCCGCCGCAGCGGTATCGGCAGTAGTGATCGCGTTCGGATTACTCGGCCTCGCCTTTGTAGTATCACGTGAATGGTTCATCAATCGCGGCACCTTCGAATCGGCGCCGTGGATCGCGAACTCCGTTGAATGGGCATCACGTTTGCACTGGCAGACGTGGCTACTGCCGACGGCAATCGCAGCAGTAGTCGCCGGCGTCGTCCTGATCATGACAGCGATGAAGCGACGCGCTAAAACCCATGTGCCACTAGGGAACCCGAATGCCGGTACCGTCTGGATGCGCCCGACCGACATCGCCCGCATGTGCAGTGGACAGGCCGCAACGGTGCCCGGCGTCGAACGCGCCCACACCAGCGTCGACCGCAAACACGCCAAGGTCCATATCGATACCGTCGGCGGGGATCGCGACACACTGATCACGGCCGTCGAAACAGCAGTTCAACCGCACCTCGACGTCCTACAGCGACCCGTACGCCTGACCGTTCTCGCCCGAGAAATCGCTGCAAAACAGAAGGTCGAATCGTGAACCGCTACATAGCCGCGCTCGACCGAATCGTTGTGCTGATCATCGGCATTGCCCTCGTCGTCGCCGGTGCGTACATCATCGCCTGGGATGCCGGCGTCCGCCTGATCCGGACGTGGGTATCACGGCTGGACCGACCGACACTCCTCGGAATTCCCGAGCAACCCTGGTGGCATTGGGTTCTCACCGGAACTTTTGTCTTCTGCATTATTGCCGGATTCGGCTTGCTGTATCTCAACCTTCGACTGCGCCGCGCGCGAGCGGTAACACTCCGACATGCACAGTCCGGCACCGAAATCAGTGTTGATCTCGGTCCGATCGCCGATGGTGTTGCAGCTGAACTCGCACAATTGCCTGGAGTCCGCGCCACTAAGGGCCGAGCCACCGTAGACCGGGGGCTCCCGACGCTCTCCGTGGTGGTCAACGCCGATCCCGGAATCAACGTCGTCGATTTCACCACCAGCGCCGAGAACATTGCGTCGACTACGCGCCGCAACCTCGACGGTTCGGATGTTGCGGTACAGGTTCTGCTCCACCTCGATCGGGTGGACGCCGCACAGTAGGCTCGGCGGCAGTTCCCGAGTGCCAGCACCCTCACTTCACACAGACACGCCACCGGCGACCTAGGGCCGGCGACATCGGGAACATGGCTCCTGGCTGCGGCACTAATGGACCGGGTCGGCCGACTTCCGGAACATCAATGGACCACTCGACACGCTGAGGTGTATCGGCCGCCGCCTCAGAGTTTCCAATATCTCGACGACCGTCTAACGACGGAATCAGTGCGCGCCCACTGGCGCACCCTCGTGACAGCACGGCGAGACACGGCGGTACACCGCCTGGTGGACTTCATCCTCCGCCAACCTGTCGTAGACACCAAGCTCGCTGCATCCGTCCTCGGAATAACGGGGGCGAACGCGCAAATCGCGATCGATCAGTTGGTGGGCGCGAGCATCCTCACTCAGCACCGACGGGCGGCACAACCGAGTCTGGCAAGCCAAGGACGTAGTCCAACGCGAAAACGCTAGCGGTGAACACACAAGAAAGGCGCTCACTCCCCGAAGGGAATGAGCGCCTTTCTGTGCGTGCTATGAATCAGCTAGCAAGACAAGAGTCTCACTTGATGATCTTGGCAACCTTGCCGGCGCCGACCGTACGGCCGCCTTCGCGAATTGCGAAGCGCAGGCCCTCGTCCATGGCGACAGGCTGGATGAGCTTGACGGACATCTCGGTGTTGTCACCGGGCATGACCATCTCGGTGCCCTCAGGCAGCGTCACGACGCCCGTAACGTCCGTGGTACGGAAGTAGAACTGCGGGCGGTAGTTGTTGAAGAACGGGGTGTGGCGGCCGCCCTCGTCCTTCGACAGGATGTATGCCTGGCCCTCGAACTCCGTGTGGGGAGTCGTGGTGCCCGGCTTGACGACAACCTGTCCACGCTCGACATCTTCGCGCTTGATGCCACGAACGAGCAGTCCGACGTTGTCGCCGGCCTGGCCCGAGTCGAGCAGCTTGCGGAACATTTCGATGCCCGTGACGGTGGTCTTGGTGGAGGTCTCCTTGATGCCGACGATCTCCACCTCCTCGTTCACGTTGACAACGCCACGCTCGATACGACCGGTGACAACGGTGCCACGGCCGGTGATCGTGAAGACATCCTCGACAGGCATGAGGAAGGGCTTCTCGGTCTCACGAACCGGAGTCGGGATGGACTCGTCGACAGCAGCCATGAGGTCGAGGATGGACTGGGTCCACTTCGGGTCACCCTCGAGTGCCTTGAGTGCCGAGATCGGGATGACCGGGGCGTCCTCGTCGAATTCCTGGCCGGCCAGCAGTTCGCGGACCTCCATCTCGACGAGCTCGAGGATCTCTTCGTCGTCAACCATGTCGGCCTTGTTCAGGGCGACGAGGATGTACGGAACGCCAACCTGGCGAGCGAGCAGGACATGCTCGCGCGTCTGGGGCATCGGGCCATCGGTGGCTGCAACGACGAGGATAGCGCCGTCCATCTGAGCCGCGCCGGTGATCATGTTCTTGATGTAGTCGGCGTGACCCGGTGCATCGACGTGCGCGTAGTGGCGCTTATCCGTCTGGTACTCAACATGCGAGATGTTGATCGTGATGCCGCGAGCCTTTTCCTCGGGAGCCTTGTCGATCTGATCGAAGGCCGAAGCCTCGTTCAGGTCGGGGAAAGCATCCGCAAGCACCTTGGTGATGGCCGCCGTCGTCGTGGTCTTGCCGTGGTCGACGTGACCGATGGTGCCGATGTTCACGTGCGGCTTCGTCCGCTCGAACTTCGCCTTCGCCACTTTGTGTCCTCCTGGACTGATAATTGCTTGCCGTATGCAGCAGTGCGGTTGGTTATTACTTGGTCGTGCTTCGTGCCGAAAGCAACCGAGGTTACTTACCGGCGCGGGCTGGGGAGCTCGCAGTACTTACTGCTTACTCGCCCGTCGCCTTGGCGATGATTTCCTTCGAGACGTTCGCGGGAACCTCTGCGTAGGAATCGAACACCATGGAGAAGTTCGCCCGGCCCTGGGTCCTGGACCGCAGGTCACCGATGTAACCGAACATCTCCGAGAGCGGAACCAGCGCCTTCACGACACGGGCACCACTGCGTTCCTCCATGGCCTGGATCTGGCCACGGCGGGAGTTGATATCGCCGATCACGTCGCCCATGTACTCCTCGGGCGTTGTGACCTCGACAGCCATAAGGGGCTCGAGAATGACGGGGCCGGCCTTGCGGGCGGCTTCCTTCAGTGCCTGCGAACCGGCAACCTTGAACGCCATTTCCGAGGAGTCGACGTCATGGTAAGCACCATCGAGCAGCGACAGCTTCAGGTTCACGAGCGGGTAGCCGGCGAGAACACCGTACTGCATCGCGTCCTGTGCGCCTGCATCCACGGAGGGGATGTACTCGCGCGGGATACGTCCGCCGGAGACCTTGTTCTCGAATGCGTAGGTAGCACCGTCTTCGCCCACGAAAGGCTCCAGAGCGATGATGACCTTTGCGAACTGGCCCGAGCCACCCGTCTGCTTCTTGTGGGTGTAGTCGTGCTTCTCGACCGTCTTGGTGATGGTCTCGCGGTACGCAACCTGCGGCTTGCCGACGTTGGCCTCGACCTTGAACTCGCGACGCATACGGTCGACGAGGATGTCGAGGTGGAGCTCGCCCATGCCGCCGATGACGGTCTGACCGGTCTCGTCGTCGAGTTCGACCGAGAAGGTCGGGTCCTCTTCGGCGAGCTTCTGGATCGCGATGCCCAGCTTTTCCTGGTCGGACTTGGTCTTGGGCTCGATGGAGACCTGGATGACCGGCGCGGGGAACGACATCGACTCGAGGACGATGGGGTTCGCCTGATCGCACAAGGTGTCACCGGTGGTGGTGTCCTTGAGACCGATCATTGCGTAGATGTGGCCGGCTACGGCCTCTTCTACCGGGTTCTCCTTGTTGGCGTGCATCTGGAAGAGCTTTCCGATGCGCTCCTTCTTGCCCTTGGTTGCGTTGAGCACCTGAGCGCCCGGATCGATACGACCCGAGTACACGCGGACGAAGGTCAGCTTGCCGAAGAACGGGTGAGCAGCGATCTTGAAGGCGAGAGCCGAGAACGGCTCTTCCTTGCTCGGCTTGCGAGTGATCTCTACTTCTTCGTCATTGAGCTTGTGGCCGACAACCTCGCCGATATCCAGCGGGTTGGGCAGGTAATCGATGACTGCGTCGAGCATGGGCTGAACGCCCTTGTTCTTGAACGCGGAGCCACAGATAACCGGGTACAGCTCGGAAGCGACCGTCATCTTGCGGATGGCGCCCTTGATTTCCTCGACCGTGAGCTCTTCGCCGCCGAAGTACTTCTCCATGAGAGCTTCGTCGGACTCGGCAACGGTTTCGAGCAGCTTCTCGCGGTACTCTGCAGCCTTCTCGACGAGGTCCGCGGGGATCTCTTCGATGGTCGGCAGTGCACCGGTCGGAACTACGCCGCGCCAGGTGATGGCACGCATCTCGACCAGGTCGACGACGCCGTCGAAGTCGTCCTCAGCGCCGATGGGCAGCTGGAGAACGAGCGGCTTCGCGCCGAGACGGTCGATGATGGTCTGCACGGTGAAGTAGAAATCCGCGCCCATCTTGTCCATCTTGTTGACGAAGCAGATACGCGGAACGTCGTACTTGGCAGCCTGACGCCACACCTGCTCGGACTGCGGCTCGACACCCTCTTTACCGTCGAACACAGCAACTGCGCCGTCGAGCACGCGCAGCGACCGCTCCACCTCGACCGTGAAGTCGACGTGGCCGGGGGTATCGATGATGTTGATCTGGTTGTTGTTCCAGAAGCAAGTCACGGCGGCAGACGTGATCGTGATGCCGCGTTCCTTCTCCTGCTCCATCCAGTCCGTCGTCGACGCACCGTCGTGCGTCTCACCGATCTTGTAATTGACACCGGTGTAGAACAGGATGCGCTCGGTGGTGGTGGTTTTGCCGGCATCGATGTGCGCCATGATGCCGATGTTGCGGACCTTGTTCAGGTCAGTCAGCACTTCCTGTGCCACAGGTTTCTTCCCCGCTCGTTGCTTGGTTTTTCGGGTGTCGGCCGTATCCGGTGTGTTCCACCGTCAAGGCCATGGTCTTTCAATTATGTCTCTGCCGTGGCAACCCGACCACCTCTGCCCGGATTTAACCGGCCCGATGTGATCAGGTCGCCAACGGCGACAGCGTCGGAGCACCCACCCGATGGCAGTTGCTCCGACGCTTACATCACCAGCGGTAGTGGGCGAATGCCTTGTTGGCTTCGGCCATCTTGTGAGTGTCTTCGCGACGCTTCACAGCTGCACCGAGGCCATTGCTGGCATCGAGGAGCTCGTTGGCGAGACGCTCGACCATGGTCTTCTCACGACGTGCACGCGAGAAGGTGACCAGCCAGCGCAGTGCCAGCGTGGTCGAACGACCGGGACGAACCTCGACCGGCACCTGGTAGGTAGCGCCACCGACGCGGCGACTACGAACCTCGAGTGCAGGCTTGACGTTGTCCAGGGCGCGCTTGAGCGTTACGACCGGATCGGTGCCGGTCTTCTCGCGTGCCTGCTCGAGAGCCTGGTACACGATTCGCTCTGCGGTGGACTTCTTGCCGTCCAGCAGGATCTTGTTGACGAGCTGCGTCACCAACGGGGAACCGTAAACCGGGTCGTTGATGAGCGGGCGCTTCGGAGCGGGGCCCTTACGTGGCATTAGCTCTTCTCCTTCTTGGCGCCGTAGCGGCTGCGTGCCTGCTTGCGACCCTTGACACCCTGGGTGTCGAGGGAGCCGCGGATGATCTTGTAGCGGACACCCGGGAGGTCCTTCACACGACCGCCACGGACGAGCACCATGGAGTGCTCCTGAAGGTTGTGGCCTTCACCGGGGATGTACGCGGTGACCTCGACCGAAGTCGTCAGGCGAACGCGAGCGACCTTACGGAGCGCGGAGTTCGGCTTCTTGGGGGTGGTGGTGTACACGCGAGTGCACACGCCACGACGCTGCGGGCTGCCCTTGAGGGCTGCCGTCTTGACCTTGGCGGTCTTGTCGCGGCGACCCTTGCGGACCAGCTGGTTGATGGTTGGCATTTACCGGCTTTCTACGTCGGAACAGACTGCTCGAAGCAACCTTGGCTGTTCTGAAATTAGGGATCTAGCAGTTGGAGCAAGAGAGCTGCTGCTCCTCACCCACCTCCGATACCGCTGCGCTGCGCAAATGCGCCTCGCTCCGCACCCGAGGTCGGGCGTGTCGCATACCCCCACACAGGCAGCCGGATGCTCGTTCTGAAGCAATAACTGCTCGAACGTGCGCACGGCAATACCTAGCTAGGCACACAGATCGGCCCGGGCATGCCGGACACGACCCATAACGATACCTGCCAGCGTGCTATGTGGTCAAAATGAGCCTGAAGTGATAGGGAACTCACAGCAACGACCAGGTTCGACAGCAGGTTCAAATACTGACATTGAGCGTCAATTCGCCAAGTTTAGTGACTGCCGCGCACGCATCCGTGCCGCCGACCGGCTGGCGTACCCACCAACCGAACACTCCCCCAGCCGGAGCGCCGGCCGTGATGCCACAGCTTTGTGGATCCGCCGGCTGCCGCACGAGGTAGGCGTCACTGCCCTTGACGGTGATCTTTTCGACCACATATCCGAGATGCTCGAATGCTGCGACCTCATGATCGGCAGCGCCGGTCTCGAACCAGTTGAACGTGACATGGACCGGACCTGCGCTGCCCACCCCGTCCCACCGACAGATTGCCCCGTAGAAACTACGGTCGACGCCGTCGGCGCCGACTGCCGCCGCGATCTGCGGGTCGGATACCGCTTCACATTCCTGCAGGATGTTGGCGAACTCCTCGCTGCCACTACCCCCGTAGCCGCCCTCGGCCAGGGGCGTTCCCGTCACTGTCGAGCCGCACCCCGTCAACAGAATCAACGACGCGCCCAGCGCCGCCGCCCGTGCGCGACTCACTGGGCCCTCGAGACGGTGAGTTCCATGAGGCGCTTCCCCACCACACACGGATCGGCAGGCGGGGCGACAAGACCGGAGTTCACGGAGCCGTAGTTCACCGACCAATGGACAAAATCGCCGCCGAAGGAAATACCCAACTCGCACAGCACGCCTTCTCTCGACGCGATGAAACCGGAGTGGCCCTCGATCGTGATGTCGGCGGCAGGTCGACCGAGAAGGTCGGAACCGGCGCGCTCGCGGCCGATCGGGCTGCCTCGATACCAGGAGAACGCGACGCTTGGCCCCAACGAGCCGGCAACCGTCCACTCACAGCCGACACCGTTCCTGGTGACATCGGTGAACGAGAGCCCGAAAGCCGCGACCACCTCTTCCTCCGTCACCGATCCGCATTCCGCGAACATCGGACCGGGATCGGTTGCCGCCTGGGCGGTGGGCGCCGAACCTGTGGACTGATCCGCGGTGCTGTCCTCGGAACCACAACCAGTGACCGACGCCAGCACAGCAGCAGCGACCACCAACGGGGTACTGAAGGACAGGGGTCTGCAGCGCGGCATGCAGGTGACTGTACTTCCGGGATCAGAGCTGCGCGATCACGACACCGGCGCTGACACACGCACGAGAGTCGAGTCGAGTTGCGCCGCCCATGTTCTGACCACCTCGGACCGTCGGCGCGAATCGTCGGTCAAGACATCCGCCAGCCCCAGCCCTCGGGCAAGGTCGAGGGTCGCCTGCACCAGGCGATGCGTCACCGGATCAGTGTCGTCAACTCCCAGACTCTCGACAGCCATCCGGTGAGCGATGCGGCCGAACCGTTCCTCGAGCGGAAGGACGCGGGCACGCAAGTCAGGATCCGAGGCAGCGGCCGTCCACACCTGCAATGCTGCTTTGAACAGAGTTCCGGTGTAGTACTCGACCAAGCGGGAAATGATCGCCTCGGTTCGCCCGGCACCCACCGGAAGATCGGTTGCTTCCTTTCGAGCCTGATCCATCCGGGCGTCGAACATCACCTCGAGCGCTGCGGTGATGAGGTCCTCTCGAGTCGGGAAGTGATGCTGCATCGCACCGCGGGACACCCCGGCCCGCTGCGCGACGACGCTCATCGTCGTTGCGCCCCATCCGAGTTCGGCGAGACACTCCACCGTCACTTCGAGCAGGTGGGAGCGCGTGACTCGACTTCGGTCCTGCTTGGGTTCTCGACTCACCGCGCTGCCATCCCTTCTAGTGCCGTGTTGTGGTGCGCCTGCTCTATCGAGCCCAGGCCGCTGGACGCTTCTGTAAGAAAGACATCATGCCCTCACGGGCCTCCTCGGAGGAAAACAGCCGAGCGGACTGCGCGATCAACTCCTCGCCGTCCCGGTCTAAACCGGCCAAGACCTCCCTGGTCGTGAGCCATTTCGACTCGGCCAATCCCTGTGGCGAGCACCCCCGCAATGTGACCAAAAGTTCAGTGATCCACTCCTCGGTGTCCTGCGACGCGGCGGTGACCAGCCCAATGGCCTCGGCCTTGTTCGGCCCGAACTTTTCTCCGGTGAGCAGGTAGCGACTCGCAGATCGCTGATCGAGCCTCGGCAGGACCGTGAGCGAGATGATGGACGCGGCCAACCCCAGTCGTGATTCCGTCACGGCAAAGGTGCTCGCCGGTCCGGCCACGACCATGTCGCACGCCCCGACCAGGCCCATGCCCCCGGCCCGGACGTGACCGTCGATGCGTCCGATCACGGGCTTGGGAAGCTCGAGGATACTGCGCAAGAGCGTCAGCATTCCCCGTCCTCGTTCTTTGACGGCCTCCTCCGGTGATGCGGACGATCCGGAGGCCTCACTGAGATCGGCTCCCGCACAGAATGTTCCACCGGTGTGGGTGAGCACCACCGCTCGAACTGCCGGATCGGCGGCCGCTGACGTCAGTCCAGCCTGCAACTCCGTGACCAACCGTGTCGAAATCGCATTGCGGTTGCGCGGTGAGTCGAGAGTGATCGTGGCAGCACCGCCGGATACTTCGTACCGTACGTATGGCTTGTCCTCGTCCGTCATGCTTCGCCCTTTCTAGTAAGACCGCGGCAGACCGAGAGAGTGCTGCGAGACGAAGTTGAGGATCATCTCGCGGCTCACCGGCGCGACGCGGGCGATACGAGCCGCGCCGAGCATGGCTGCCAGTCCGTATTCCTTCGTCAGGCCTGCGCCGCCGTGCGTCTGGATCGCCTGATCGAGTGCCTTGATGCTGGCTTCGGCGGCGGCGTACTTTGCCATGTTCGCGGCTTCGGCAGCACCGAAATCGTCACCGCTGTCGTAGAGGACCGCGGCCTTCTGCATCATCAGCTTGGCGAGCTCGAGTTCGATCTTCACCTGCGCAAGCGGATGCGAAATGCCTTGGTGCGCACCGATCGGCGTCTTCCACACCGTGCGCTCGTTGGCGAACTTCACCGCGGCGTTCAGGGCGTAACGGCCCATGCCGATGGCCATCGACGCACCCAGAATGCGCTCGGGGTTGAGGCCGGCGAACAACTGCATCAGAGCGGCATCAGCTTCGCCGACCAGAGCGTCGGCCGGCAGGCGCACATCGTCCAGGAACAGGATGAACTGGTGGTCCGGCTCGATGATGTCCATCTCCATCTGCGTCTTCACGAATCCGGGAGAATCCGTGGGGACGATGAACAGAGCGGGCTTGAGCTTGCCGGTTTTGGAGTCCTCGGTGCGCGCGACGATGAGCACTGCGTCAGCCTGATCGACACCCGAGATGTAGATCTTGTTGCCGCTCAGGATCCAGTCGTCGCCATCCCTGCGTGCCGTCGTGGTGATCTGATGCGAGTTGGAACCCGCGTCGGCCTCGGTGATTCCGAACGCCATGATCTTGGAGCCGTCGGCGAGGCTGGGTAGCCACTGCTGCTTCTGCTCCGCAGTGCCGTACTTGCCGATGATGGTCCCGCAGATGGCCGGCGAGACGACCACCAGGAGTAGCCCCGCGCCCTGCGCCGCCAATTCCTCCTGCACCAGCGCGAGTTCGTAGATTCCGGCACCGCCGCCGCCGTATTCCTCCGGCAGGTTGACGCCGAGGAATCCGAGTTTGCCCGCCTCGTTCCACAATTCGGTGAGCGGCTCACCCTTGCGCGCCTTGGGCAGCACGTAGTCGACGTAGTTGAAGCGCTCACCCAGTTTGGAAACGGATGCCCGCAGTTCCTTCTGCTCTTCGGTTTCGATGAAACTCATCATGCTTCCTCTTCTGTAGCGGGTTCTTCCACACGTGCGAGTACCGATCCGACCTCGACCTGCTGGCCGACAGCGACCGGAAGTTCAACCAGGACACCGGCAGTCGGCGCGGTGACGGTGTGCTCCATCTTCATGGCCTCTAGCCACAGAATCGGCTGGCCGGCAGTGACGGTGTCACCGAGTGCGGCGCCGAGGCGGATAACCGATCCCGGCATCGGAGCGAGCAACGAACCGGCCGCGACTTCCGCCGACGGATCCACGAAGCGCGGGGCTGCCGTCAACGCGACGGGTCCGAGCGAGGAGTCGACAAAAATCTCACTCCCGTAGGCCGCCACGTCGAACGAACGCCGTACTCCGCTCTGCTCGAGCACTACCCGGGCCGCAGTTGCCGATACCAGGCTCACGTCGTCGAAGCCTTCTGCGCTCAGCACGCCGCTTCGGCTCAGGGAGTAGCGGACGTCGTAGTCGCCCGACGCAGTGGAGTAGCTCTTGCTCTGCGGCTGTGACGGGAGGTTGCGCCACCCGCTGGGCAAGCGACCGATGACGCGGGCCGACGACCGGTTGTGCGCGGCATCGGCAAGTGCCGCCGCCAGCGCCGAGAGCCTTTCGGAGTCGTTGTCGGCCAAGGGTGTTGACAGCTTCTCGAGATCGTGAGTCGCGAAGAACGCCGTATCGGTGTCCCCGGCAATGAAGGCCGGGTGAGTCAGGACATTGACGAGCAGGTCGCGGTTGGTGCGCAGGCCGTGAATCCTGGTGCGCGCCAGCGTCGATGCGAGCAGCCGGGCAGCTGCTGTCCGCGTCGGCGCGTACGAGATGACCTTGGCCAACATCGGGTCGTAGTGGACGCCGACAACGCTGCCGTCGACGACGCCGGAGTCGAGGCGAACGCCCTGCTCACGCAGAACACTGAATTCTTGCGGGTCTCCGGGCAACTCGATGTGGTGAACGGTTCCGCTCTGCGGCTGCCAGTTCTTGGCGGGATCCTCGGCGTACAGACGCACCTCGATGGAATGTCCGCGGATCTCGGGCTGCTCGTCCGGAAGTACTTCACCTGAAGCGACCTGCAATTGCAGTTCCACCAGATCCAGTCCGGTGGTGCACTCGGTGACCGGATGCTCCACCTGCAATCGGGTGTTCATTTCCAGGAAGAAGAAGTCGCCCTTTTCGTCAGCCAGGAATTCAACGGTTCCTGCGCCTTCGTAACCGATGGCGTTGGCTGCGAGCCGCGAGGCGTCGAACAGCTTGTCGCGCATGGCTGGGATGCGTTGCACGAGCGGCGACGGAGCCTCTTCGACCACCTTCTGATGCCGACGCTGGATCGAGCACTCGCGCTCCCCCACCGCCCACACCCCACCGTGGCGGTCGGCCATCACCTGGACCTCGATGTGACGACCGGTCTCGAGGTAGCGCTCGCAGAAGACCGTCGGGTCGCCGAACGCGGACTGCGCCTCACGCCGCGCTGCTTCCAGTTCGCCTTCCAGCGCCGACAATTCACGAACGACACGCATTCCGCGTCCGCCGCCGCCCGCCGACGCCTTGATCAGCACCGGCAGATGAGCTGCGGTCACCGTGGCGGGATCGAGTTCGGAGAGCACCGGCACTCCGGCGGCGTCCATGATCTTCTTGGACTCGACCTTCGACCCCATGAGCTCGATCGATTCGACGGGCGGACCGATCCACGTCAGTCCGGCATCGATGACGCTGCGCGCGAACTCCGCGTTCTCGGAGAGGAATCCGTATCCGGGGTGAATCGCGTCGGCACCCGAAGCCTTGGCTGCGGCGATGATGAGCTCGCCCCGCAGGTAGGTCTCGGCAGGCGTGTTACCCGGCAGGCGAACCGAGGCGTCGGCTTCGGAAACGTGCGGGCTGTCGGCATCTGCGTCGGAAAATACCGCGACCGTGCCGATTCCGTTCTTGCGGCAGGTTGCGAAGACACGGCGGGCGATTTCGCCACGATTGGCGACCAGTACTGAAGTGATTGTCACGGCGTGCCTCACATACGGAAGACGCCGAAGTTCTCGGTGCCTTCGATCGGGGCGGTGGCAATGGCCGACAGGCACATTCCCACCACGGTGCGGGTGTCTCGGGGATCGATGACGCCGTCGTCATAGAGGCGCCCGGACAGGAACATCGGAAGTGACTCGGCCTCGATCTGGTTCTCGATCATCGCGCGCATGCCGGCATCTGCCTGCTCGTCGAAGACCTGGCCGCGTGCCTCGGCAGCAGCGCGTCCCACGATGGAGATGACGCCGGCGAGCTGCGCACCGCCCATGACAGCGGACTTGGAACTGGGCCAGGCAAAGAGGAATCGCGGATCGAACGCCCGTCCGCACATGCCGTAGTGACCGGCGCCGTACGACGCTCCGAGCAGGATCGAGATGTGCGGAACCTTGGAGTTGGCTACCGCATTGATCATCATCGATCCGTGCTTGATCATGCCGCCCTCCTCGTATTCCTTGCCCACCATGTAGCCGGTGGTGTTGTGCAGGAACAGCAACGGCGTGTTGGAACGGTTGGCGAGCTGGATGAACTGGGTGGCCTTCTGCGATTCCTCGCTGAAGAGCACTCCACGGGCGTTGGCCAGAATGCCGATCGGGTAGCCGTTGAGCTCGGCCCAGCCGGTCACGAGCGAAGAGCCGTACAGAGGCTTGAACTCGTCGAAGTCCGAACCGTCGACAATGCGGGCGATGACCTCACGCGGATCGAACGGGATCTTCAGATCGGCGGGAACGATGCCGAGCAACTCTTCCGGATCCTCGAGCGGTTCGATGATCTCAGCGCGAGGCGCCGGACCCTTCTTGGTCCAGTTGAGTCGCTTGACGATCGAGCGACCAATGCGGATCGCGTCCTGCTCGTCGGCGGCGAAGTAGTCAGCCAACCCGGACTTGCGAGCGTGCATTTCGGCGCCGCCGAGTGCCTCGTCATCTGATTCCTCACCGGTGGCCATCTTGACCAGCGGCGGGCCTGCGAGGAACACCTTGGAGCGTTCCTTGATCATCACGACGTGGTCGGACATGCCCGGGATGTACGCGCCGCCGGCAGTCGAGTTACCGAAGACCAGTGCAATGGTGGGGATACCGGCTGCGGAAAGCTGTGTGAGGTCACGGAACATACGCCCGCCCGGGATGAACACCTCCTTCTGCGTCGGCAGGTCTGCACCGCCGGACTCGACCAGCGAGATGACGGGAAGGCGGTTCTGCATGGCGATGTCGTTGGCGCGGAATCCCTTACGCAGCGTCCACGGATTGCTGGTGCCGCCGCGCACGGTGGGATCGTTGGCGACGATCAGGCACTCGACACCTTCGACGACGCCGATACCGACCACCGTGCTGGCACCGACCGGGAAGTCACTCCCCCACGCAGCGAGGGGACACAGCTCGAGAAACGGTGAATCCTGATCGAGCAGGAGTTCGATCCGCTCGCGCGCCAGAAGCTTTCCCCGCTTGTGGTGCCGCTCGGTGTACTTCTCGCCACCACCGGCAAGCGCTTTGGCGTGCTCGACCTCGATCTCGGCGAGCTTGGTGTTCATGGTCGATGTTGCGGTCTGATACACCTCGGAATTGGTGTCCAGCGTTGACCGGATGACACTCATGACTGATACCCCAATCGCTTGGCCGCGAGGCCGGTGAGGATTTCGGTGGTTCCGCCACCGATTCCCAGAATTCGCATGTCCCGGTACTGCCTCTCCACTTCACTTTCCTGCATGTATCCGAGGCCGCCGAACAGCTGAACGGCTTGGTTCGCAACCCATTCGCCCGTCTCGACTGCCGTGTTCTTCGCGAAGCACACCTCGGCGATCAGGTCGCCGTCACCGGCCATGTACCGCTCGATCACCGAGTGGGTGTACACCTTGGCGACATCGATCTTGCGGGCCATCTCGGTGACGGTGTTCTGCACGGCCTGCCGACTGATGAGCGGTCGACCGAAAGTTTCGCGGGCGCGACACCATTCGAGGGTCAGCTCCAGGCAACGTTCTGCACTGGCATACGCCTGCGCGGCGAGCGCGACACGTTCGGAAACAAATGCCTGCGCGATCTGCGCGAAGCCGCTGTTCTCTGCGCCGACCAGATTCTCCACCGGAACCCGGGCATCGACAAAGGACAGTTCCGCGGTATCGGATGCACGCCAGCCCATCTTCTCGAGTTTGCGTGAGACGGTGAATCCCGGTGTGCCCTTCTCGATCACGAGCAGTGAAACGCCTCCCGCGCCGGAGCCACCGGTGCGGACTGCGGTGACAACAAAGTCGGCTCGGACGCCGGAGGTGATGAACGTCTTGGCACCGTTGACGACGTAATGGTCGCCGTCGCGCTTGGCCGTTGTCGTCAGGTGGCCGACGTCGCTGCCGCCGCCGGGTTCGGTGATGGCGAGCGAGCCGATCTTGTCGCCGCGCAGAGTCGGCTTGACCCACTTCTCGATCTGCGCCTCGTCGCCGGCCGCAATCAGGTGCGGCACCGCGATGCCGCAGGTGAACAGCGAGGCGAACAGCCCGCCCGACGCACCAGCCTGATGCATCTCCTCACAGATCACGATGGAGTCGACGGCGTCGCCGCCCTCACCGCCGGCCGATTCGGGAGCGCTGGCCCCGAGGAGCCCGAGAGCACCTGCCTTGCGGTGCAATTCGCGCGGAATCTCGCCGTCACGCTCCCACTGCGTCAGATGCGGCAGAATCTCCTGGTTCACGAAGCCGCGCACGGTCTCGCGAAGCGCAAGCCTTTCCGGTGTGGTCCACACGGTCACCGTGAATCCTCTTTCTCGTCAGTTACGGGAAGTAGCGAAATCGGGATGTCGATGTGGCGCGAGCGCAGCCACTCACCAATTCCCTTGGCCTGCGGATCGAACCGGGCCTGCGAGGCCACACCTTGACCGAGGATTCCCTCGATCACGAAGTTGACGGCACGAAGGTGCGGGAGCTGGTAGCGGGTGACGGCCAGCTCCGACGCCTCGGGCAGTAGTTCCTTGACCTTCTCGACGGTGAGAGTGTGCGCCAACCACTTCCACTGCTCGTCTGTGCGAACCCAGACTCCGACGTTGGCGTTTCCACCCTTGTCGCCGCTACGGGCACCGGCGATCGTGCCGAGCGGCACCGAAAGCGAAGACTGTGGCGGCAACGGCTCCGGACGCTCAGGTTCGTCGACAGCTTCGAGGTCCTGCGTCAGCGTCGACGGAGCGATGTCCACGCGAGTGCCGTCAGGCAGTACGGCCACGTGAGGCACCGATCCCGCGTCGACGTAGCCGGGGGTGAACACTCCGTACGGCTGGCCGTTGCTCGGCGGAGCGGTCAGCGAGAAGCCTGGGTAACTGGCAAGCGCCATTTCCACCGCAACCGCAGAGAAGGGACGACCGATCACCTTGGGATCGGAATCGCGAACCACGCAGCGCAGTAACGCACTCGCGGTTTCCTCGGTGTCGGAATCCGGGTGATCCGTGCGAGCGAGAGTCCAGACCAGTTCGGCGGGCTTCTTCGTCAGCCAGGATTCGAGTTGAGTCTTCGCCAGATCGGCCTTGGCCTCGATGTCCAGACCGGTGAGGATGAAGGTGGCCTCGTTGCGGAACCCGGCCAGCGTGTTGAGTGAAACCTTGTACTGCGGCGGCGGAGCCTCGCCCGTGACACCGCTGATCAGCACCCGATCCGGGCCTTCCTGAGTGAGCACTGCGTTGTCGATGCGGGTGGTCACGTCCGGGCCTGCATAGCGTCCGCCGGTGATCTCGTACAGCAGCTGCGCCGTCACCGTGCCGACGCTCACCTCGCCGTCCGTTCCGGCATGCTTGGTGATGACCGAGGATCCGTCCGCGTTGATCTCGGCAATCGGGAATCCTGGCCGACCCAGATTGGGAATCTCGGTGAAGAACGCGTAGTTGCCGCCGGTGGCCTGGGTTCCGCACTCGATGACGTGGCCTGCCGCCACAGCGCCGGCCAGCTGATCGAAATCATCTCGCTTCCAACCGAAATGGTGAGCGGCTGGACCGACGATGACCGATGCATCGGTGACACGGCCCGTGACCACAACATCGGCGTCGGCCGACAATGCTTCGACGATGCCCCAGGCACCGAGGTACGCGTTGGCCGTCAGCGGGGAGCCGAGTCCGAGTTCGTCTGCTCGAGAGATCAAATCGTCGCCCTCGACGTGGGCGATCTTTGCGTTCAACCCCAGCTTGGTGTTGACCTCGCGCAGCGCGTCGGCCAGTCCAGCGGGATTGAGACCGCCGGCGTTCGCAACGATCTTCACGCCCTTGTCGAGCGCAAGGCCGAGAGTGTCCTCCACCTGCCGCAGGAACGTCTTCGCATAGCCGAGCGACGGGTCCTTCATCCGGTCCCGTCCGAGGATCAACATCGTCAGTTCAGCAAGGTAGTCGCCGGTCAGGTAATCGAGTTCGCCGCCCTCGAGCATCTCGCGCATCGCCGAGACGCGGTCGCCGTAGAAACCCGAGCAGTTACCGATCCGAACCGAACTCATTTGTCCACCTTCGCTTCTCGTCCCTCGCCGCTGGGCCCCGCAAACGCCTGCGCAAACCCGAGCCACTCGTCCGCGTCGGCACCAACGGCAACCAGATCGAGATCGGCGCGATTGGCACGCTGAGTGACCAGCAAGCAGAAGTCCAACGCCGGCCCGGTCACCTTCTGTGGCGCATCTTCCGGCCCCCAGGTCCAGATCGAACCGTCGGGCGCCGTCAACTCCACCCGAAAATCCTCGGCGGGCGGGGTCTTTTCATTGACCGAGTACGCAAAGTTCCGCGTCCGCACACCCAGATGAGCGATGTTCTTGATGCGCGCCGTCGGGGCGCGCTCCACGCCGAGAGCGTCGGCGACGTCTTGTCCATGCGCCCACGTCTCCATCAATCGCGCGGTTGCCATGGAGACACCGCCCATGGGCGGGCCGTACCAGGGAAACTTGGTACCGGACGGGGCGGCGGTGAGAGCCTCGACGAGAGCGGTGCGCCCCGCTCGCCAATCGGCGAGCAACTCCGCCGGCGGGCGGGCCGCCTGCTCAGCAGCACCGTCGTCGACAAACCCTGCCGGGTTCACGAACGCCGCCTTCAACTGCTCCGCAAACCCGTCGGGGTCGGTGATCGCCAGGATCGCCGCACTGTCCGTCCAGTGCAGGTGCCCGATCTGATGCGCGATGGTCCACCCTTCTGCAGGCGTCATTGTCGCCCACTTCTCGTCGGGCAGATCCGCAACCAGGGCGTCGAGGCTCTCGCCCTCGGCCCGCAAGTCATCGATGAACGTCTGAAGTTCGGCCATGCGACCAGCATCACACCCGGTTCCATAAAAATCAAGCATGAATGATTGTTATTGCGAAATCCGGTGGTGAGAGACTGAGCCCAACCATCACCGACAAGCAGGAGCACCCATGAGCGACGCCGTACTGATCACCCGCACCGGCGATGTGATCACGTGGACCCTCAATCGCCCGGACACCCGCAACGCCATCTCCGAGATAGACGTGATCGAAGCCCTCGAAGACGCGGTCACCGCGGTCAACCGAGATCAGAGTGTGCGCGCGGTGATCCTCACCGGAGCCGGATCGGCCTTCTCCTCCGGCGGCAACGTCAAGCACATGCGTGACAAGGAGGGCATGTTCGGCGGCGCTCCCGGTGACATCCGCCAGGGCTACCGGCACGGGATCCAGCGCATTCCACTCGCGCTGTACACCTGTGAGGTGCCGACCATCGCCGCGGTCAACGGCCCGGCCATCGGAGCGGGCTGCGACCTCTCACTCATGTGCGACCTCCGCATCGCCTCGACCGCCGCAGTCTTCGCCGAAAGCTTCGTCAAGGTAGGACTCATCCCCGGCGACGGCGGAGCGTGGCTGCTTCCCCGCGCGATCGGCAACGCTCGCGCCGCCGAGATGGCGTTCACCGGCGAGCCGATCGACGCCGCCAAGGCACTCGACTGGGGCCTCATCTCCCAGATCACCGAGCCCGAGGAATTGCTCGCCGCAGCGCACGCGTTGGCAGCCCGAGTTGCCGCCAATCCCCCGCAGGTTCTCCGCATGACCAAGAAACTCCTCCGCGAGGGCCAGCACCAGAGCCTCGAGAGCCTGCTCGAACTTTCGGCCGCCATGCAGTCGATCGCTCACCACACCCGCGATCACCATGAAGCCGTCGCTGCAATGCTCGAGCGTCGAAGTCCTGAGTTCACTGGCGAATGAAAACCGGCAGTCAACTACTACCGGTCGGCGCCGTTCTCACCTCGATACTCTCGCTGCAGTTCGGAGCGGCCTTCGCAACGACGCTGTTCTCGCAGATCGGCCCCGCAGGCGCCACAACACTGCGCCTGACGATCGCCGCGATCATCCTCGGCGTCATCGTCCGTCCGCGATGGAGCAGATGGTCGAACAGACAACGTAAGGGCATCTTTGCGCTCGGCGTTTCTCTGGCCGTCATGAACGGGGCCTTCTACATGGCTCTCGACACCGTCCCGATCGGGACGGCCGTCACCATCGAATTCCTCGGCCCGCTCACACTTGCCGCGGTGCTGTCGAAGCGCTGGGCCGACGGCGCCTGGGTGCTGCTTGCCTTCGGCGGCGTCCTTCTCCTCGGCTTGGGTGATCACGGAGAATCCGGTCTCGACCTCGTCGGCGTGGCCTACGCACTCATCGCGGCCGCGGCCTGGGCGGGATACATCATTGCCGGTTCGCACCTCGCCGCAACACTTCCGAGCGCCGACGGTCTGGCCGGTGCCACGATTGTGGCGGCCATCCTGACCCTGCCGTTCGGCGTGGTCTCCGGAGGTTCCGAACTGCTCGATCCGAAGATGCTTGCCGCCGGAGCCGCCGTCGCCGTTCTCTCGTCCGTCATCCCCTACAGCCTGGAGATGTGGGCGCTGAGATCCTTGGCCAAGAAGGTCTTTGCCGTCCTCATCGCCCTCGAACCGGCAGCAGCAGCGTTAGCCGGCGTGGTGATCATCGGACAGGCGCTCGACTCCATGACCCTTGTTGCCATCGGACTTGTAGTCGTGGCGGGCGTCGGCACCGTTGTCATGAATCGAAAGCCCACACCGAAATAGTCCAGGTACCGTCAGAGCACGTCATTTCAACGCACAGGAGAACCATGACCAACCCGATCATCGCCACCGTTCTCGGACGCACCCCGCAGATCGACGAGAGCGCGTTCATCGCACCCAACGCCACCGTTGTCGGCGCAGTGACCATCGCTGCCGGCGCCAGCATCTGGTACGGCGCGGTCATTCGCGGCGACGCCGAATCGATCTCCATCGGCGCAGACACCAACATTCAGGACAACTGCACGGTACATGCAGACCCGACGTTCCCCGCGGTTCTGGGCGAGCGGATCTCGGTCGGCCACAACGCGGTACTGCACGGATGCACCGTCGAAGACGACGTGCTGGTCGGCATGGGCGCCGTGGTGCTCAACGGCGCGCACATCGGTTCGGGATCGCTTATCGCGGCCGGCGCCGTCGTATCTCAAGGGATGCAGATCCCGCCCGGATCGCTGGTCGCCGGCGTACCCGCCAAGGTCAAACGTGAACTCTCCGAAGGAGAAAAGGCCGGAATCAGCGCCAACGGCGCCGGCTACATCATGCTCGCGAAGGCTCACCAGGACATCGAGCAGGCCTGATCGACACGACGCTCGCGGCCGGTGGCGTCTCCCGCACGCGGAGCACGGCTCCGGGCGCGGGAGCGCCTGAACAGCAAGAGCAGCGGCTAACCTCGGGGCCGCAACGTACTGTTCGGCAGCTCGGGCGCGGGCAGCGCTGGACCGTCGTATCCTGGCACGACACCAAAACGCTGATCGGGGACGCTGCCGTCGAATCCCGAGGCGAGTTCGGCTTGCCACTTGCGCCGATACTCGACGATCTCTTCGTGTGTGCGACCCATGAAGTTCCACCACATGATGACCTGCTCGCCCAACGGCTTACCGCCGAGCAGTAGCAGCCGAGCCGGTTCGGAACCCGGATTGCGCAATGTCAGCTTCCCGAAACCTGGTGCTTGATAACCCAACTCGGCCCAGCCGACAGCGGTACCGCGAAGCACCACCGATCCTTGATCGACGATCACGCCGTGTTCGTGGGAACGATCGATATCGAGGGCAATCTCGGCACCCGGATCGAGAATCACCTCGGCACCGAGCAATTCGGTGAAGGTCGATACCGGAGATGTCTCGCCGGCCAGCGAGCCGAGGAACACGCTGAGTCTGGCGCCGCCAATGGTCACCGGCTCCGGCCGGTAGTGAACAAACGCGGGCGCGGTATCGCGCGCCGCGTCCGGAAGCGCAACCCACAGCTGCATGCCGTGCAGAACCTTCGTGTTCGGAGTCGAGACCTCCGAGTGCGCGATCCCGCTACCGGCCGTCATCAAGTTCAGTTCGCCCGGGCGCACCATTGCGTGAGAGCCAATGCTGTCGCGGTGTTCGATCTCGCCGGTGAACAGCCAACTGACCGTCTGCAATCCGGTGTGCGGATGCGGCGGCACATGCATGCCCGGTCCTGAGCCGACGTCATCCGGACCGTAATGATCGGCAAAACACCATGCTCCGATCAGCGAACGATCACGCTGCGGCAGTGTGCGCCGCACCCGCATTGCCCGTGGGCCACCGAGCGGAACGTCCCGCGGGGTGAGGATCTGAATCTCGCTGTTGTCAGGTTTGCCTTCACATTCCTGCTCTACGGGGTGCATGTCGAGGTTGCTCATCTCTTCATCCTGCCTCGGGTTGCGCCGGGGTGCCTGAGAACTATGCCGAGACCGCGCTGTTGTCACGGGCGGCCTTCATCGACGCGTGAGTGGGCGGGTTGTCGGGGACATGTGCCGGACGACGGGCCGCGAACTCACGACGCAGAACCGGTACAACTTCCTCGCCGAGCAGATCGAGCTGCTCGAGCACCGTCTTCAGCGGAAGGCCCGCGTGATCCATGAGGAACAACTGGCGCTGGTAGTCGCCGAAGAAATCCGCGAACGCGAGAGTCTTCTCGATGACCTGCTCCGGCGAACCGACCGTCAGCGGCGTCTGCTCGGTGAATTCTTCGAGCGACGGTCCGTGACCGTACACCGGCGCATTGTCGAAGTACGGGCGGAATTCCTTGACTGCGTCCTGACTGTTCTTCCGCATGAAGACCTGACCGCCCAGCCCTACGATCGCCTGATCGGCGGTGCCGTGTCCGTAATGCTCGTAACGCTGACGGTAGAGGTTGATGAGCTCGATGTAGTGCTCCTTGGGCCAGAAGATGTTGTTCGCGAAGAACCCGTCACCGTGATACGCCGCGATTTCCGCGATCTCAGGACTGCGAATCGAACCGTGCCACACGAAGGGTGCGATGCCGTCGAGCGGGCGAGGTGTGGACGTGAAACCTTGCAGCGGAGTGCGGTACTCCCCTTGCCAGTTCACTACTTCCTCGTCCCAGAGTCTGCGCAAGAGCTGATAGTTCTCGAGGGCCAACGGAATGCCCGCGCGAATGTCCTTGCCGAACCACGGGTACACGGGCGCCGTGTTGCCACGGCCCATCATGAGGTCGACGCGGCCCTCCGCGAGATGCTGGAGCATCGCGTAGTCCTCGGCGATCTTCACCGGATCGTTGGTGGTGATCAGCGTCGTGGACGTGGACAGCGTGATCTTCTCGGTCTGTGCAGCGATGTAGCCGAGCATCGTGGTGGGTGACGACGGCACGAACGGCTTGTTGTGGTGCTCGCCCGTTGCGAAGACGTCGAGTCCCACGTCTTCGGCGTGCTTGGCGATAGTGGTCATCGCCTTGATGCGCTCGTGCTCGGTGGGCGTGACCCCCGTCGTGGGGTCTGTGGTGACGTCACCGACTGTGAAGATTCCGAACTGCATGGCTACTCCTGTTCAGGGCGTTGATCCCTACGACTGCATGTAGATAATTTAACATTCAACCATCTGGAGCTATTCCCGCACCTCGCACAACGTTGAGGGCGGTAAGCACACAGTGTGCTTACCGCCCTGAACGCAAAAGGATAGTTGTCAGTGCATCATGACCGGGGCAGCTGAATCACCCTCGGCTACAACTCGTGTGGTTTTGCTACGCGGCAGGAAGAACGCCGGGATGAACGTCAGAACGATCAGCACGGTCGCCACCACGAAGGTATTGCCGAACGAATCTGCCAACTGCGAGAAACCGTACGAGAGAACCTCGGGTGGAGTCTGCTCCGCAATCATCGTGGCTTCGGGTGACGAGCCTCGCGAAGCAGCTGCCAGCCCAGCACCCTCATGATTGAGAATCTGGTTGGTCAGCACTACCGACATCACGGCAGTACCGATGGATCCTGCAGTCTGCTGCACGATGTTCATCAGCGAGGAACCGCGGGCGATCTGTTCGTTGGACAGCGTCACGATCGCGGCCGTCATCAGCGGCATCATTGTGCAACCCATACCCATACCCATGACGAACAGTGCGGCCATCAACATCCACGTCGGCGAATCTGCTGCCACCTGAGTGAACACACCAAAGCCGATAAGGATCAGGGGTAGACCCGTGAGAACGATCTTGCCCGGGCCGATCTTGTCGACGAGGCGTCCCGCAACAGGCATCGTGAGCATTGCACCGAAACCCTGCGGAGCCATCAACAGTCCGGCAGCAAGCGTTGTGGAACCGGTGACCTGAATGAAGTAACTGGGGAACAGCAGACCAGCACCCATGAATGCCACGATGAACAACGACGTCGTGATCACTGCGACGGTCAACTGACGGTTCTTGAACAAACGCAGGTCGATCAGCGGATGATCCTTACGTAGCGCATGGAACACGAACGCGACGATCAGAACCAGACCGATTCCCGAGGTGACCAGAACCCTGGCCGATGCCACCGTACCGACTTCGGGAATCGAGGAGACACCGAACAGGAACAGCGCCAGACCCGGCGACAGCAAGAGCATGCCAAGGAAGTCGAACGACTGCGAGGGCTGCGGATCATCGGAGGGAAGCAGTATTACAGCGGCAATGAGGGCGATGATGCCGATGGGCAGGTTGATCAAAAAGATCCAGTGCCAGCTCGCCACGTCGATCAACCAACCACCGAGGATCGGTCCACCGATCGGTCCGAGCAGCATCGGAATACCGAGAACAGCCATGACACGTCCGATCCGCTCCGGACCCGCCGCTCTGGTCATGATCGTCATACCGAGCGGCATCAACATGCCGCCGCCAAGCCCCTGCAGCACTCGGAAACCGATCAACGACGTGATGTTCCAGGCCAGGGAACACGCAACCGAACCGATCACGAACAGAATCAGTGCAGTCATGTACAGGCGCTTTGTGCCGAAACGGTCGGCCGCCCACCCTGTCACCGGAATGACGGTTGCGAGGGCAAGCGTGTACGCCGTCATCGTCCACGCGACTGTGGCGTAGGTCGTCTGGAACTCCTCGGCAAATGTCGGTAGCGCAACGCTCACCACGGTCACATCGAGGATGGACATGATGGCACCGATCACCACCACGGACGCGATCTTGAGGACCGTCCCGTCAAGTTTGTCGGACGCCGGTGCCGGCGCGTTCGGCGATGTCATCGCGAAGTCTCCTGGGTAGATGCTCGCAGGTAGTCACCCGCGAGAATGGGCTCTAGCGCCTCGACAAGTCGAAGCCGTTCCGGCGCGGGCACGCGCGACGCAAAATCACGAAGCTGTCCACGCTTGCATTCGATGTGATTGGACGCGACCTTAACGCCGGCCTCCGACAGGGAAACCCGTTTGACGCGCCGATCACGTTCGTCCCCACGCCGCACGACCAACCCCATCTGCACGAGGTGGTCGATATTGCGTCCCGTCGCCGCCACTGAGAGCCGAAGCTCGTCGGCTACCTCGTTGATCGGAACGGGCGCATCGCACTGCCCGAGCGCGAACAGCACACGTACCTGACTGAACGAGAGATCCAGCTCGATCAACGCATCGATCGACTCCGAATCACCGGCGCTCATCAGGCGAGTGAACAACTCGTCGAGTGCTCCGTACAGGTCATCAGAATCCGAGGCGATCACCTGGCGAATAGTAGTGCGGATGCAACTATTGCCGAAACGTAACTAACGTGCAACTCGATTTCCGGTGAGCAACATCACCCTCGGCGACTCATTCCTGCACCAAAATGGCCTTTCCGAGAACTTTGCCCATTTCCAGATCGGTGAGCGCCAAAGCCGCATCCTCCAGAAGGTATCGAGCCTTGACGAGGGGACGCAACCCGTTTTCGACGTGGCGCACCAGTGACGCATGGACCTCAGCAACTGCGTCGCGATCAGTACGTGTGAACTCACCCCACGCCGCCCCGACGATGCTGATGTTGCGGAACAGCACCCGGTTCACCTTCACCTCGGGAATCCCGCCGCCGGCAAATCCGATCACGACAAGGCGGCCTTCAGGGGCCAGAACGCGGACCGCCTCGTCGAATGCGTCACCGCCGACGGGATCCACCACTATCTGCGCTCCCTTACCGTCGGTCAGCTCGCGAACCCGCTCACCCCAACCCGGCGCTAGTGCCACCACCTCGTCAGCTCCCAACTCGCGGAGGAACTCCTCGACGCCGGCGCGTCGAACCACGGCGATTACCCGAGCACCGTGCGCCTTGGCCAACTGAATGGTCGCAGTACCCACACCGCCGGCCGCGCCGAGAACAACTACGGTTTCACCGGCCACGATCTTGGCGCGACGAGCCAGCGCAAATTCCATCGTCTGGTAATTGATGATCAACGACGCGGCTTCGTCGAAATCCAAGGCTTCCGGGATTCGCAACACCTGCGAAGGGTCGACTGCTATTCGTTCCGCGTATCCCCCGAGATAGGTCGCCGCAAGCACCCGGTCGCCCGCAGTGAATCCCGACTCCGCCGGCGCCGTGATCACGACACCCGAGATTTCCGCACCGGGGACAAACGGGGGCTCCGGCCGGATCTGATATTTGCCGTAGGTGATCAACAAGTCCGGAAAACAGACTCCACTGGCCTTGACGTCGATGAGAACCTTGCCGGACGCATCAGGCTCGGGGATCTCCTCGAGGTCGAGTCCTTGCGGGCCGGACAACTCGGTAACAACCATCGCACGCACAGCAACTCCTCGTCGAGAAAGCAATCGGACATCATCTATTGCCGACCTTAGCCTGCCGTCCGACCATCCCGGCCGATAGAACCGGACGCAAGGTATGAAAACTCGCTTCGCAAGGGTCGCAAGGAAATTCGCCATTGACCACAGGCCACATGGGTTCCCATTCATTCCCTCGGTATGTACGCTTGGGTCATATCGGGATTTCAGTTTGTTTCCGACGTCAGGTTTCGTCCTTCGGAACTCGATTTCGGAGCATCTGAATTCAAATATGTCCGAACCTTGTGCGCTGGAACAAGATACGGAACATCTACCACGTCCGCGCAGACACCACTTCTACGGGGACAATTCACGGTACCGATAACGACCTACGGTGGGATACCCATGCATGATGACGCCCTATACCTCTGTGCCCTGACCCATTTCGCGTCGCCGCCGCGCGAAGGTAACTCGGCAACACAAACGCTTCACGAACTCGTGTGCTACATCGCCGACATATTCGATACCGCAGCAGCAAGCATCACAGTCGCCCTTCCCGATCAACCGGACATCACGTCGGTCAGCTCCCCCGAATTCGATCGATGCGAACGAGAGTTTCGGATAGGGCCGGGTAGGTTACCCCGACTCGACAGCGTGCAGATCACCGATGTGCCGAGCGCCGCATACGCCTGGCCTGCCTTTGCTGCGCAAGCGAGCCACCTTGGCGTCAAAGCCGTGGCGGCGCTTCCGTTTTACCGGGAAGCAAGAAACTCGAGCGGGTCCGCGACCCCCGCACAAACCTCTATCGGGACCCTCACCGTCTTCTCACACGAGATGATCATCTGGGACGACGACGATGTGAGCGCAGCCCAGGCGCTGACCACCGTCGCGATGGGGTTCATTCTCATGTCGCTCGAACTACACGAGCGCGAACGGGAATCCATGCAACTGCAACATGCACTCGAAACCCGAATAGTTGTCGAACAGGCAAAAGGGATCATCTCCAAGGACCACAACACCACCATCGACTCCGCATACCAACTCATCCGCCGACGCGCACGGAGCCACAACGCGACCGTGCTGTCGGTCGCGCGGGCGATTGTCGAACTGGGACTGAAGGTGTGATCGATGCGCGTTGCTTTGGTGACACCGGCATTCCCCCCGTCCATCGGCGGAGTAGAAGACCACGTCGCGCAGTTGGCCACGCATCTGAGCTCAACCGGGATCGATGTCGAAGTTTTCACCGGCAGCCGTCGAGCGGAAACACTGGAGACCTCGAAAGGACACGATCCGATCGTTCACCGCTACCCCGCCTGGACAACCACCGCCATGTCAGTCTCGCCTCGATTGTTGGTGCGAACCCTGCACCTCGACAGTACTTTTGACATCGTCCACGTCCACAGCTATCACGCATCCTCCGCGTTGGCCGCATTGACCGGGTTCCGCAGGCCGGTGGTCTTCACTCCACATTTTCACGGAACCGGGCACACTCGATCCACCCGCATGCTGCATTCGCTCTACCGGAAATTCTCCCGAGCACTCTTCACCTCGAGCTCGGCCGTTGTCTGTGTGTCCGATGCAGAACTCGAGTTGGTGCACTTGTATTTCCCAGGCCTCGATACCTACACGACGGTCATTCCCAACGGCGTCGACGCAGAGGCAGTACGAGCCGCTGCGCCGTATCCCGACGAAACCGCCACGTTGTTGTTTCACGGGCGATTGGAACCATACAAGCGGGTGGATCGGATCATCGAGGCCATGGTCGAATTACCCGACACCGTCCAGCTTGTTGTCGTCGGCGACGGTTCTGCTCGAAATACACTGGCCGCCAGCTCCGCCCGCCTCGGACTCGGTGACCGGGTACGGTTTACGGGACGGCTGGACACTCCCGGTATGCATCGCTGGCTTCGGACGGCGGACGTGTCCATCTCGTTGTCCGAGCATGAAGCATTCGGCATCGCCCCACTCGAGTCAGCCGCAGCCGGATCACGAATCATCCTGAGCGACATACCAGCTCATCGTGAAATTGTTCGACGATTCCTCGGCGTCGGAGCAGTCCTGATCCCACCGACTGCAGGCGCCACATCCATAGCCCGCGCGATTGCACTTCAGTTGAGTGCCGGCATCCCCGGCGACGTGGTCTTGCCTGACTGGGCCGACGTGGCGACCGCAACAGCCCAGGTGTACCGACATGCACTCCGAGCGGAGCCGTAGCGTGGAGAGTCGCCGAGGAGTAAGTTCAAATTAGTCGGCATGCCCTTGTTCCCTGGTACTTCCGCACCGATATTCGGAGCTGCCCCTGATTCCCGGTAGCTCGTCCATCCCCGCACGGACGAGTCAGGTGGCACCCGCAATGAATCAGCCTTCGCTTCCGCACAACCAGCCGCCGTTCGAGACTGTGCCTCCACCTGTCAGCGTGCGGTTGCAGGACGGCGAACGCCGCGGGGTCAGCCTCTCGATACTGATGCCGGTCTTCAACGAGGAACGCACGCTGAAGGCAGCGATAGACCGCGTATTCGCCGTGCGCTATCCGTGCCGAATGGAACTGATAGTCGTCGACGACGGCAGCACCGATCGCACCGCGCGAATTCTCGAAGCACAGCGATCAGACGCTCGGACATCGAAAGACATTGTCGTAGTGACTCATCCGTCCAATCGCGGCAAGGGCGCGGCAATTCGAACCGGATTGGACTACGCCGCCGGAAGTCACCTCGTCATCCTCGACGCAGATCTCGAATATCTGCCAAGCGATATTCCGTCGCTGATCGCACCGGTACTGGCCGGATACTCCGATCACGTGTTCGGCGCGAGGGTCCGCGGAGTCAACGCCTGCTTTCCGTCATTTCGGTTTGCCATCGGCGGGCGCGCAACCACCTTCTTTGCCAACGTGTTGTACGACGCTTGCCTGACTGACATGCACACTTGCCTCAAACTCATCCCGACCGATCACCTGCGCTCCCTGACCTTGGTGGAAGGCGGCTTCGGCCTCGACACGGAAATGACAGCGCGATTATTGCGGTGCGGCATCCGACCTCTCGAAGTGCCTGTGTCCTATCACGGACGATCCGTGTCGGAGGGCAAGAAAATCACCTGGCGAGATGGTGTTGCCTGCCTTGCCGTCCTGGCTCGGATTCGGGTGCAGCACCGACCGGACATCGTGCCGACGGTGCGCCGGATCTCGGTAGTCGCAGCAGCACAGGGTGATCCGCCCGACAATCCGCCCCACAAGGTACTGCATCTGCCGAAGGCTGCGGGGTGATCAGTGTGAACACGGAAGGCAAACTCGAGATAATGCTCGTGGGCCCGGGCTTTCACTTCCTCAGTGGGTTGTCGGCCTACACCTGCACACTTGCGAACGAACTGAGTCGGGAACATGATGTGTCGGTGCTCCTGCTACGGCGGGTCATCCCGCGGCGGTTGTATCCGACTACACGTCGCTCACCGAGTGCCGGAACCGCACTTCGCTACGGCAACAGCATCACTCGCATCGGCGAACTCGACTGGTACTGGTTCCCCGGCCTGTTGGGGGCCCTGGCTCGGCTGCGCTCGGCAAAGCCGAATCTGGTTGTACTGCAATGGTGGACTGCCGCAACACTACACACCTATATCCTCGTTGCATTGGCTGCTCGTGCCCTCGGCATCCGTGTGGCCGTCGAGTTTCACGAGACTCAGGACACCAGTGAGGCGTCGGTCTTCGGCGTCGACATGTATTGCCGACGCGGTATGCCCATTCTGCTCTCGCTTGCCCACGGCGCGCTGGTCCACAACAACCATGATTTACAGTTGCTGCGCAGAACGTTCGGCTCGCGTCAATTCGACCGACTCGACATCGAAACAGCACCCCACGGGCCGTACACACACATCGCCGATGGTTCCGTCGGTTCCCCGGCCTCGCACGATCCCCCGGCTTCTCACGATTCCTGCAGTGGGCCAACCCGACTGCTGTTTTTCGGACTCATCAGACCGTACAAGGGGCTCGACGATCTCCTGGTGGCCTTCAACCAACTCAGCGCTGAGCAGGCAGCACAGTTTCACCTCACGATCGTGGGTGAAACCTGGGAGAACTGGCAGAGTCCGGCAGCACTGATATCCGCCAGTCCACACCGCCGGCACATTACCTTCGTGAATCGCTACGTCAGCGACGCCGAGGCCGGCCAATTCTTCCGCGACGCAGACGTAGTGGTGCTTCCCTATCGGCGCGCGTCGGCGAGCGGTCCGCTGCAGATCGCAATGCACTCCGGGCTGCACGTCGTGCTCTACGCGGTGGGCGGACTGGTCGAAGCAACTCGCACCTACGAAGGCGCCCATCTGGTCGAACCCGACAACGTCGACGCACTCCGTCGCACGTTGATGTCGATTCCACCGGACCGCCACCGACGATTCACCGACCACACGTCATGGTCGACCACCCTGCGTGCGATCGAACGGTTGGCGCGATCATGATCGCACTTGCTCCGATCGACGCCGAACAGACACCGCGGCACCGGTTCTCCGACACTTCACGCTCGGTGCTGCGGTCGTGGGCATCGACGGGAGTTCTCCTTGCGCTCGGAATACTCCTGATCGGTGTGGCGTACCGGATGTCGTCCGAAGGTTCACCGCCACCGCTCTACTACGCGACATTCTGGGTCGGGATGTTGCTCGGGGTGATTCCACTGGCTGCCAAACTGGCGGCTTTCGGGACAACAGTCAATCAACGCATCGGCGCGATAGCGTTGCTCGGGCTCTTCACGGCAGTCCCGAAGTATCTCCGAAACCCTTTCGGCCCGTCGTATCACGACGAATATGCGCACTGGCGTGAATCGGTCGACGTCATGTCGAGCGGCCAACTGTTCCCACCCAATTCGATCATTCCGATCGTCGAATATTTCCCCGGGACGTCAGCTCTGTCGGCCTCTATCGCCCAGCTGACCGGACTTTCGGCCTGGTCCGCCGGCGAAGTATTGATGGTTGTCACCCACGTCATGACGATTCTCGGTGCGTATGTACTCGGAACGTCGCTACTACGTTCCGCCCGTGCAGGTGCCGTGGCAGCGCTGATCTACGCCCTCAATCCGTCTGCCATCTATTTCGACACTCAATTCGCGTACGAAGGTGTTGCCATCACATTCTTCATGTGGGCGTTGGCCTTGACCTCGATTGCCGCACGTTCGGACGATCGTCGTCGGCGAATCGCGTTTCTGTCGATCGCGGTCACCTGCGGCGCTGTGTGCGTCGTGACCCACCATCTGACCACCATCGCCTTGCTCCTGATCTCGGGTGCAATCGCCGTCACCGTCACCGCATTCGGGTTTGTTCGCGCACACCAGAGGCCGTACGCATGGTGGGTTCTGCTGGGCGGCACCGCGGCCGTCGGCGCCGCCTGGCTTGTCTTTGTCGCATCACCGACCGTGAGTTACCTCTCGCCGTATCTCGCCAACTCGGTGGCTCAGTTGAGCAGCATCGCCACGTCACAATCGAGTGGCCGCGAACTGCTCGCCGCCAATGTTCAACCCCTCTGGGAACGAGCCTTCACCGCGGCCGCGCCGGCTGCAGTCGCAGCGATCTTCGCGCTGGGACTGTTGGTGATCGCGCGTGTGCGCAGCAAAGTCACGGCCGCAACCCTCGCGTTCATCGCCATCGGGGCGGTCTACTTCCCGTCCGTTCTGTTCGTGCTGGCGCCATCGGGTGCAGAGGGGGCCAGGCGCTCGTGGGCGTTCAGCTACGTCGGGGTGGCAGTGATGTGTGCCCTTGTCGTCGCATTCCAGGATCGGTTACCTCGCATTGTGATCCGGTTCCGGAAGCTGATTTCGCTCGCCGTCCTGATCGTCTTGCTGATCGGCAATGTCGGCGCCGGCCTCAACGATCCGTACCGATTTCCCGGCCCGTTTCTCTGGGGCTCGGACACCAGATCCGCGAGCGCCGAAGCCCGGACGGTGGCCGAACACATTCGACTGAGAGAAGGTCGTGTGCGCGTCGTGACCGACCGATACACAACGCTGGCGCTGGCGGCGTACGGCGAACTCTACGTCTCCGAACCGTCATCCGATTTTCCGGTGTGGGAGCTGACCCAGACCGACACCGATCCCGACACCAAGCTCGCTACCGACCTGGCCGGGGCCACCTACGACTACCTTGTCGTCGATACCCGAATGGCGGATTCCCCACCCTTCAACGGGGACAACTACGGCAGCGGAGATCCCTTGGCCGGCCTGCCGACCCCGCCGTCGTATCTCGACCGACTCGACCACGCGCCATGGGCGTCGCTGATCATGTCGACTGAACATCTCCGGGTATACCGACTCGATTCGGCGAGCGTCGGCACCGAACTGATCGATCTGACAGGAACGCCATGAAGCGCACTGACATTGCCACTCGGAGTCGCCAAGTCCTAGGCGCGGTACTGACTTCCGATCCCCGTACCGCGTTGAGGGGTGCCGCCGTTGTCGCGGCTCTGTCCCTCGCGGCGATACTGCTCGGCGCCCCGGTGGAAGTTCGGGTGCTTGCACTGGTCGCACTCCTCGTCATACCGGCGTGGGCGGCCGCGGCACTGATTCTCGGTAACACGCCCGGTAGCAGTGCCACACGAGATATCGAGACACGCTTCGACGGTCTCGAAAGACCGCTCCGCGTACTCCTTCCGGCCCTGTTCACCCTCATCATCCTGCTCGAAACCGTTTTGGCGCTGGGCCCCTTGGGATTTCAACTGACCACATCAACCATCGGACTGGCCCTCTTTGCCGTATCAGCAGCGTTGTTAGCCCTGGTGGCCATTCGCATTCGCCGGTCGCCGCGGAAACCTGAATCGCGCGCAGTCCCCGACGTACCGTGGCGCCGGGTCGGGAGAACCGCGCTCGTCTCGATCGCCTTGACGGCCCTGTGCGTCGGAGCGTTGATCGGAGCGCTCGCGATGCAGACAACGCAGCCCGAACGGTACGTCAACACGATTCTCACCGGCCCCGACACCGCTATCGCGGGACAACTCGCCGTAGCGCCCGGTTCCCCGGTCGACATCGAATGGACGTCGTACAGTTACGGATTCCTCTTTCCCGCTCTTCCACCGGACGTGTCCGCGACCATCGGCGGAATCTCACCGACCGATCCGCGGCTTGTCACGACACCACCGACCGCACCCTTCGACACCAACACCAATGCCCGCAGCGCCCAGGTCGGAACGGTGTCGTTCCTCGCACCGAACGAACCCGGCCGGTACCGAGTCGCGATCGACATCGTGATCGCCCAGACCCCCGACACTGTCGGTGTCGGACCGACGTCCCTCGTGCTCTATCTCTCCGTGGCGCCCTGATGAAGGTGACACTCGGCTCTCTTCCCCAGATCGCGCGGACCCGAATAGCCGAAGACTCGATGCTGCGCAACAGTTCCTACATGATGGCGAGCACCGTTCTCACTTCCCTCATGGGCTACGTGTTCTGGCTTGTTGTTGCTCACACGACATCAACCGAGGACATCGGAGTCGGGGCGGCCACCACCAGTGCCATGCAGGCGACGGCATTGATCGCCAGCGTCGGCGCTGCCACTGCGATGGTCGAGTGGCTGCCGCGCACGCTCACCGTTGATCGGTGGCGGCGAATCCTCACCGCCGCAGTGACAGTCGTGATCGTGACTGCGGTGTCCGGGTCTGCAGTCGTGGTTCTCACCTTGGGATACGTTCTGCACACGCTCCCGTCGCTGAGCACCGCTGTCGCTGCAGTGGCATTCACGATGGGAGCGACGTTCTTCGCTCTCGGCACACTGGCCGACTGTGTTGCAGTTGCGCTGCGCCGCAGCGGGCTGCTCCTCGCGCGCAACATGCTGTTCACCGGCTTGCGCATTCCGTTGCTGTTCCTTCCCGTGCTCATCCGAGGCACACACAACCAGATACTGACGGCCTGGAGCGCGGCCGCGGTGATATCGGTCGTGTTCTCGACGTTCTGGTGCAGACGAATTCGCGGCGAGCACAGTATGCGGCCGCTGTTCGGGCACCTCGTCTCCGATGTCCGGGACATGAGCGCGTCACTTCTGGGGCAACACGTCGTGACCGTGGCCGCGAGTGTCACGTCATTCGTACTGCCGATCATCGTGCTCGCCAGACTCTCCGAATCCGACGGCGCCTACTTCTATGCGACGTGGATGCTCGGCGCGGTGTTCTTCATGATCAGTCCGTGCATCGCAATGTCGCTGTTCGCCGAAACCGCAACAGATCCCGAGGACATCCCGACTCTCGCGCGGCGCTGCAGTCGGATCATCGCCGCGTTGCTCGGCCCGCTGATCCTCGTCTACCTCATCGGCGGTGGGTGGGCCTTGCGGGTATTCGGCGAATCGTACAGCGCCCACGGGAAAATGCTGCTGATCGTGCTGACCCTCTCTGCCATCCCGGACGCCGTCACCAACATCGCGGTGGCGGTTCTGCGCGCAGTCGGCAGGCTGCGCGAGGCGATGGCGCTCAACGTGTCGATGCTTTTCATGTGCCTGACACTCTCCTGGATCCTGTTGCCTTCCATGGGAATTGTTGCTGTCGGTATAAGCTGGCTCGCCGCACAGAGCCTCGGCGCGCTCTGGACGTTGGCACGGTGGCGCTACATCATCGTGCCCGCACAGCAGAGGGTTCTTCGGTGAAGGGGGTTCTCCCATGAAGGTCCTCGTGGTCTCCGACAGCTACCCACCGGCGGCCGGTGGACTCGAACGGGCCGTTCATGCACTGGCCACCGGATTGGCCGGCGGCGGAACCGAAGTCACAGTCGCCACACTCAGTCGAAATGGCACAGCGTCGCCTTCGCTCGACGGCCTGGTCACTGTCCACCACCTACCTGGTTGGACGCGATTCCTGCGACCGTTCACGTCCGACCCTACCCACCAATTTCATCCCACCGCACCCGATCCCGCACTGACCAGGCACCTCCAGCGCCTCGTCGATCGACTCCAACCCGATGTCGTGCATGCCCACGGATGGATCCTGCACTCGTGCCTACGATTGCGCTTACCTGAGCGAACCGCACTGGTAGTCACCCTCCACGACTACGGGCTGACCTGTGCCAAGAAAACTCTGGTGCCCAAGAACGCGCTCGACACCGTATGCCCGGGTCCCGGAATCACGCGGTGTCTTCGGTGTGCAAGCGAGTTCTACGGGGCACCGAAGGCCGTGCCACTTGTCCTCGGACTGGCCGAGAGCCAACATGTCCTCGATCGCGTCACGCTCTTTCTGCCGATCAGCACAGCAGTGGCGGAATCATGTCTGGAGGGAGTCGACCGCGATCGGGTAGCCGTAATACCGTCGTTTGTACCCGATAATGTGAGCGATGAAGGACGCGGGAATGGTACACCCGATTTCCTCCCGTCCACCGACTACCTGCTCTTCATCGGTGCTATCGGCCCGCACAAGGGAATCACGACTCTTCTGGACGCGCAGCGGCTCATGCCCACGCCGATTCCACTGGTCGTGATCGGAATGCAACGCCCTGATACTCCACCGATGATCGGCAACTCCGAACGTCCGGTGATCGTGCGCACCAACGCCGGACACGAACAGGTCATGGTTGCCATGCGAAGGGCTCGCGTGGTCTGTGTTCCGTCGAGATGGGCGGAACCACAAGGACTTGTTGCCATCGAGTCGATGAGCGCGGGAACCCCGGTTGTCGCATCCGACATCGGCGGGCTACGGGACGTGATCGACCACAATCGCTCCGGGCTGCTTGTTCCTCCCGGCAATGCCGCCGAACTCGCCCGAGCACTCCAGCGGCTGCTCGACGATCAGGCTCTCCACACACGTTTGGCTGACGGCGGAAGAATCAGAGCCCGCACGTACACCGAATCCACTGTCCTGCCGCAGGTTCGACTGGCTTACGCCAGGGCAATTTCACTACGGGCCATCTCAATTTCACTACGGGCCATCTCACGGCGAGCTGTATGAGAGCGGCGAGCCGTATGAGAGCCGCAGCGTCGTGACGAATTTCTGCGCCGTCCCGAATTTTGCACAATCGCAACAGCGTACGCGTTCCACCACACACTCGATGGCGGCTCGCCTCGATTGCAGGTTCCGTCAGACTCACCGGGATGTTTGACCCACAGGTACGCGTCCGCATGTGCTGCCTGGGTTTGTCTTGTCGGCGCCGACCCCAGCGCGCGATCCGGCGGATTGCACCAATTGAGCGGCCCTTCGGGGGGTGGTCCGGCGCCGTTGCGTGAGGTATCGACAACGTAGGTCTTTCCGCCGGTCAGTGCTGATACGGACTCGCCGTACGCTTCCTGCTCCGCGGTCGTGTAGAAGTTGGCGACATTGAGACTGAATCCCCTGGCTCGATCCACGCCTGCCGATCCGAGTCGGCTCGCCAGCTCGGATGCATCGAGCCATCGAGAATGACCACCGTCGATGTACACCGCCGTATTCGCATCCGCAGAAAGAGCATTCACCGAATAGCGAAGAAGATCCATTCGTTCCGCGACCTGTTCGGAAGACAGGCACGATCGGTCGGTGAGCGCATCCGGTTCCACGATCACCACCGCTTCACGGTTACCGATTCCCGCCGCGACGCTGTCCGACCAGGCCCGGTAGTCCGCGCCATTGCTGTACCCGCCGGCAGAGAAGGAACCGCAGTCACGCTGGGGAATCGCATAGGTGACCAACACCGGAACTGCATCCGCACTGGCCGCGCCGTCGACATACCGCCCCACCTCGTTGGCGACCGCTGACGGCGGAGATGTTGCGCTGAGCCAGAATGCCTGCGGTGTGTCGGCCAATCTGGCGACGGTCGAGGCGGTTTCCGGGTAGTCGACCATCGCGCGCGCCGCACTCGAATTCGGGTCGACGTAGAAGCCTCCGGACGCGACCTGCTGCAGAGTGTCCAGGTCGTCACGCGCTCCCGCAGCGCAACAACTCGAACCTGTCATGAGCACAACCGCGCAGGCACACGCGATGATTCGATTCCATGTCACGGTAGATCCACCCTTGTATCGTGAAGAGTATCGTGAAGACCTGCCAGCATGATCGCCGCCAGTTCTTCGATTTGTGGGCTGTCGAGAATCGAGTCGTGGCTTCCGCACAGAAAGTGCGTGCGCACTCGACCTTCGTGGAAGGTATCCCACCCCAGAATCGGTGTTCGCACTTCCGCCGCCGTCGTCGACGTGACAAATAGCTCGAGTGGCACGCTGTGCCCGCGCTGTTCGTAGCGCGCCATGATGTCCCAGACACCTCGAAGATCGAAATCCTCCGTCGCCGAACGCCGAATGAGTCCCGCGGCAATCAGTTTCTCCCGACCCGACCATCTCAGATTGCGGGCATACTCGGTCACCAGCTTGATCCTGCCGGGCTGGCGCAGTCGCTCGAATCGTCCCGACGACGACTTCCATCGCTTCATCACTCGCCCTGCGGTTTCCGGCGTCGGAGTGTCAAGTATCCCCAGCCATGCGACCTGCTGCCCATCACGATCCAACTGCCGGGCAAGCTCGTACGCCACAAGCCCGCCGAACGAGAAGCCCGCCAATGCATACGGCCCTTCCGGTTGAACGGCACGCATCGCCGACATCATGGGCTCCACGAGTTGCTCGACGGTATCCGAGCGCTCAGGGCGCATCGACGCGGCAAGTGGGAGCAGCGGATACACGCTCTGCTCGTCGCCCCATAGCGCACGCAGGTGCCGCAGACTCATCGCGCTCGGGAGATCGGGAAACACGAAGAAGGCGGGCGGCCGATCCGTTGCGGCCGCATCGTGCGATTCGGCCGGCGACGACGCTCCGTCCACGAGGCGCGCAAGCCCAGCGACGGTAGTTCCCTTGTCGAGGAAGTCGACCAGCGACACCTGCGCACCCATCCGATGTTCGATTTGCGCAACAAGATTCGCAGCCAGAATCGAATGCCCGCCGAGATCGAAGAAGTTCCGATCCAGATCCGACACCTCAGTAGCGAGCAGCATCGACCACAAGGAGGCAACCTTCTGCTCTGTCGGTGTGAGCACCCGCGCAGAAGACCACTCGGAAGTGATTGCCGCGCTGCGATGTTCATCTGCACCCTCGAGCTGCACCCGAGCGCCCACGTCACGCAACGCCCGACGATCGAGTTTCCCACTTACCGAGGTGGGAAGCGCCGGCACTCGAACGATCACGGCCGGCACCATGTACTCCGGCAGTCGTTGCCGTGTCCACGCCCTCAGATTCGCGTCGTCGTCAGGTTGGTTCTGCTCGGATCCGAGCACAGCCGGGACGATGTAGGCAACCAACTGCGGCTGTCCTCGATGGTCGGTGCCGACGTCGACGGACACCGTTGCCACGCCCGGGTGTTCTCGCAGCGTCGCTTCGACCTCACCCAATTCGATCCTGAACCCGCGGATCTTGACCTGATCGTCCAGTCTCCCGAGGTGCCGCAGCCGTCCGTCGGCGAGATACCGCCCGCGATCACCGCTGCGGTAGACGCGTCCTCCGGGCACAAACGGATCCGGAACGAACCGTTGCGCCGTCTCACCCGTGCGGTGGAGATACCCTCTCGACACCCCTGGTCCACCGATCGCAATCTCTCCCGGCACGCCCATCGGCAGTATCCGCCCACTCGAATCCGTCACGTACAGGCGTGTTCCCGGCATCGGTCGTCCCACCGTCACGGATTCATCCGGGGAGACCGATCCGCCGCCGGCGAACACCGTGGTCTCGGTCGGGCCCCACCCGTTCCACACGCCCGCGCAGAGACCGGACAGCGACGTTGCCACCGACTGCGGTAGCGGTTCGCCAACCGCACCCGCGATCAACTCGGGGCGTCCCGCCCAGCCCGATTCGATCAGCGCTGCCCAACTGGTGGGGGTTGCGCTCATCCGCGTGGCGCCGCACTGTTCGATCACGTGCGCTAGCCGACGCGGGTCGTGCATCTCTTCGGTGGTTGCGACCACAAGGCCGGCCCCGATCCCGAGAGTCACGAAGTAGTCGCCAACCGACATGTCGAACGTGTAGGACGCCACCGAGAGCACAACGTCGTCGGAATTCAGATCCAGCGCCACCGGCAACGACGACATCAGATCCAGCACATTACGGTGTTCTACCTGAACACCTTTGGGTGTCCCGGTCGAACCCGACGTGTAGATGATGTACGCCAAATCGTCAGGCCGAACCGCCCCCGTGTACCGAGCGTCGACCAACCGTTCTGTGCTTCGATCCGAGGGCTCCTGACCGTCCACCGTCACGATGGGGCGCTCGACCCACGTCAATTCCTGCGCCAAGGATTCGGCAGTCAGCACTACCGACGCATGCGCGTCCTCGAGCATGAACCGGGCCCGCCGCACCGGTTGCCTCGGCTCGATCGGCAGATAGGCAGCGCCCACCATCAACACTGCCAGGATCGCCGGCACCAGATCGATCGTCCGCGGCATCAACACCGCCACAACACTTCCCGGACCGATACCCACGCGGTGAAGACGTCCCGCAATCGAACGGGCCCGGTTCACCAGTTCGCCGTAGGTCAGGCAAATATCACCCACCGTCACGGCCGGCGCGTTCGGCGACACGGTGGCCCGATTCACGATTGCCTCGTGGATCGTTTCCGGAGGCCTCCCGGCCAGTTCCGACTCGACAGTGGCAGGGTTCAGATTCAGCTGCCGCGCCATGTCCTCGGAATCCGCAAGTGACAACTCGCTCAAGGCAGCGGTGGGATTTTCCGCACACCGACGCAGCAGCAAGTGCAGATGGCGCCCCATCAACGCGACCGTTCCCGAATCGAAAATGTCTGTGTTGTAGCTGATTCTGCCCACCAACCGGCCGTCGTCGCGCTCGTCCAACTCGAGGCTCAGATCGAACTTCACCTGCCCGACTCCGGCGCCGACGGCGTTCTCCATCAACTGCATCGACCACTCGTCGTCGACGGGAACCGCCGGGGGTTCGAGAACCAGGACCGCCTGAAAGAGCGGGTTCATTCGCGGATCTCGCGGCACGTCCAGTCCCCGGACGAGCCGTTCGAAGGGCACCACCCGCCCGAGCGCATCCAGCACTTCGGTGCGAAGGGCAGCGACGGCCTCGGCAAAGGTCCAATGCTCGCAAAGCCGGGCCCGCAACACGGTCGGAGTGAGGCAGTACCCCACCATCGACTCGAGTTCGGACCGTTGACGCAGGTCGGTCGGTGTTGCGAACGTGACATCGCCACTGCCCGTGTAACACTGGAGCCAGTACGCGTACACCGCGGCCAGCGCGTGGAAAAGCGTTGCCCCCTGCCGGCCCGCCGCGGAACGCAACCTCGCAACCGTGTCTGCGTCAACCGAAACCGGCTCCACCGACCCGACAAACCGTGGGCGCGGCGGACGCGGCCGGTCGAGCGGAAGGTCCAAGGCCGGCGCTCCCTCGAAGTGCCGTCGGTAGCATTCAACCCTGTTTGCCACCTCGTCGCCCTCCACCCACTTTCGCTCCCAGGAGGAGTAGTCGCCGTGCTGAACGGGTGACTCACGCAGCGCCGGTAGTGCGCCCGCGATCCGAGAGTTGTACAACGACACCAGCTCCGGAAGAAATATCCGGTACAGCGTGACGCCGTCGAAGATCAGATGATGCAGTCCGAGGTACAACCGATGGCACGAGTCGGACACACGCACCAACTGCGGCCGGATCAGAGGACCCACGCTCGTGTCGTACGGCTGACGTGTCTGCTCGACGGCAAGATCTGTTGCCACACCGACCGCTTCGTCGAACGGTAGGTGGCTCACATCCAAGACTGGCAGCTCCGTCACCGTCGGCGGATGGATCACCTGCCGCGGTTCGTCGCCCACCATCGCAAACGTGGTGCGCCACGCTTCATGCCGACGGATGAACTCGTTGAACGCCCAGCTGAGGGCTTCGACGTCGAAAGCGCCGTCCTTGGTCACGATGGCAAGTTCGTTGTACGCAAGCGCTTTCGGGGCTAGTCGATTGAGGTACCACAACTGCAACTGTGCGGCCGACAGCGGCGCGTAGTGCACACCGGTCTCGCTCCCCCGTCTGCGCGGCACGGACGGTGGTGCACCGTTCGCTTGTGCTCCCCGCAATCGATTCTCGAGCAAAGCTTTCCGTGCCGCGATGCGCCGCTCGTTGTCGAGGGTGGTCATTGCGACCACCGCACGTTCAACGACGCAAGGCCACGTAATCCCAAATTGGGGCGCCACCGGACTGGTCCCGGTTCGAGTTCCAGTCCAGGCAACCGAGCCAGCACAGTCCCGAATGCCGCCTGCGCCTCCATCCGGGCCAACGGGGCACCGAAGCAGAAGTGTCCCGCCCAACCGAATGCGAGGTGACGGTTGGGTGCGCGATGCAAGTCGAGCCGACCAGGATCGGTGAACTTCGACGGGTCCCGATTCGCGGACCCCATCACGGCGATCACCGCTTGGCCTGCCGGGATCGGTTGTCCGGCAATCTCCACCGCGTCCGGAGCAATCCTCGCCGTGTGTTGGCTCGGGCTCTCGAATCGCAGCAGTTCTTCGATCGCTGCGCTCAGACCGGAGGGATCGTCGATCAATTCCTGGAACTGATCGCGGTGACGGAGCAACGTGAGCAAGCCGTTGCCGATCAGATTGGTGGTTGTCTCCTGTCCACCGACCATGGTCACCACGACGTTGGCCACTATCTCGTCTTCGCTGAGACTGTCGCCGTCGATCTCCGCTGCGCAGAGCGCACCGATCAAACCGTCGGTGGGGTGGGTGGCCTCACTGCGCACCGCAGCCTGAAAGTACTCCGTCATCTGCTCCACGCTGCGCAGGACGCCGGCAACACGGCCGGGATTGTGCTGGAAATTGCCGAGCATCTCGGCAAAGTCACTTGACCAGTTCTTCAGCAGTTCATGGTCTTCGGTGGGCACTCCCAACATCTCCGCGGTCACGATGGCGGGCAGAGGGTTGGCCAGGGTGTCCATCACCTCCATGCCCCCGTCGTCGATGACCGCGTCGATCAGCGAGTCGGTGATCTCCTGGATGTGACCGCGCAGGGCCGCAATACGGCGCGGTGTGAAGGCCGCGGCCGCCAATCCCCGAACCCGACCGTGTTGTGGCGGATCGAGGAACAGCATCTGGCGCACCATCACTTGCGCCACCGGAGCCAACTGCTCCATCCCCAACTCGGCCAACTTTGCCGGCGTGGGCGTGCGATCAGCTTTGAACCGTGTGAGTACGTCGGCGACATCGGCGTAGCGAGTCACCACCCACGCGTGTAAGTACGGATCCCACATCACCGGCGCCTCGTCGCGCAAGGATTGGTAGAGCTGGTAAGGATCTGCCAGCACTTCGGGGTCGAGCAGTCGAATCAGACTGGGGGCCTTGGTCGGTGCCGTGGTCATCATTCACTCCGTCCTGCGTCGAGAAGCTCCTGGTCACTCATCCCGGATATCTGCTCCACGACCAGCTGTTCCACCTTGGCTGCCATGTCACGAACCGTGGGGTTGTCGAAAAGCTCGAGCAATGTCATTTCCACGCCGTACATCTCGGCTATGCGAATGATCAACTGAGCGACCAACATCGAATGGCCGCCGAGGACGAAGAAGTTCTCGTCGATCCCCACAGCCGGCAGATCCAGCCGTGTGGCGACGATCTCGGCGAGCGCAGCCTCGACCTCGTTTCGAGGCGCGATCAACGCCCCTCGGTCGACACGAATGCTCGAGTGCGCCAACCGCTCCAACTCCGCGCGATCAATTTTTCCGTGCGCGGTGGTCGGGAACTCGCCAAGTTCGATGATGCAACGAGGCAACATGTGATCGGGAAGTTGCGCCGAGAGATACGTCTGCAGCCCCGATATGTCGGCCGTCTTGTCACCCCGAACGACAAACGCGGCCAGGGATGGATTCTGCCGATCCCCGTGAACGATCACCACGCTGGCCTGCACCGCCGGGTGTCGATCGAGTACCCCGGCGACCTCGCCGACTTCGACCCGGTTACCTCGGATCTGCACCTGATCGTCGCGTCGGCTGGAGAACTCGACATCACTGAATCCGTTGACCCGAACCAGATCACCGGTCCGGTACTCGCGTTGCGCAGGGTCGTCGCCGTGCCGCGAGAACTTCTGCGCGGTCAACTCCGGCAGGCCGAGATATCCGCGGGCTACCGATACACCCCGTATCACCAATTCTCCGACCTCACCGGCACGGACCGGGGACCCGTCCTCACCGACAACCTCGAGATCGACGCCGTCGATCGCGCGACCGAGCGCAGGTAACGCGTCTGCTTGGGTTTCACCGGCGAGCGGATCGACAATCCCGGACACGGAGACAACGCTCGCCTCGGACAGTCCGTAATTATTCACGAGTGTGAACGGCAAGCCAGGCGGCGGACGGTGATACAACACGTCGCCTCCGGTCAACAGAATCCGCAGTGAAGTGTTATCCGGCCAGCTCATCGCAATCAACGATTCTGCGAGTGGGGTGGGCACAAAGCACACGCTCACGCGTTCGGAGACCAGCCAATCACGCAACCGCACCGGATCGTTTTCCAATCCCACCGGAACTACGTGCAACGACGCTCCCGCCGTCAAAGCCGGCCACAGTTCCCACACTGCTGCGTCGAACCCTGGACTCGCGATCAACGTGCATCGATCGTTCGAGGTGACCGCGAATGCCCTTCGGTGCCAGTCGATCAGGTTGAGCAATCCACCGTGCTCGGCGACAACGCCTTTCGGCTCACCGGTCGAACCCGACGTGTAGACGACGTAGGCGGCATCAGTCGGTTGGGTGCTGACAGTCTCGGCGCTGACTGCCTCGCCGTCGATCGGGGTGCCCATCGTGCGCGGCGGAACGATCGGGTCGACCCAATCGAGCCTGGCAGCAACGTCGGGAAAGGCAACTAGCGCGCGAGCAGAACTGTCCTGCACGGCAAACCGAAGTCGCGCATCAGGCTGCCGCGGATCGAGTGCCACGTAGCCGGCACCCACCAAGAGGATCCCCAATGCGCCGACTACACAGTCCGTCGAACGCGGCACACCCAGAGCCACAAGATCACCCGGAACAACCCCGGCAGATCTCAGCTCGTGGGCGAGCGCGCTTGCGCGAGAATGCAGTTGGCCGTAGTCAAGCTCTTCGTCCACCGAGGCGACGGCTACGCTGCGGGGCGCGGATTCCACCACTCGCGCGATCCGCCGCGCCACGGAATCGTCAGGCAAATGTTCGTCAGGCAAATGTTCGTCAGGCAAATGTTCGTCAGGTAAATGAGAGTGAAGATGACGCTGAATGTGATTCATGAGGGCCTGCCTACTCGTCCATCAGATCGGACGAGCCACCAGGCATCAGGGGTAGCTCCACGCACCGCGCCACCAGGAATCAGGGGTGGAACGGCTCTGAATTGAAAGTTACTCCACTGCGGGGTCGATGGCTAGATGCCTTCCATGGCACACCGGCCCGGATCGGTGTAGCTTTCGACTAGGCGGCAGTCTGCCCTTCCTCACCCGGCGGCGCTGCGGGCCCTCTCCAGAGCTACCCCTGATGCCCGGCAGCTCGTCCTCGCTGCGCTGACGAGTAGGTAGCCACGATGAATCTCGAATTCGCCGATCTTCTTGCACATTTTGTGCAGCTGCTGCCGACCGTCTACGTGGTGGACGATGTGATGACGGAGTTGTTGGAAAACAGTGTCGACGCCCTCGGGGTGTCGGGTGGCAGCATCAGTCTGGTCAGCGGGGGCGAACTGAGATGCATCACGTCGATCGGCGATTCCGCTTCCGACATCGAACGATGCCAGGAAGGACTTCAGTCCGGCCCCGGACGGACGGCATACGAGAAGGGCGAGAGGATCGCTGTCACCGATATCCGTCAACGGCACGATCTCTGGCCTGAATTTGCCGAGAACGCCAGACGGTTGAACGTCGCAGCTACTGCGAGTGTCCCGATGTCGATCAACGGCGAAACGATCGGCGTTGTGAGTCTGTACTCGCACGAGCCACGCGCGTGGTCCGCCGACGACATCGTGTTCACGTACCTGGTGGCGAACATGGCAACGGGGTACTGCGTCAACGCGTCGAAACGCCATCAATTGCAGCAGATTCGTTCTCAGCTACAGGAATCGTTGAAGGTGCGCATCATTCTCGAACAAGCCAAAGGCATTACCGCCGATGCGCGGCGCACCGGAATCGACGAAGCGTACGCGTTGATCCAAGCTCACGCACAGTCGTGCAACGCCTCGGTATCCGCTGTCGCTCGGGCAATAGTCGATGTCGGACTACGGGTGTGAAGGCGTCAGAGTTGTCGCCCGTAGGGTCGGCGACCTGCGCCCTGCGCGCAGCATCGCAGCGATACGGTCGGATTTCACCGGTGGGCTGAAGAGAAATCCTTGCGCATATCGGCATCCGAGATCGAGCAGGATTTGCGCTGCCCGACCGGAGTCGACGCCTTCTGCGACCACGTCCAGCCCGAAGGAATCTGCAAGTCCGACAATCGAGTGGACTATCGCCAGATCGTCGTGATCGATTCCCAGTTCATGAACGAATCCCCGATCGATCTTGACCGTATCGACCGGCAACACCTTCAACTGAGCCAAAGAACTGTACCCGGTTCCGAAATCGTCGAGAGCGATGCGAACGCCGAGTTCCTCCAGTCCACGCAGGGTTACCAACACATGCGCCAGATCGTGCATCACCGCCCTCTCCGTGATTTCAACGCACAAACTGCTACCCAAGAGGCCATGCGTTTCCAACTCGATTGCAACGGAATCTACAAAGTCGCTGGTAATCAACTGTGCCGGTGATACATTCACGCACATGAACATCGGAACCCCTGAAATCGTCCCGTTCCACTGCGCCAGTTGACGGCAAGCTTCGCGCAGAACCTGCCGCCCGAGTTCCCCCGACAGGTTGGCGGCCTCGGCGATGTCGATGAACGAATCCGGTTGAAGCACACCACGAACCGGGTGGTTCCACCGCACCAACGCTTCCACACCAGCCATCACACCCGACGCCAGATCGATGACGGGTTGGTAGTACACCTCCAACTGACCGTCGCGTATCGCAGCACGCAGGTGCATCTCCATCTCCGCGTGATCGTCGTTGGCTGCCCGCATCTCGTCGCTACACACGACTACCGCATTTCCTCCGTCGGATTTTGCGGTAAGCACGGCCTCGTCGGCGCACCGGAGCAATTCGCCCACGCTGCATTCACCTGGCTTTGCCACCGCGATGCCGATACTCACGCTTCGCCCCACCTCTTCGGTTCCCAGCGAGATCGGCGTGGAAGCGACCACCTGTGCTTCTCGCGCAATCACTTCGGCCTCGTCGGCGTCCATCGGTTTCGACATGACTATGACGAACTCGTCACCGCCGAGGCGGACGACGACGTCATCCTGGAATCTACCTTCGAGGCGGTTTCCGAGTTCGTGAATGAACGCATCGCCCGCATTGTGTCCCAGTAGATCGTTGACCACCTTCAGCCTGTCGACGTCCAGGAACAGAAGCGCAACGGGCCCGGGTTCCCCCGGTTGCAGACGTCGTTCGAGTTCACTGAGAAGCATCCTCCGATTGGACAGCCCGGTCAGCTCGTCATGATCAGCCAAATAGCGCAGACGCCCCTCCGCAGCCACCCTCGCCTGCAATTGAGCGAACAGAGTGGCAATGGCGTTGAGTGCATTGATCTCTCGAGTTGACCACTCCCGGTCGCCGAACTTGATGAATCCCAGGACCCCCGTGGTGACGGGACCCGACAGCAACGGCACTGCGGCCATGGACGTCTCGAAGACACCTGCGCCGCTTCGGATCCTATCTTGATACCCGCTCGGTTCGGGGCGGATGATCACTGCTTCGCGCGCATTCTCGGCAGCCGCAAAAACCGGGTCCGCGTCCCGAAAGTACACCACTCCCAACGGGTCCGGATCGGGAATATCCTGGCGCTGCGGCCACTCCGCCACCAGCACCGTCGCACCGATCGTGTGATCGTTGCGCCGCAGGAAGCTGACGTCGACGCCGAAGTAGTCGACCAGGTCACGAAGGACCTCGGTGGCCGCTGCGACCGACGTCGTCGAATCGGCCGGCATCAGTCGACCGGCAACGTCGGTCACCAACTGTTCGAGGCTACGTCCGTCCATGATTTCGCCTGCAACTTTCTCTACGGTGCGTCAGCGCCGAATACTGTTCGCGGGCAGTCGCGCACTGCGCACAGTGTCCGGTGGACAATGACTCAGACGCAGCACCAATGCAATGGACTCCTCGCCATCCAAATCGAGGAGCCCTCGCATGCGCAGACGCAACGCATCGAGTTCGCTCGCAAACGGGTCGGACAATCGCGCGCAGTCATTACCGTCGCGGGCGTACAGGAACACCGGTGACATGGGTTGCACACCCAATCCGTGCTCCTGGGCGCACACCCACACCGCTTCGGCAGCCGAACCGCCGCGAACATAGTCATCGAGACGGGAACCATCCACGGTCACCACACCAAATGCCGAACTCGACGCGATGCGATCACGAGCGCTGATCCCCAATACTTCTCCCGCGCCCCATCGCGCCAGCCGGCTCACAACGTCACTGCGCCGGACGACGTCGAGGAATGCCACCTCACTGTCATCGAGCCCCAGTGTGCGGATATCGATCCCCGTACTTGCGGTTCCCGATCCCGGCCAACGCAGTTCGCTGATCATCTGCTCGTGCAGCATCGGCGTCAGGTACCGGATACGGTCAGCTGCGCCCACGACGTCCCCGAACGCACCGAGATCACGCGGGTCCGTGTACAGACGAAGACGACCACCTTCATCGTGCGCGGCGCCCCGCAGAGCATCCTCGAGGTCGCGGCCGATCGGTGCTGGTACACCCACTCCGCGATTGGTACGTCTTTCCAGCATCGCCGGGTAACGCTGCGCCAGAATCTGATTCATATCCTCACCGAGCTTGACACTCGCCACCAGATCTACCGAATCCGGATCGGGAAGAAGAACAGTGCCACCAAGAATTCCGTGTGCCGCGGCTGCGACCTTTGCGTTGTAGACGGCGGCACCGATCGCCACATGGGTTGCGCGGCCCTCTACATCCATCAACGACGTTCGATCACGATCCGCATGGACGTGGATCACCGGCCCGTCGACCTGGACAGACCAGGGCTGGGCATTTCCCCCCGAAGGCGCCCACCTGATCGCCTCGAGCACGGCCTCGACGCCGTCGGCCGGCATCGTCGGCGACGCACTCGTTTCAGGAACATCGCTCCCCGAGCCACCCTCGTCGATCAGCGGATCACGCAGGCAATTCAGCCGGGCACCCGAGTCGATCCGGATCCGGCCCGACGGCAGTGACTCCCCCAAACCGAACCGGCGCACCGCGGTCGCCACCGCGGATGCCCCGGAAAAGCATTCACTTCCGAGTTGCGGCCATGTCGAGAGCGTCGACCCGACTTCGACCAGCGAGGCAGCCATCGCCGCCGACAACTCGGCTGCCGACAGAAGCGCCAACGCATGGGGGATCTTCTCCTGAGCCGTCAATCCGGCCAAGGTTGCTGCATCAACATTGCCGAGAAGCCCGTGAAACAGCGGCCGCTGCGGCTCGAGATCGAAACGTTCGATGTCCAGAAGCCCACGATCGGTCGTTTCCATGATCACCGGGATGCCACGACCGCGTGCTGCCCGTCGTACCGACAGCTTGGCATCCAGCGAATCACATTCCTCGACAACCAGATCCAGACCGTCGACAATCGCGTCGACGCTCTCCTCCGTCACACCGGCCGTAAACACCGACACCGGAAGATACGGGTCGAGTTCGGCAACACGTCGTGCTGCGACCACCGCCTTGTTGACACCCACGTCAGTGATTCCCACCGGGATTCGGTTCAGGTTCGAGAGGTCGATACTGTCGAAATCTGCCAATCTCAGCTCGCCGCACAACCCTTCGAGCGCCAGAACCTGCGCGATGGCATTCCCGACGCTCAACCCCACGATCCCTACACGCAGACGTCTCAATCGAGCCTGCTCGTCACGCGTGATCTTGTTCCGGTTCCGGTCCAACCGGAGAAGTGAAAATGATTGCGGGCCGATAATTCCCACCAGCTCGCGCCGCCACGGGTAATACACCCACCGACACGGTTCGTCGACAACCCGGCGATCAGGCAGGTCGCGAAGTCCCGACAACTCGTCGCGGAACCGAGCCCGATGGTCGAGTGTCAATGTATCCGGTTGTCGCCTAACTGCTTCCAACGACGCAACGTCGGCGGCGTCACGCTCATCGAACACTCTCGCGCGCCAGAGCGCCTCATTCCCGGCCGACACCATCGCCGAGTCCATCTTCCGCGAAGCTGACAGACGGCACTCGCGCCCCCTCGAGTTGGGCTGCCTCCGCCAGGAGTGCCGGCAACTGAGTGTGGTGCGTCTTGTCCACGTAGGTTCGTTTGTCCCACCACATCATGCGGGTCAGATACCGCTCGTCCGGATACGGAACCCCGGGAATGGAATCTTCCATGACGCCACCACAGGTAGCCCAGCGGTCGAGCACGTACCCCGCAGCCGTCGCGAATGCGAACCTGACTCCGAGGAGCGACAACGCGTGCGGCGCGATGCGCGACAACGCGGACGTCAGCTCACCACGTCTCTCCGCTTGCGCGCCACACCAGGCAGTCTTGAGTTCGATCACACCACTTGGGATACGCCCGTCGATCATGGCGTAAACCTGTGCGATACCAGGGTGGTCGGTCCATTCCTGTACAGCGTGTGCCTGGTCAGCACACATGTACGGTCCCTGCACACGCACGCCACCGACAACACGTCCCACATCGTCGAGAGCCACGAAAAACAGCGTTGTCGAGAGCCCGTCCACTATGTCGTCGTATTCGACGACACTCTCGACTCCGTGATGGCGATAGTTCTCCCGCGCACCATCGAGATATTCGCGCCATAATCGCGGATGGGACGCTGGTGTTGCAACAAGGAACCAGCACCGGGACGTAGCGTCGAAATAACCACATTCCGATGCTGTAGTCGGGGGTGCTGTAGTCGTAGGTAAAGCAGTAACAGAAGGTGCGCTCGCCGCTCGAGTCATGACAGTCCCGTCCACACCAGAAGGTGCGTAGTCGAAGCGCGAGGAGAGAATTTCATTGTCGCAAGAAATCGGCACAAGTGCTCGAATCCCTGCCCCAACTGACCACCTGGCAGAATTCAAGCAATCCCTCGGCGAACAGGAATCACTTTCGTGAACTCAGATCTCGCACTCGCGCCGCAACCCGACCGCGGACCGATTTTCGTGAAAACACGCCCGGTGCGCACCGGTGACGTCGACGCAGCCAAGCAGGTCAGACTCGACGCCGTCGCCCGCTACCTGCAGGACATCGGCAACGACAACATCGAAGCCGCAGGGGCCATCGACACGCATCCGCTCTGGATAGTGCGTCGCAGCGTCATCGACGTCATCCGTCCGGCTGTCTGGCCGGAGAACCTGACAATGACCCGATGGTGCTCAGCATTCTCGACGAGGTGGGCAAACATGCGTGTCCGCTTCGACGGCAGCAACGGTGCGCTGATCGAGACGGAAGGGTTCTGGATCCACATCAGTGCAGAGTCCGGTATGCCCACCCGGATGAGCGACGACTTCATGAAACCACTCGAGGAATCCACCGACGAACACCGCCTCAAATGGAAGCGTGTGATCGCCGACAATGCACCGGACGCCGAAGCACCCGGCGTCCTCGACACTCCGTTCACCCTGCGTGTAACGGATATCGACCCATTCGATCACGTCAACAACGCCGTCTACTGGCAAGCCGTCGAAGAGGTGATCAGTACTCGCACCGAACTGCGCAGCACACCTCATCGCGCGGTGATCGAATACCTCTCGCCCCTTGTTGCCGGCGACGACGTGGTTCTACGAAGCCGCGTCGAGGGTTCTCGCCTCACCGTCTGGTTCCTGGTGGACGGTGCGCTACGCGCCGCCGCGCAGGTGAGCGCCCTCTAACGCAGCTTGCGAGTAGCTACTGCCGCAACGCCGAACACCAGAGCGAGAAGGATCGCGGCCCAGAAACCGAAGAGCCACCACACGACACCGAAGACGACAACAGCCGGCGCCACAGTGATGAGTGCGATGGTGGGGCTTTCCCGTACCACCTCGAGAGCCGTTCGAGCATGCGTGCGATCGAGCTTCTTGCCTGCCATGGAAACCTCCTTCAAGGTCCTGACTATCCAGAGTAACCGGACCAGCAGCCACAAAGCGGATAACGTGAACGCATGGCAGACCACCGCACCCTCGTTCTCATGAGACACGGAAAGTCCAGCTATCCCGAAGGCATTCGCGATCACGAGCGGCCACTCGCCGAACGGGGAGTCCGCGAAGCCCGCCTCGGCGGCGAATGGATCCGCGAGAACGTCCCGCCCATCGACGCCGTGTTGTGCTCGACGTCGCGGCGCACCGTCGACACCCTGGCCGCCACCGCTGTCGACGCCCCAACCGGCTTCGACAAGTCGATCTACGGCGGGTCCCAGGCCGATGTCATCAACGCAATCCGGACCACGTCCGCCAATGTCAGCACGCTCCTCGTCATCGGCCACGAACCGGGAATTCCGTGGACCGCACTGGATCTGGCATCGAACGAGAATTCCGAAGCAGCCCAACGGATTCGAGACAAGTTTCCGACGTCGGCAATCGCCGTCCTGTCCGTGCCCGTTCCGTGGTCGGAACTCGACGACGCCGCGGCCGCGCTGCTGGAGTTCCACGTTCCCCGCTAGATCACCTCGCGCAGTACGCGATCCGAGTGTTCCAGAGCGGCGCGGTCGAAGGTCGACGTCGATGCCAGCAGCTCGTCTGCGCCCGTCCGCTCGACCAGATCACTCAGGTGCTGCTTCACCTCGATCGCGGTCCCGTACATGGCCGAAGCCATGAACGAGTCGATACGCCTGGTGGTTCGATCGCTGAGCGCTGCGCCCCTGATCTCCTCCACCGACACGAGCGGCGGAAACTCCCCTGTCCGTGACGATTCCGCGAGCGCGTACGCCTCCGGAATCAACAGTTCACGGGCCGCCTCCGTGGTATCGGCGACCATGACTTCGAGCGAGACCACAACATACGGATCGGGATGGGCGTCGCTGGGCTGGAAGGTCCGGCGATACTCGGCCAGCGCCGGCGCCTGGCCGGCAGTGCCGACTCCGAGCAACGGCCCGCCCACGACTACCGGAAGCCCCAGCTGCGCTGCCACTTTCAAACCTGTACGCGTCGCGAGTACGAAGATCGGCACCCCGGTCTCCGACGCCGGACGAGCCGTGACGACGGCAGTTCCGTCCAGATAGCGTCGTAGTTCCTCGACATCAGCGGCAAACGTGTCGGGCGCGTCCTTGCTCCGTCGTAGCGCCTGGCGAACCGGTTGCGTGAAGCCCAAGGACCGGCCGAGACCCAGATCGATTCGACCCGGATACAGGGCGTCCAACATCAGGAACTGTTCGGCGACAACCAACGGTTGATGATTCGGCAGCATGACACCGCCGCTACCCAGGCGAATGTCTCGCGTCTGCGCGCCGATCGCCGCGAGCAGCACAGCCGGCGACCCACTCGCGATACCCGGAACCGCGTGATGCTCGGCGACCCAGAACCGGTGGTAGCCGAGAGCGTCGGCACCTTCGGCTCGTTCAAGGGAATGAGTCAGAGCGGCGGAGTCGGGGTATCCGCTCCGGGTTCGGGATCGGTCGAGCAGTGAGAGAAGCACTCTCGAAGCAACAAGAAATTCGGAAAGTTTCATCCGATCCGCAATCGAGGACCGTTTCTGACCGCAATACCCGCAACACTGGACCTGTCGCCGGAATTCACCATCACATGAAGGGCACGTCATGGACATCAAGCTCGAACTGGTCGCCATTCCCGTCACCGATATCGACCGCGCCAAGGACTTCTACGTTCGCCTCGGTTTCAACGCCGACCACGATCACACGGTCAGCGAGGACCTGCGTTTCGTCCAGCTGACCCCACCCGGATCTGCCTGCTCGATCTGCATCGGCAAGGGAATCACCGACGCCGAGCCCGGTTCAGTCGTCGGCATGCAGGTGGTAGTCAAGGACATCGAAGAGGCCGAGCGCGAGTTCAAGAGCCGCGGGATCGACATCAGCCCGATCGACGACCAGGCCTGGGGACGATTCATCTACTTCGCCGACCCCGACGGCAACAAGTGGGCCGTCCAGGAGATCGTCATCCCGGACCTCAGCGGCAGCAACTCCTGAAAACAGCACTCCTGAAAAGCACGAAACCCCCTACCTCTTTCGAGGTAGGGGGTTTCTCACGAACTAACCGCTAGCGGTAGTCGTTGCTGAAGCCGTAGTCGTCCAGCGGAACCGCAGCACCGGTGTTCTGGCCGAAGCCGTCCGGGCTGTAGTACTGGTCGTCGTACGCGGGCACTGCGTAAGCAGCGGCGCGGGCCTCTTCGGTGGGCTGAACCTGGATGTTGCGGTAACGGTTGATACCGGTACCGGCAGGGATCAGCTTGCCGATGATGACATTTTCCTTCAGACCGATCAGCTTGTCCGAGCGGCAGTTGATTGCAGCGTCGGTCAAGACACGAGTGGTCTCCTGGAACGATGCCGCGGACAGCCACGAATCCGTCGCGAGCGACGCCTTCGTGATACCCATGAGCACCGGACGGCCTGCTGCGGGCTCGCGGCCCTCAGCGACAACGCGGCGGTTGGCCGACTCGAACTCGGCGCGCTCAGTGAGCGAGCCGGGCAGGAACTCGGTGGCACCGGAATCGATGATCGTCACGCGACGAAGCATCTGGCGCACGATGACCTCGATGTGCTTGTCGTGGATCGACACACCCTGGCTCCGGTACACCTCCTGGACCTCGTTGACCAAGTGGATCTGAACCTGACGCGGACCCATGACTCGCAGGACCTCGTGGGGATCGGCAGCACCTTCCATGAGCTGCTGTCCGACCTCGACGTGGTCACCGTCTGCCAGAAGGCGGTCTTCGCCGTCGCTGTGCTTGAAGCTACGCAGACGCTGACGCTTGGAGAGCTTGTCGTAGACAACCTCTTCGCCGCCGTCGTCCGGCACGATCGTGATCTTGTAGAAACGATCGCCGTCTTCGAGCTGCACCCGACCGGTGACGTCCGCGATAGGAGCCTTGCCCTTCGGCACACGTGCCTCGAACAGTTCCTGGACACGCGGCAGACCACCGGTGATGTCGGCGCCGGCCACACCACCCTGGTGGAAGGTACGCATGGTCAGCTGGGTACCGGGCTCACCGATCGACTGTGCGGCGACAATACCGACAGCCTCACCGATGTCGACCAGCTTGCCGGTGGCCATGGAGCGGCCGTAGCAAGTGGCGCAAACGCCGGTGCCGGTGGTGCAGGTCAGGACCGAACGGACCTTGACCTGCGTGATACCGGCCTCGAGCAGGGCGTCGATCGCGGGGTCGCCGAGATCGTGTCCACGCTCGACGATGACCTTGCCGTTCTCGTCGACTGCGTCAGCAGCCAACGTGCGGGCGTACGTGCTGGTCTCCACGTGAGCATCGCGGATGATCGAGCCGTTGGCCTGCTTCTCCGAGATCGTGGTGACGATGCCGCGCTCGGTGCCACAGTCGGTCTCGCGAACGATGACGTCCTGCGACACGTCCACCAGACGACGGGTCAGGTAACCCGAGTCGGCGGTACGCAGAGCGGTATCGGCCAGACCCTTACGAGCACCGTGCGTGTTGATGAAGTACTCGAGAACGGTCAGGCCTTCCTTGAAGGAAGACTTGATCGGACGCGGGATGAACTCACCCTTCGGGTTTGTCACCAGGCCCTTCATACCGGCAAGCGAACGAACCTGAGTCATGTTGCCGGCTGCGCCGGACTTCACGATCATCGGGATCGGGTTGTTGTCGGGGAAGTGAGCCTCCATGGCCTTGCCGACCTTTTCGGTCGCTTCCTGCCAAATGGTGACCAGAGCGCTGTTGCGCTCCTTCTTGTCCAAAGCACCACGCTGGTACTGCTTCTCGATCTTGTCGGCCTGAGCCTCGAAGTCCTCGATGATGGCAGGCTTCTCCGGCGGAACCAGAACGTCCGAGATGGAGATCGTGACACCGGAACGCGTTGCCCAGTGGAAGCCGACATCCTTGAGCTTGTCGACAGTCTGAGCAACCACGATCATCGGGTAGCGCTCGGCAAGATCGTTGATGATCGTTGCCTGACGCTTCTTCGGCATCTGCTCGTTGACGAACGGGTAGTCCGCCGGAAGCAGCTCGTTGAAGAGCACGCGACCCAAAGTGGTGACAGCGGTCCAGCCGTCGCCGTAGTTCCAGCCCTCGGGGAACAGTTCCGCTTCGCGATCACGCGGCGGACGCTGGTTGGTCAGACGCACCTTGATCTGCGACTGAACCGTCAGCGCGCCACGATCCACTGCCATCTGAGCCTCGGCGGGGCTGGAGTACACGCCCTGCTCCGGACCCTCGGACGTAGCTGCAGCGAGCTCACCGACGACGCCCTCGTCGAGACGCGTCAGGTGGAACAGACCGGTCACCATGTCAAGACGCGGCATGGCGAGCGGGCGACCCGAAGCAGGCGAGAGGATGTTGTTCGAGGACAGCATCAGGATGCGTGCCTCGGCCTGAGCCTCTGCCGACAGCGGAAGGTGAACAGCCATCTGGTCACCGTCGAAGTCGGCGTTGAAGGCCTCACACACCAGCGGGTGGAGCTGAATGGCCTTGCCCTCGACGAGCTGCGGCTCGAATGCCTGGATACCCAGACGGTGCAGCGTAGGTGCACGGTTGAGCAGCACGGGGTGCTCGGCAATGACCTCTTCGAGGACATCCCACACCTGGACGCGCTTGCGCTCGACCATGCGCTTGGCCGACTTGATGTTCTGCGCGTGGTTCAGATCCACCAGACGCTTCATCACGAACGGCTTGAAGAGCTCGAGAGCCATCAGCTTCGGCAGACCACACTGGTGCAGCTTGAGCTGAGGACCGACGACGATCACGGAACGACCCGAGTAGTCGACGCGCTTTCCGAGGAGGTTCTGACGGAAACGACCCTGCTTGCCCTTGAGCAGATCGCTCAGGGACTTCAGCGGGCGGTTACCCGGTCCGGTGACCGGACGTCCACGACGACCGTTGTCGAACAGGGCGTCGACAGACTCCTGCAGCATCCGCTTCTCGTTGTTGACGATGATCTCGGGAGCACCGAGGTCGATCAGTCGCTTGAGGCGGTTGTTGCGGTTGATGACGCGGCGGTACAGATCGTTGAGGTCGGACGTCGCGAAACGTCCACCGTCGAGCTGAACCATCGGGCGAAGCTCCGGCGGGATCACCGGAACAGCGTTGAGGACCATGCCCATCGGCGAGTTGCCGTTGGTCTGGAAAGCCGCAACCACCTTGAGGCGCTTGAGAGCACGGAGCTTCTTCTGGCCCTTGCCGCTGCGGATGGTCTCGCGAAGAGACTCCGCCTCGGCGTCGAGGTCGAAGTTCTGCATCAGGATCTGGATGGACTCTGCGCCCATCGCACCCGTGAAGTACTCGCCGTAACGGTCGACAAGCTCGCGGTACAGGAGCTCGTCGATGATGAGCTGCTTGACGCTCAGCTTGGTGAAGGTGCTCCAGATCTCGTCGAGACGATCCAGCTCACGCTGCGCGCGGTCACGGAGCTGACGCATTTCGCGCTCGCCGCCGTCCTTGACCTTGCGGCGGACATCGGACTTGGCGCCCTCTGCCTCCAGCTCGGCGATATCGGCTTCGAGCTTCTGCGCGCGTGCCTCGAGATCGGCGTCGCGCTGATCTGCGACAGCCTTCTTCTCGACCTGCATCTCGGCTTCGAGGGTGGACAGCTCGTTGTGACGGAGCTCCTCGTCGACACCGACGATGACGTAAGCCGCGAAGTAGATGATCTTTTCGAGATCCTTCGGAGCCAGGTCGAGCAGGTAACCGAGGCGGCTCGGTACACCCTTGAAGTACCAGATGTGCGTGACCGGTGCGGCCAGTTCGATGTGACCCATGCGCTCACGACGAACCTTGGCGCGAGTGACCTCGACGCCACAGCGCTCACAGATGATGCCCTTGAAGCGGACACGCTTGTACTTACCGCAGTAGCACTCCCAGTCCCGGGTGGGGCCGAAGATCTTCTCGCAGAAGAGGCCGTCCTTCTCGGGCTTGAGCGTGCGGTAGTTGATGGTCTCCGGCTTCTTGACCTCGCCGTAGGACCAATTGCGGATGTCCTCTGCGCTGGCCAAGCCAATGCGGAGTTCATCGAAGAAGTTGACGTCGAGCACGTAACTTCCTTTCCCCGTTGGGGTTACGGTTGCCGGTCACCCGGCAACCTGACTGCCAATTCAAATGTGAACTACGCCCCCGGGCCGCTCTTTCACAGAGCAACCCGGGGACCGAAACCTAGTTCGCGAGGTCGTCGACCGTTGCCGCTTCGTTCCTGGACAGGTTGATGCCCAAGTTCGCCGCAGCTCGCTCCAAGTCCTCGTCGTCGCCGTCCGCCATCGTGATGGCAGCGCCGTCCGAGGACAGCACCTCCACGTTGAGGCAGAGCGACTGGAGCTCCTTGAGGAGCACCTTGAACGACTCGGGGATGCCGGGTTCCGGGATGTTCTCGCCCTTGACGATGGCTTCGTACACCTTCACGCGACCAACCACGTCGTCCGACTTGATGGTCAGCAGTTCCTGCAGCGTGTAAGCCGCGCCGTAGGCCTGCATAGCCCAGCACTCCATCTCACCGAAGCGCTGGCCACCGAACTGGGCCTTACCGCCGAGAGGCTGCTGCGTGATCATCGAGTACGGACCGGTCGAACGAGCGTGAATCTTGTCGTCGACCAAGTGGTGCAGCTTGATGATGTACATGTAACCGACCGAGACCGGGTACGGGAACGGCTCGCCGGAGCGGCCGTCGAACAACGTGGCCTTTCCGTCGGGGCCGACCATCTGCTCGCCGTCGCGGTTCGGCAACGTGGACTCGAGGAGACCAGTGAGCTCGTCTTCCTTCGCGCCGTCGAACACCGGGGTGGCGATGTTCGAGTCGGCAGGAGCGGCGAGCATCTCTTCCGGAAGGGTCGCAGCCCAATCCGGACGAGTGCCGTCAGCGGCGATCTGAACATTCCAGCCGGTCTTGCCGATCCACCCGAGGTGGGTCTCCAGGACCTGACCGATGTTCATACGACGCGGGACGCCGTGCGTGTTCAGGATGATGTCGACAGGCGTGCCGTCCGAAAGGAACGGCATGTCTTCCTGCGGGAGGATCTTGCCGATAACACCCTTGTTGCCGTGGCGGCCGGCGAGCTTGTCGCCGTCCTGGATCTTGCGCTTCTGGGCCACGTACACGCGAACGAGCTCGTTGACACCGGGAGGCAGATCGTCGTCGTCATCGCGCGAGAAGACGCGGATGCCGATGACCTTGCCGGTCTCACCGTGAGGAACCTTGAGGGACGTGTCACGAACCTCGCGAGCCTTCTCACCGAAGATGGCGCGAAGGAGGCGCTCTTCGGGGGTCAGTTCGGTCTCGCCCTTCGGCGTGACCTTTCCGACCAGCACGTCGCCGTCACGAACCTCGGCACCGATACGGATGATGCCGCGCTCGTCGAGGTCAGCGAGGACCTCGTCGGAGACGTTCGGGATGTCGCGAGTGATTTCCTCGGCACCGAGCTTGGTGTCGCGGGCATCGATCTCATGCTCCTCGATGTGAATCGAGGTCAGGACGTCCTCTTCTACGAGGCGCTGCGACAGGATGATCGCGTCCTCGTAGTTGTGGCCTTCCCACGGCATGATCGCCAGGAGCAGGTTCTTACCGAGAGCCATTTCACCGTTTTCGGTGCAAGGGCCGTCAGCGAGGACCTGGCCGGCGTCGACGCGCTGTCCCTCGTCCACGATCGGACGCTGGTTGGCGCACGTGCCCTGGTTGGAACGTGCGAACTTGCGCATCCGGTAGGTCTTGCGGCTTCCGTCGTCGGCCATGACCGTGATGTAGTCCGCGGAGACCTCTTCGACAACACCGGTCTTCTCGGTGATGACGACGTCACCGGCGTCGACAGCTGCACGCAGCTCCATGCCGGTACCGACGAGAGGCGCTTCGCTGCGAACCAGCGGAACAGCCTGACGCTGCATGTTCGCACCCATCAGGGCGCGGTTTGCGTCGTCGTGCTCGAGGAACGGGATCATCGCGGTAGCGACGGACACCATCTGGCGCGGCGAGACGTCCATGTAGTCGATGTCGGAGGACGAGACGAACTCGACCTCGCCACCCTTACGACGAACGAGAATCTTCGCGTCGGTGAAGCGGCCGTCACGGTCGATGGCCGAGTTGGCCTGTGCGACGACGTGGCGATCCTCTTCGTCAGCGGTCAGGTAATCAACCTGATCGGTGACCTGGCCGTCGACAACCCGGCGGTACGGCGTCTCGATGAAGCCGAACGGGTTGACGCGTGCGTACACCGACAGCGAACCGATCAGGCCGATGTTCGGGCCTTCCGGGGTCTCGATCGGGCACATGCGGCCGTAGTGCGACGCGTGAACGTCACGAACCTCGAGGCCGGCGCGCTCACGGGACAGACCACCCGGGCCGAGGGCAGACAGACGACGCTTGTGCGTCAGCCCCGACAGCGGGTTGTTCTGGTCCATGAACTGCGACAGCTGGGACGTTCCGAAGAACTCCTTGATCGCAGCGACGACCGGGCGGATGTTGATCAGGGTCTGAGGCGTGATTGCCTCGACGTCCTGCGTGGTCATGCGCTCACGAACCACACGCTCCATGCGGGACAGGCCCACGCGGATCTGGTTCTGGATGAGCTCACCGACGGTGCGCAGACGACGGTTACCGAAGTGGTCGATGTCGTCGACCTCGACGGGAACCTCGACGCCGTCCGGTGCCGTCATCGAGGTGTCACCAGCGTGCAAACGCACGAGGTACTCGACGGTGGCGACGATGTCTTCTTCGGTCAGCGTCGAAGCAACAATCGGCTGACCTGCGTTGAGGCCGAGCTTCTTGTTGATCTTGTAACGACCCACGCGAGCGAGGTCGTAACGCTTGTCCTTGAAGAACAGGTTCTCCAGAAGGGTCTGCGCGCTCTCCTTGGTGGGGGGCTCGCCCGGACGCAGCTTGCGGTAGATGTCGAGCAACGCCTCATCGGTACCGGCGGTGTTGTCCTTCTCCAGCGTGGCCATGAGGATCTCGGAGAAGCCGAAGCGCTCCGTGATCTGCTCCGTGGTCCAGCCGAGTGCCTTGAGCAGGACGGTGACGGGCTGACGACGCTTACGGTCGATGCGGACACCAACGGTGTCGCGCTTGTCGACGTCGAACTCGAGCCATGCGCCGCGACCCGGGATCACCTTGACGCTGTGCAGGTCCTTCTCGGTGCTCTTGTCGACGCTCTTGTCGAAGTACACACCGGGGGAACGCACGAGCTGCGAGACAACGACGCGCTCCGTGCCGTTGATGATGAAGGTGCCCTTGTCGGTCATCATCGGGAAATCACCCATGAAGACCGTCTGGCTCTTGATCTCACCAGTGTTGTTGTTGATGAACTCCGCGGTGACGAACAACGGCGCCGCGTAGGTCATGTCCTTGTCTTTGCACTCGTCCGTCGAGGCCTTGACCTCGTCGAATCGAGGATCAGAGAAGGAGAGTGACATAGAGCCGGAGAAATCCTCGATCGGAGAAAGCTCCGCGAGGATGTCTTCGAGACCGCCGGACACTGCATTGTCGCCGAGAGCTGCTGCTCGTTCGCGCCAACTCTGCGCGCCGATCAACCACTCGAACGAATCGGTTTGAACATCAAGAAGCCCGGGAACTTCGAGGGGTTCGCGAACTTTCGCGAACGAAACCCTCTTCGGGGCTCCGGGGATTCCGGAAACTGCCTTGGTCTGGCTAGAGACTGCCAAGATGCGTCCTTCCAGCACCTCACGCGGGCCGCTCCGTACTGTTGCGACCGCCGCTGTATCTGCTTCGAATTTCGCTGGTTACAACCCGAACGAAACCCGTCGCAGAAAGCAAGAAGTACTTGACTTCGCAGCGGTTGAGACGAGGGGTGGACAGGAGGCAGCCAGCGCAACGTCCAAAAGTACACCCTTACTCAGGAAATGTCGAGTCGGGTGTAGCTGAGGGTCTGATTCAGGTGCTGACGTGAGACTGCCGATCACTCGTCCGTGCATGTTCACCGATCAGAGTGGACCTTACGGACCGCCCCGTCAAGAGCGCCGCGGTAAGTCGTGGCATTCGAACAGTCGACCGACTCGGTTCGAACACCGTCGTCGGTAGTGTAGCCAGTCACTGACCCGGATACGAAAAACTGGACCGGAATCCATTTCCGGTCCAGCTCGTCGTGCACCTTTGTCAGCGGTCGCGGATCTCCGAGATCAGCCAATTACCGTCCTGCTTCTCCAAGCTGACGACAACCATCCCGGACCGGGAACCGGCAGCAACACCGCTCTGCGTCGAACTCACGTTCAACTGCGCGAGCAGTTGCGCTCGGTCCTCCTCGAGCCGGGTGACACCGATCTCCGTGACATCCGCCGTAGTCGCCGTCTGGGTTTGTTCGACGCCGGCTTTCTGCGTGTCCTTGTACTCGGTCAACTGATCACGCATGGCCTGGTTCAGACCCTGTAAGCCCTTGTCGAAATCAGCGTCGAAGGTGCCGGGCGCAAACGTGAACACCGCCTCGAGCGCCGGCGGAGTCACCCGCAGGACTTCGGCGGTCGCGCCCTCGTCGACCCATGCCACGTCGTCCATCTGGGCGCCGACCTTGAAAAAAGCCAGACCCGCGAGCACTGCGACTACCACCGCTGCCGCGCCTACCCCGACAACCAGCGGCCATGAGGTTCGACTCGCTTCCTCCTCCACCGCTGGCTCCGGAGCCGGCGGTTCCTCCGCGAGACTCGGCTTGGCTTCCTTCTCGAGACTGGGCTTGGCTTCCTTCTCGAGACTCGGCTTGGGCGCTGCTTCTGCCTCGACGGCCTCCGTTTCGACCGCCTCGGGCTCGACTGCCTCCGTCTCGACTGCCTCCGTCTCGACTGCCTCCGTCTCGACCGCCTCGACCTTCACCGGCTCCTCGGCCGACGTCCCCGCGGGGACGTTCAACGAGCGGGCCGATCCGGCTATCTTCGGCCGGCGGTTCTGGTTTGCCGGCGGCATCCCGACTCTGCGCTTGGGTGGCATTACGCGCTTCTCCTTCGGATGGCTGATCGAGGCTGACTACTGGCCACCGGAATCGCCCCCTACGCTCGGTGCGGGCGTCTCGGTGGGCGCTGGTGCGCCCTCGGTTGCCGGCGTCGACCCATCGGAACCGCCGGTACCGTCGGCGCCCGGCAGTGTGCCCGACTCCAGATCGATCCGGTTTCCGACGGGTTCGGCCGAACTGGCCTTCCAGATACCGTCCACCTCGACCATGCCCAATCGCATACCGACTTGGTTCTTCACGTACTGGTTGCCCTGCGTGGTGGTGACCTTGACGACCACAAGAGCCGTCGCAGTCCTGTCGTCCGTGTTGAGTTCGGTGAGCGCAGCAGACATCACCTCGGCGTCGGCCTTGGAGCCGGAGTTCCGCAGTTCGTCCGTGATGGAGTCTTGGACACTTTGGAGGTACACCGTCATCTCGTCGCCGGTAACCGAAGACCGCATGGTCTCGATCGACGCATCGAGATTCGCCGAGTCGGCATTGTTGAGGTTGATCGCAACCTGCTGGGCGCCGATCAACGCCTCGTCGCGAATCTCTGCGGTATTGCGGTCGGTGGTCAACGCCTTCACGTATGGGACGCCGAACACACCTAGCGCAACAAGTGCGGCTACGAGGAGAACGCCAACCGCAACAAGCGGCGCCGTCACCCCCTTCGGACTGCTTTTCTGAATCACGCTCACTACCCTACTTACCTGTTCTGTCCGGATTCTGGCAGCACTAGCTCCATTGCCGCGAATCCTCAACTGCCCCAACCCAATAGCACACCTCGGGACACATCTATTTCGGCGTCACTCCGAGAATCGGCGCCAACTGGGTAGCAATCGGATTGAGATTCAACTTGTCAGGATCGACCTTCGGCTTGAAGTCCCACGGTTGAATCGTGTCGGGATCGGCGTAGATAACCCGGTTGGCACTGCGAACGCCCGTCTCGCTGCCCAGCGGGACCTCACAGGACGCCGCTGTGTTCAACGGGAAGTCCTGCTGCGTGTCGTCGAAGTTGGGATCCTGACGCTTCATGTCCGCGAGAATCGCCATGGTGCCTTCGTACCCGACGGTGCACGACAACGGATTGTTTGTCTCCAGCACCAACCCCTGATGCACGGTTCCGTCACCAGGAGCAACTGTCGGCCCCGCCGCAGCCAGCCCCGGCAGAAAGATCAGAAACGGCTGCAGCGCAATGGCACGAGGCGCAAACGTCCTGCCGAACGATGCCAGATTTGTCAGGTCCGTGGTCAGTGCCGGACCGGTCTCGTTGACGAGGGCCCCGATCTGCTCGCTGGCCGGGATGCCGTTGTCGATCAGACGCCTGATGTCGGGGTCACTGGTCCGCAGTTGTGCGGCAATGACATCGAGGTCGGCACTGAACTGCTTGATCGACGACGACTGGTCGGACTGGGTCGTGAGCACCGTCTGGCTGTCACGGATCAATCCGAGCGTCTGGGGCAAGGTGTCGAGGCCGGACTGCGAGAGTCCGGACAACGAGTCGGCCAGAACCTGGATGTCCTCACCCTTGCCGTTGAAGGCTGCGCCGAGTTCGACCGCGACGGTGTGCAGTGCATCGACGGGCACTGAATGGACCAAGCCGTTTGCACTGGTCAACACTTCTTCGACCGGAACCGGCGTCGCTGTGTCACCCACTGCAATCACAGAACCGTCCTCGAGGAACGGACCCTGATCGGTATCGGGGATCAGATCGACGAACTGTTCGCCGATTGCAGAACGGTTGGCCACAACAGCCCTCGTCGACGCCGGGATCGGCGGTGCATTGTTGTCGATCTTCAGATCGACCTCGATCCCGTCGTCCGTCAGTGACAAGTCACCAACCCGTCCCACCGGCACACCGCGATACGTCACCTCGGCGTTGGTGAAGATGCCGCCCGACGTCTGCAGTTCCGTCTTGACCGTGTACTGCCCGAAACCCAGGAGGTTGTCGAGGCGCACGTACTTGCCTCCCACATAGACGAGCCCTAGGAGCGCGACCAATACAAAGCCCACTAGCTGCCACTTGACCAGAGCAGATCTCATTGTCCACCACCGATTCCGAACTGATCGAGCATTCCCTGAATGGGGTTGAGCGGGGCACCGGCTGCAGGTGCCATCGGCAACTGCGGCAGGATCGGCGCAATCGGGAGCAGTGACACCGTGGGCCAGCCCGGTCGCGGTCCGTTTCCGTTGTAATACGGATTGGACGGATCCACCACCGGCTTGGGATCACCGAACTTGGGCTGGCGATACTCGGGATCTCCCTGTCCGACACCAAGCCCGGAGAGCGTATTACCGATTTGCAAGTCGACAGCGAGGAACAAATTGACCGACCCACCTTGCGTGATCTTCTCGACTCCGTCCGGGAACGGGAACGTCGGAAGCAGCGGGAGCGCGCCGACGAGGTCGTCACCGGATGCAGCGAGTGCCTGCAATGTCGGACGAAGTGCCTGAAGATCTGCGATCAGATCGTCCTTGGACTGTGTCAGGACGTCGGTACCGACGGTTCCGAGACGGTCCACCTGAGCGAGCATCTGCGTCAACTGCGGGCGCTGCTCGTTGAGTACCGATATTGCCACGGGCAGTTCGTCGAGGACCTTGGCGATCTTCTCGTTCTGCTCGTTCACCCGGCTGGACAACACGTCGAGACCGTCGAGCGCGCGAGTGATGTCCTCACGCTGTTCGTTCAAGCCTCCGATGAGAGTATTCGCCTGTTCCAGAAGACTTCTGGTTGTTCCCTCACGGCCGTCGAACGCCGCACCGAGCTCCTTGACGATGGGCTGCAACTGGCCGACACCGCCGCCGTTGAGCAGGAGCGACAATGCACCGAGCACCTGTTCGATCTCGGTGGCGTGGCGAGTGCGATCCAACGGAATCAGGTCGCCGTCCGACAACTGGGCCGTAGTGTCCGCGCCACTAGGAGGCGCTGACAGCTGAATGAATTTCTCGCCGAGCAGGTTGGTCTGCTCCACGGCGGCAACGGCATTGGCCGGCAAATCCACCGAGGAATCCAATATGATCCCCACGTCGGCGGTCCACCCGTCCGGTCCGACTCCGATCTTCTCTACTCGCCCGACCGGAACACCGTCCACCTTGACCGCGGACTGTGGAACCAGATCGAGGACGTCGTCGAATTGAATGGTCAGATTCATGGGATTCGATCCCACGTCCGGCCCACCCGGAAGTGGCACCGCATAGATGCCCTCCGACGAGCAGGCACTCGCACCGAGCAGGACCACAAGTCCCGCGCCGGCAATCACTGTGCGCTTCACTCGCCCTCCCCGATGTTCAGTCGCGGTGACACGACACCGGGCACCGTGCCCGGAACAACCTGCATCTGACGCTCGGGACCGGCCAGGATGCCGAACGGGAGATTCATGTTCTTGGCCTGGTCGGCCGCATCCGTCATTGCGGCCACCGCCACACACTGATCGATGGCGGGTTGCATCTGTCGTCCCAACTCCTCGAACTGAGGATTACCTGGCACCAGTTTGCCGAGATCCATCAACTTGCACAGCACCTCGGCCGGGTTCTGCAAGTCCGGGAAAGCCAGACGTGAAGCGAGAACTCCGGATTCGGCGTCATACGAGTTCACCAGATTGGAAATGGCGAGAGGCAACAAGGTCAGGGTGTTGGCGAGCGCTTCCTTGTTGTTCGCCAGCGTCTGAGTCGGCGCGATCAGGCCTTCTGCAGTGGTCGCCAACTGATCGCGGTTGTCTGCCACGAACTTCGCGACATCACCGAGCGTCAAGGACAACTGATTCAGAGCGGCACCCAGATCATCGCGCTCGCCCGCCAGAAATCCGGTGAGGTCGGACAATTGAGTGTTGAACTGGCGCACCTGTTGATCGTTGGTCGCCAACGCTCCGACAAAAGTATTGAGATTCTTGATGGTCACCGCGATGTTGTCACTCGAGTCGTTCAACGTACGAGCCGCGTCGGACAGCTGGGTGATGCTCTCCCCCAACGCTGCTCCGTTGCCGTCGAGGTTCGCGGCACCGGTCTCGACGAACTTGGACAGCGCACCGTCCTTGTTCGCGCCTTCGGGTCCGAGCGCCGACGCGAGGTCGTTGATGCTCGCGTACAACTGATCGACCTCGACCGGGGTGGCGGTGCGCTCGATCGGAATCACCGAACCGCTGGCCATCGTGTCGCCGCCCGTGAACACCGGCGTCAACTGAATGTAGCGGTCCGCCACTACTGACGGAGTCACCTGCGCCGCATTGGCATCCACCGGAATATCGATTCCGCGATCCACGCGGAGGTCGACCTTGACCTGATCGCCCTGCGGTTCCACCGAGGTGACTGTGCCGACCTTCACGCCCAGAACTCGCACGTCGGAACCGTCGTAAATACCGATGGACTTGTCGAAGTACGCCGTGATCGTTGTTGTGCCCGCGCGGGTGAACACCCACCACAAGGCGCCGCCAACCACCAACACGCCAATCAACGCTGCGGCAATGATCGCCAGAGTTCGTTTCTTGGAGCCACTTTCGGCTTCAGTGATATCAGCCATCAGTTACCTCCCAACGTGCGAATCGGATCACGAGGGCCCGGAATCAGAGGCAGACCAGGTGGCAGGAGGTTGACAACTACCTGGTCGAACCAGCGGCCGTTGCCGACCACGTTGGCGTACAGGCGAATAAAGGGTTCGTAGAGCTTCAGAGCCTTGTCCAAGTTCTCGTTGTTGGCTTCCAGGATGTCGATGACACCGTTGAGTTGGGTCAACGCAGGCCCGATTGCCGCCTCGTTGTCGCGGACCAGTCCGGTGAGTTGCTGTGACACCCGCTGAGTTCCGGTGAGCAACTGGGAGATCGCCTGCTGGCGGTTGTTCAACTCCTGCACCAGCAGAGCGCCGTCGCTGATCAGTTGAGTGAACTCCTTGTTCCGGTCCGCCAAGATTTGCGACGTCTTGCCCGTTGCCTCGAACAGTTTCTGCAGGTCCTGATCACGGCTGGCGATAGTCTGCGACAACCGACTCACACCGTCCAATGATGCTCGGACGTCGTCGGGCGTCTCGGAGAAGGCCTCCGACAGCGTTTCCATGCTCTGCGCCAACTGCTCCGTGTCGATGTCACCGACAGTGTCCGCAGCCGACGAGAAAGCCTCGACAACGTCGTACGGAGCAGTCGTGCGCTCCAACGGAATTCGGTCCTTCGGATCCAGATTTTCGGTGCCACGCGGATCCAGAGCCAGGTACTTCTGCCCCAGAATCGTCTTGATCTGGATGGACGCCGACGTCTGATCGCCGACCCACGCATCCTTGACTTTGAAGTCGACCAGAACGCGGTCACCGTCGAGGTCGACCGATGTCACCTTGCCGACCTTCACACCCGCGATGCGGACCTCGTTACCGGGCTTGAGCCCCGCAGCTTCCGAGAATTCCGCTGCGTACGAAGACCCTGCGCCCACAAAGGGAAGTGAGTCCATGAAGAAGGCGGACAACGTTGCCAGGAGCACCACGACGATGCCTATGGCCCCGGCCATTGCCGGACTACGACGCTTTTTCATCGGCCCTGCAACTCCTTCATTCCGTCTTGAGTGCATCGCTTGGCCGCATTGGTGTAGATCGGCATATTGACCGTCGGCAATCCGGTCGGCAAGTTCAATGTCGCCGACTGACCGGGACCTGCAATGATGTCGATTCCGCACAGGTAGAACTGGAACCACGATCCGTAACTGGCTACACGGGTCAACTTGTCGAGCTTGACGGGCAAGGTTTCGAGGACGGCATTCACGTCGTCGCTACGGCGGTTCAGCGTTGTGGCCAAAGTGTCCAGTGCCGTGATCGATCCCTGGATGGACGGCCGCGTCGGCTCCAGCAGATCCGCCGTTGCATCTGTCAATCCGGCGAGCGACGTGACTGCTGACCCGACAACTCCGCGCTCGTTGGCGAGTCCGGTGACCAGCTGTTGCGTGTTGACGATGAGCGAATCCAGATTCTTGTCGTTCGCATTGACTGTCGACAGCACTTCGTTGAGGTTCTTGATCACCGCGCCGATGACAACGTCCTTGTCCGCCACCGTGTTTGTCAGGCTCGCCGTGTTGCGGACGAGTTCGCTGATCGTTCCCGACTCGCCCTGGAAAACCTGGATGATCTGGTACGACAGCTTGTTGACATCCTCGGCACTCAAAGTCGTGAACAACGGCTTGAAGCCGTTGAACAGGGTCGTGAGATTGACGGCCGGGCGGGTCTGCTCGAGAGGGAGCGTTTCGCCGGCGGTCAGCTTCTTGCCCTGGCTGCCTTCGCCCTGAGACAGCGAGATGTAACGCTGCCCGACCAGGTTCCGGAAACGGATCGTGGCAATGGAACTGGCAGGCAACCAATCTCGATCGGAGACCGAGAACTGCACTTCGGCTTGGTTGTCGTTGACGATGGCGATCTTCTCGACCTGACCGACACGCACACCTGCAATCCGAACCTCGTCGCCCTCGTTCAGTGAGGTCACGTCGGAGAACACGGCGTTGAACTTTGTCCCGCCTCCCCCTCCGAGGTTTGCGATACTCGCCGCCAGCAATCCTGTTGCCAGAATCGTGACCACGACAAAAATGATGAGCTTTGTCAGCGGTGCTGCGAGACCTCTCATTGGAAGCTCACCTCCGCACCGGTAAATGCGGGAGCGCTGACCATAGTGGTCCACGACGGAACATTCTCCGGTGCAACACCATTTGCCTGGCCGTAGATGACCTTCAACGTATCCTCTTCGAGTTGCGAGCCCGCATATCCGGCTTGCTGCACCGGACCGGTGGTGTTGGTCGAGAACATCTGCGGTCCCGAACCTTCCGGAGCCTGCAAGAACTCCATCGTTTCGGGGCCACCGTTGCGGGAGGGAACCTGGTACGAGCCGTCACCGTACGATCCGCCGGGATACTGTGGGAAGGGTCGACCGGGCTCGGTGACATTGTCGTAGCAAACCGGTCCCCGATTGTCGACGAGTCGAGGCTCATCCTGGTTGGGGATGTAACGCCCCTTCGGGTTGACGATCTGAATGTTTGCCCGAACACCGGGATCAGGCGCGTCAGCCGAGAGAATCTTGGCGGCCTTCGGCGTAGTCTCGGCGAATCCCTTGAAGGTGCACCCGAACGTCGGCGAGTACTGAGCCAACAACTGCAGTGCCTCTCGTGAGTCTGCGGCAATTGTGATGATGGACTGCGCGTTTGTCTCGAGGAACGCAGCGGTGGTCGACGACGTCGCCGTCAACGAAGCCAACAGGGTGTTGACCTGATTCTGCTTCTCCACCACAGTGTTTCCGGTGGTGCGCAGAGTGTCGAGTGCATTCACCAGATCCGGCGCGGCCTCCGAATATGTCTGTGAGAAGTCAGCGAATTTGCGCAGATCCTCCTGCACAGCAGGGAGTTCGGTGTTGACCTCACGGAAAATCTCCTCGAGACGGTCAACAGTGAACCCCAACTCAGCGCCGCGGCCGGTCAAGCCTTGTGCCAGCGAACCGAGGGTGTTCGCGAGATCCTGCGGCGGAATCGCCTGCAGCAACGGGAGCAAACCATCCAAGACCTCGCCAACCTCGATCGCGTTGCCGCTCTTGTCCTGATGAAGCACGGTTCCGGCCGAAAGAGGCGGAGCCGTTGTCCCCTCCGGGATGATCAGCGAGACGTACCGCTCACCGAACAGTGTCTTCGGGAGCAAACGAGCTGTCGCGTCGGAGGGAATCAACTCGGCTTTGTCCGGTTCGATCGCGAGAACCGATGTGACGACACCATCGGTTGTCGACGCAGATCGCACCTCACCGACCAACATTCCACGAACTTTGACATCCGCGTTGGGGGGTAACGCATTTCCCACGGAATCGGACAGGAGATCGACCTTCACGACGTCTGTGAATGTCTTGTTGAACGCCCCGATCGTGAAAGTGAGAAACAGCGCCAACACAACGAAGAACACAATTCCCAGCACACGGCGGCGCAGAACGGACGGAGCCTCGATCATCCGGCCACCCTCACTGTTGTCGTGGTCCCCCAGATTGCGAGGCTGAGGAAGAAGTCAAGCACTGCGATCGTCACGATTGCCGCACGAACGGCGCGACCGACGGCCACACCGACGCCTGCCGGGCCACCCGAAGCGTGAAATCCGTAGTAGCAGTGGATCAAGATCAGAACAAAAGCAAAGACCAGAACCTTGGCAAACGAATACAACACGTCCTGCGGTGGCAGGAACAAGTTGAAGTAATGGTCGTAAGACCCCGTTGACTGGCCGTTGAATACCGTACTGATCACGCGCGAGGCCAGATAGGCGGCAAGCAAGCCGACGATGTACAGCGGGATGACGGCCACAAAGCCGGCGATCATGCGAGTCGTCACCAGGAACGGAACCGACGGGACTGCCATGACCTCGAGCGCGTCGATCTCCTCGGAGATACGCATAGCACCGAGTTGTGCGGTGAAACCACACCCGACCGTCGCTGAAAGGGCCAGCGCGGCAACAATCGGCGCGATCTCGCGAGTATTGACGTAGGCAGACAGGAAGCCGGTCAGGACCGAGCTACCCAACTGTTCCAGCGCCGCGAACCCCTGCAATCCCACAACGACGCCGGTGAATCCGGACATCATCGCGATGACGCCGATAGTCCCGCCGATGACGGCCAATGCGCCACTGCCGAAGGTCACTTCAGCGAGTAGACGCAGAGTTTCCTTGCGGTAGCGGTGCAGTGTGCGCGGCGTCCAGGCAATGGCCCGCGCGTAGAACGACATCTGTTCACCCGCGCGGTCAAGCACGTTGAGCGGCATTCTGGCTACTTTGCGGCTCTTCAGCAGAAACTGATCGCCGCGGCCTCGTGCGATGGTCATGTAGTCAGGATCCCTTCGCCGGCACGATCTGGAGGTACACCATCGTCAGAATCAGATTGGCGAAGAACAACAACAGGAACGTGATGACAACGGCCTGGTTGACCGCCTCACCAACGCCTTTGGGCCCACCCGAGGGGTGTAGTCCCTTGTAGGCCGAGATGACTCCGGCGATGACACCGAAGACCGCAGCCTTGATCTCGCCACTCCAGATATCCGGCAGCTGCGCAAACGCCGAGAACGATGCGATGTACGCGCCGGGGTTACCGCCCTGCAAGATCACGTTGAAGAAGTAGCCACCCGCGATACCGACGACGGATACCAGCCCGTTGAGCAATACGGCAATGAGCACCATCGCCAGCACACGTGGAACAACAAGTCGCTGAATCGGATTGATGCCAAGGACTTCCATGGCGTCGATCTCTTCGCGGATTGTCCGCGAGCCGAGGTCAGCAGTGACCGCCGAACCGGCAGCACCAGCGACAAGCAGAGCAGTCACCAGTGGACTTCCCTGCTGAATCACCGCAAGAACACTGGCCGCGCCGGTGAACGATTCAGCGCCCAATTGCTTGATCAGTGAACCGGTTTGCAGCGAAACAACAGCGCCGAACGGAATCGCGACAAGCGCCGTCGGCAAAATCGTGACGCTGGCGATGAACCAGGCCTGCTCGATGAACTCGCGAAACTGAAACGGCCGCCTGAATGTGTTCTTCACGACCTCGACAAAGAGTTCGACGATGTTGCCGGCCTGAGTCAGTGCCCCGTGTACAGGACTCAGAACCGAGTTGCGGGAACCCGCCATTCGTTATGCCTACCCTTGTCCGTGAGTCGTGTTTCCGTAGGGATCACCCTCATAAGCTGGAATTACCTGTGTGTCTTGCGAGCTTCCGTCCCACTCCCCCTGATACTCGCTCGCGTCCGCGTACGCGTGGTCGAACTGGCCGGCCTCTTCGTTGAGACTGTCCTGGATTGCCGCCTGCGCGTTTACCGGCAGCGTGTGCATGATCTGACGGACCCGCTCCTGACGACGACGAACAGCCTGGCGCTCCGGATTACCGGGCGTCGCCTTCATCTGCGGCACAATGCCCTCGACATCGTCGACACCACCGGCATGGTGACCGGCATCCACGAGCGCCTGCTCGTGCGCCATCTGAGCCTCGTCCTTCTCCTCCGACATACCGATCGGACCGATCATCGTGCCGTTCAGGAACTGCTTGACCACCGGCTCATCCGAGGTGAGCAACACCTCACGCGGACCGAACATCACCAACTGACGACGGAACAGCATCCCGATGTTGTCGGGAACCGTACGAGCGAGATTGATGTTGTGCGAGACAATCAAAATCGTGGCATCGGACTGAGCATTGATGTCGATCAACGTCTGACTGATGTACGTCGTACGCACCGGGTCCAGACCCGAGTCCGGCTCGTCGACCAGGATGATCTCCGGATCGAGAACCAACGCGCGAGCCAGACCGGCACGCTTACGCATACCACCGGAAATCTCACCGGGAAGCTTGTCCTCCGCACCGACCAGACCCGTCAGATCGAGCTTCTCCATCACGATCTTGCGGATATCCGACTCGGACTTCTTCGTATGCTCACGCAACGGAAACGCGATGTTGTCGTACAAATTCATCGAACCGAACAACGCACCGTCCTGAAACAGCACACCGAACAACTTACGAATCTCGTAGAGCTCCTTCGAGGAACACTGCAAAATATCCGTGCCGTCGATCACGATGGAACCCTGCTCGGGACGGAGCAAACCGATCAAAGACTTCAAAAACACCGACTTACCGGTACCCGAAGGCCCCAGCAACGCGCTCACCTCACCAGCCGGAAGCGTCAACGACACGTCCTGCCAAATCCTCTGCGACCCGAAAGACTTAGTCAGCCCGTCTACCGCTACCTCTACTCCCACCACTACCTCCGCGCCGTCCGATGCATCCACCCGATGTGGGTTGGGTCACTCTATCGCATGGAAGTGTTACCCGTGACTGCGAATACTACTAACGAGTAAGTACGAAGCACAAACTAACACGCACCCTGAATCGGACACGCATCCGACCTGCGCCGATCCGGACATTCCGGCCGGACGCGCCCAACAAAAAAGAGGGCCACTTCCCGTAGGAAGTGACCCTCTTTTCGACTACTCGAGGTGAGCAGCAGAGAAAACCGTCTTACTTGACGGAGATCTTTGCGCCGGCGCCTTCGAGCTTTTCCTTTGCAGCTTCAGCTGCTTCCTTCGAAACCTTCTCCAGGATTGCCTTCGGAGCGCTCTCGACGAGATCCTTGGCTTCCTTCAGGCCGAGGCCGGAAACGACCTCACGGACGACCTTGATGACCTGGATCTTCTTGTCGCCAGCCGACTCGAGGACGACGTCGAACTCGTCCTGCTCTTCAGCAGCTTCTGCGCCGGCAGCCGGTGCGCCTGCAGCGGCGACGGCGACGGGAGCAGCAGCGGTGACCTCGAAGGTCTCCTCGAATGCCTTAACGAACTCCGAGAGCTCGAGGAGGGTGAGCTCCTTGAACTGGTCCAACAACTCTTCGGTGCTGAGCTTCGCCATTGTGGCGGTCCTTCCTGTAAGTCCCATGTCGCTGATCCGCGACCGGGCGGGGTTATAGCAGTGATGCGCGGGTGCGGATCAGCTTTCGGCTTCGGCCTCGGCCGGAGCCTCGGTAGCAGCCTCTGCGGCAGCAGCCGGAGCTTCTGCAGCTCCGCCTTCTGCGGCCTTCTTCTCCTGCAGTGCAGCGGCCAAACGGGCCATCTGCGAAGCGGGAGCATTGAACAGGCCTGCGGCCTTTGCCAAGTTGCCCTTCATCGCGCCGGCGAGCTTTGCCAACAGGATTTCGCGGGATTCGAGATCCGCGATCTTGTTGACCTCGTCCACGGACAGCGCAGCGCCGTCCATGTAGCCGCCCTTGATGATGAGCGCCTTGTTTTCCTTTGCGAAGTTCTTCAGTGCCTTCGCAGCGTCGACCGGTTCGCCCTTGATGAATGCAATGGCGGTCGGTCCGACGAACAGGTCATCAAGGCCCTCGATGCCGGCCTCAGCGGCGGCACGCTTAACCAGGGTGTTCTTGGCGACGGAGTAGGTGGCACCTTCTCCGAGAGCGCGTCGCAGTGTCGTGATGTTGCCCACTGAAAGACCACGGTATTCCGTGACCACAGCAGCGGTCGAACCCTTGAACTGCTCGGTGATTTCCGCAACTGCGGAAACCTTCTCAGGCTTTGCCATACTTCGCCTCCTCTCGTGACAGTCGTTATCCCACTTCGGAACCGCCGCGGCTCACCAGGAGAACCTGACAAGCCACAAGTCCTAGACATGCAAAACGCCCCGGCGCAGGGCGCACGGGGCGTACAGAGGAGACAAACGGAAGCGAAAAAACCACCACAGAATGCGTTCCCCCTTACCTCGTCCTCCTGCGTGGGTCGCCGGACACTTCCGGACTTTCAACTGCACTCATCGCTAAGCGCAATAACCAACGGTCTTGGGTAGAACATGATTTTGGGGTGAAGTTCATATCCAGCACTGAACTCCGCGTCGAAGACTACCGCACCGGGCGACACATCACCAAATCGTCCCCGAACACGCTCCCTGAAAACAAAAAGAAGGCCGACAGGGAGTAAATCCCTGCCGGCCTTCTTTCAGTTCAGCGGACTGCTTACGCGTCTGCAGCATCCTCGAGGAGGTTGCGGGTACGGTTCGGATCCACCGGGATGCCCGGACCGGTGGTGGTCGAAACCGTGATCTTCTTCACGTAGCGGCCCTTGGCCGACGAGGGCTTCGCACGCAGGATCTCGTCCAGCGCTGCGCCGTAGTTCTCCACCAGCTTCTCATCGTCGAACGATGCCTTGCCGATGACGAAGTGCAGGTTGGCCTGCTTGTCGACGCGGAAGTTGATCTTTCCGCCCTTGATGTCGTTGACAGCCTTCGTGACATCCGCGGTAACGGTGCCCGTCTTGGGGTTCGGCATCAGGCCACGGGGTCCGAGGACACGGGCGATGCGGCCGACCTTGGCCATCTGATCAGGAGTCGCGATTGCGGCGTCGAAATCGACCCATCCACCCTGGATGCGCTCGATCAGGTCTTCTGCACCGACTACGTCAGCGCCTGCAGCCTCAGCTTCTGCTGCCTTCTCGCCAACGGCGAACACGATGACGCGAGCGGTCTTACCGGTGCCGTGGGGCAGGTTGACCGTTCCGCGGACCATCTGGTCTGCCTTACGGGGGTCGACGCCCAGACGAACTGCAACCTCAACGGTTGCATCCATCTTGGTGGACGACGTCTCCTTGGCGAGCTTTGCAGCCTGAAGCGGGCTGTAGAGCTTGTCTGCGTCGATCTTCTCAGCGGCGGCGAGGTACGCCTTGCTGCGCTTTGCCATTTCTTCTGTCCTTACTTATCACTGCAGAGAGTTACTTGATGCAGTGGTGAATGGTTCAGTTGTGGTCAGGGCCTGGCCGGCCCTCCCACGTGATGCTGTGGAGCTGCTGAATTAGCCCTGGATCGTGATGCCCATGGAACGAGCGGTGCCGGCGATGATCTTCGCAGCCTGCTCGATGTCATTGGCATTGAGGTCTTCAGCCTTGGTCTTCGCGATTTCGCGCACCTGATCCATGGTCACCGAGGCAACCTTGGTCTTGTGCGGTTCGCCGGAGCCCTTGGCTACGCCGGCTGCCTTGAGGAGCAGTCGGGCAGCGGGAGGGGTCTTCAGCTTGAAATCGAAGGTCCGGTCTTCGTAGACCGAGATCTCGACCGGCACAACGTTGCCGCGCTGGGACTCAGTCGCCGCGTTGTAGGCCTTGCAGAACTCCATGATGTTCACGCCATGCTGACCGAGCGCGGGACCCACGGGAGGTGCAGGGTTAGCCTGACCTGCCTGGATCTGCAGCTTGATGAGCCCGGCGAGCTTCTTCTTCTTTGGGGGCATCTCTAGTTCCTAGTTTCTAGCTTGGGTGTGTGTCTTGCGTCTAACAGTGCAAGTGTGGGGGTTAGATCTTCGCGACCTGGTTGAAGTTCAACTCAACCGGAGTTTCACGACCGAAGATCGATACGAGGACCTTGAGCTTCTGCTGCTCTCCGTTGACCTCGCTGATGCTGGCAGGCAATGTCGCGAACGGGCCGTCCATGACCGTGACGGATTCGCCGATTTCGAAGTCCACCTCGATGACGGGCTTGCCGAAGGACTCGACCGGTGCCTCGCCTGCTGCGACGGCAGCTGCTGCAGCCTGCTGCTTCTTCTGCTCTTGCTGAGGAAGCAGGAACTTGACGACGTCGTTGAGTGACAGCGGCGACGGACGCGAAGTGGCTCCGACAAATCCGGTGACGCCAGGCGTGTTGCGCACTGCGCCCCACGATTCGTCGTTGAGTTCCATGCGGACCAGGATGTAGCCGGGGAGAACCTTGCGGTTGACCTGCTTGCGCTGGCCGTTCTTGATCTCGGTGACCTCTTCGGTGGGAACTTCCACCTGGAAGATGTAGTCGCCGACGTCGAGGTTCTGAACGCGGGTCTCGAGGTTGGTCTTGACCTTGTTCTCGTAACCGGCGTACGAGTGGATGACGTACCAGTCACCTGGTGCGCGGCGCAGAGCAGCCTTCAGTTCCGCAACCGGATCCTCTACTTCGATGTCGGCTGCCGGAGCAGCGTCGTCGGAGTTCTCGGCGTCCTCGGAGATGACGTCCTCGGTTGCCTCGGTCTGCGCGGCTTCGGTGCCGTCTGCAGCGTCTTCGGCAGCGTCGGTATCGGTGCCTTCGCCAGCCTCGACGTCTACTTCGGCTGCCGCCTCGGCAGAAACACGCTCTTCGGCCAAAGCCTCATTCGTGTCGTTCTCGGGGGTGCTCACTGGGGCACTCGCTTCCTCTCGTTACTCGGACCCGTGCGGGTCTTTCTCGCGCTCGCAGGCAAAGACGCCCGACGATTCGACAATCAGCCGAACAGCCAGGTAACGCCCTTGATCACAGCGATATCGACGCCGCTGATGAAAGCGACCATGAAGACCACGAATGCCAGCACGACGCTGGTATAGGTGACCATCTGCTTACGGTTCGGCCAGATGACCTTGCGGAGTTCTGCGATGACCTCGCGGAAGAACTTGCGAAGGCGCTTGAAGAGGTTGTCCTTCTTCGCCTTGGGGTTCTTACCGGGGTTCTTTGCAGTCGCCTTCGGCGACGCCGTCCGAGCCGGAGTCTTCACGGTGGACGCTGCAACCGAGGCGCCGCGTGCAGCGCGCTTGCCGGTCGGCTTGTTGGAAACCCCACTCGATGCGGAAGGCGCCTCTGCGGCAGCTTCCTTGTCCAGCGAAAGATCGGAACGCGTGGCCGCGTCAGCTGCAGTGTCGTCGACAGCCTTCGAAGCGGAAGACGGTGAAGTCTCCGCGTCCGAAGCGTCGGCGTCGCGCTTGTCGCGATCCTCGCTCACGTCGTTCCTCTCAGTCGCTGGCATCCGGGGGCAGGGGCGACAGGACTTGAACCTGCAACCTGCGGTTTTGGAGACCGCTGCTCTGCCAGTTGAGCTACGCCCCTTTGGTTGACGTCCGCAGCCCGGCACTTTCATGCCCTGCTGGTTCAGTTAACCGCTCTGCGATCACACAACATACGCGCTACCCGACGTGAACATCTTGCGACGTTCAGGGCAGCGCGCAGCGCTGAGGAATCCCAGAAATCTCAGTGTACTTCAAAGCCCCGGAACAAACACAATCTACCCGGCTATCAGGCCAGACGGACTGTGGCCGTGGCGCGGCCGAAGATTTTCCTACCTTCGGATTTTGCCACAATTGCCAGTACTGCAGTCTTGCTGTCTTCGTCGATCGACTTCACCTTGGCGGTGAACTCGATCTCCGCAGCCTTGTCGGCTGCCACGATCACCGGACTAGTAAACCGTACATTGTATTCGGTTACCGCACCCGGGTCCCCTAGCCATTCGGTGACGTATCCGGCACCCATGCCCATGGAGAGCATGCCGTGCGCCACCACATCGGGCAGGCCGGCAAGTCGAGCTACCTCGTCACTGAAGTGAATCGGGTTGGGATCTCCCGATACGCCCGTGTAGTTGACGAGGTTTCCACGCGTGAGAGTGACGGTCTTCTCAGGAAGAAGATCGCCGACATTCACGTCGGAAAATTTACGGAGCGACATGCATCATCACATCCTTGACTGCGTGGGCGATGTTCTCGTCCACCTCACCACCGGTGCGGGCAACCAAGGTTGTCCACATCGTGACGGTCTCTCGGCCGTGCTGATTGATGATGATGTTCTTGGTCACGATGATGTCGCTACCTGCAGCCTGCCTGAACGAATCCAGATAGACGTCGCAGAACAGTCGATCCCCCACCTGAATCGGTTCGTGAAGCACGATCCGTTGATCCGTATGGAGAATCTGACTCAAGTCGTAGCCGGTGACAACTTCTTCGAAGAGTCGACGTTGGGCAATGCCGCCGACGATCGCAACAAACGTCACCGGTGCAATCAGGCCGTCGTATCCGAGGCCCTTTGCAGCGGTTTCGTCGTAATGCGCAGGATGCGAATCCTGGACGGAGCGAGCGAACTCGCGCACCTTCTCGCGCCCGACCTCATAGAAGTCTTCGACACGATAATGGTGACCGACCATCTGGACGGCATGAGCGGCCGGGTCCGTTGGGACCTCGGCCGCTGCCTTGTTCTCTTGCAAATCAGTCACGCGGAGAAACTCTCTTCTAGCTAGGACCCGAAGACGCAGGCCCCAAGAGGGTCTTCCGCGAAAATCGTCGCCCCGTTAAGGACTTGCTACTTCGACTCGCGATGCGACTGGTGGGTTCCGCAGTTGGGGCAGAACTTCTTGAGCTCCAGGCGATCGGGGTCGTTGCGCCGATTCTTCTTGGTGATGTAGTTACGGTGCTTGCATACCTCGCAGGCCAAGGTGATCTTGGGCCGAACGTCGGTCGAGGAGGCCACGGGATGCCTTCTTTCGGGTGTATCTGATTACGAACAATCAGGGTGGATCATGCATATTGTGTAGCGGTGACCGGACTTGAACCGGCGACGCAACGATTATGAGTCGTTTGCTCTACCAACTGAGCTACACCGCCTCGGTGTCGAGTGTCGCGCAAAAAGCGCGGCACCACAATCCAGCGAGCCCCCTAACGGAATCGAACCGTTGACCTTTTCCTTACCATGGAAACGCTCTACCGACTGAGCTAAGGGGGCGTGGCTTCCGGAGTGCGTTGCCGCTCTCTTGAAGCCTCCGAAAGATTACACACGAACGCGCTCCAGCACCAAATCGCCAGGTCATCGGGGCAAAATCAGTGCCGCAGCCCATTGTTGCACCGATCCGAGCCCATGGCGAGGCCTTTGATGCAACGGATATCGGCCCAATTGCGGCCGCTCGTGCCTGAGAACGGCCCCTCGTGCCTGAGAACGGCCCCTCGTGGAGGACGACGACCCTGAGCGCGGCGATACAGCGCCGCGGCCGACTGCCCACCGCTTCTCTGTATCTACAACTACTGCTCCACAACTACTGCTCCACAACTACTGCGCCTTCGATCTGCTGGACGCGATCGGACCCGAGCAGTCGGAGCCTGAGCCGGACACAAAAAAGTCAGCCCCGATCCTGGTTCAGGATCGGGGCTGACTTGGTGTGGCAGATGTAGGATTCGAACCTACGTAGGCATACGCCGACGGATTTACAGTCCGCTCCCATTGGCCGCTCGGGCAATCTGCCGTGCTGCACCAGGCCTTGATCCGATGCACTCGCAAGTATATCGCGGCGCGCAGCGGCCAAGAACGGCTTCCTTGGTGCGGAAAGAAGAATACAACGAACCCACCCCCATTTTGCAAACCGGGTGGTGAGCGGCGGTCCCGACCCGATAACGTCGAGATGTCCACCGGCACGGAAGGTGGGCAGACCTCGATGTTGTGACTACCGGAAAGCGGGAGTGTAGAAGTGGCTGATTCGTCCTTCGACGTGGTGAGCAAAGTAGACCGTCAAGAGGTGGACAACGCCCTGCATCAAGCTGCCAAGGAGCTGACCACACGCTTCGACTTCCGGAACACCGGTGCGTCGATCGAGTGGTCGGGTGAAGAAACGATCACGTTGAACGCCGATACCGAGGAGCGCCTGCTGGCGGCCCTCGAGGTGTTCAAGGAAAAGTTGATTCGCCGGGACATCTCCCTGAAGGCATTCGATGCGGGAGAGCCGGCACAGTCCGGAAAGATCTACAAATTGTCCGGAACGTTGGTCCAGGGCATCACCAGTGAGAACGCAAAGAAGATCACCAAGAAGATCCGCGACGAGGGCCCCAAGGGCGTCAAAGCGCAGATCCAGGGTGAGGAGCTGCGGGTCAGCAGCAAGAAGCGTGACGACCTTCAGGGTGTCATCTCCCTACTCAAGGGTGAGGACTTCGGGATCGCCCTGCAGTTCGTGAACTACCGGTAGTAGGGCTGCGCCCCTGTGCGTAGTAGGGGCTGCGCCCCGGTGCGCCTTTTTTGGTAGTTCCGACGACCAGAAGGGCGCGCCGGGGCCGAAGGCCCCTACATCCCCGCCATCTTCTCCAACCGCTCGATCCGCTCTGCCATCGGCGGATGCGTCGAAAAGAGCTTGCTCATCTTCTCCCCCGCGCGGAACGGGTTTGCGATCATCAGGTGCGACTGCGCCGCCAAACGAGGCTCAGGGGGCAATGGAGCCGCCGCTACACCTGCCTCCAGCTTTCGTAGCGCCGACGCCAGCGCCAGCGGGTCACCGGTGAGCTCGGCTCCCGATTGATCGGCCTGATACTCCCGTGAGCGCGAGACGGCCAGTTTGACCACGGTGGCGGCGATCGGCCCCAGAAGCGAGACCAGCAGCAAAGCAATCGGGTTACTTCCCTGACCGTTGCCTCGTCCGCCGAAAATGCTGGCGTACATCGCAAAGTTCGCCAGGCCGGAAATGACGGCAGCCATGGCCCCGGCGACCGACGAGATCAGGATGTCCCGGTTGTAGACGTGCGAGAGTTCGTGCCCGAGTACTGCTCGCAGTTCACGTTCGTTCAACAAACCCATGATTCCGCTGGTCACACATACCGCAGCGTGGCGCGGATTCCGACCGGTCGCGAAGGCGTTCGGTGCGTTGGTCGGGCTGATGTAGAGCCTGGGCATCGGCTGATGCGCTGTAGTCGCCAGTTCACGCACGATGCGATAGATAACCGGCGCCTCGACCTCGGTGATGGGCTGGGCATGCATCGAACGCAATGCCAGCTTGTCGCTGTTGAAGTAGACGTAGGCGTTCATTCCGACGGCAAAAAGTACGGAAAACCACAAGACGGTCGGGTTGCCGAACAACGATCCGATGAACACGATCAGGGCAGACATGCCCAGCAGCAGCCCGAAAGTCTTGGCTCCGTTTGCGTAGCCGTGCACAGCGCTCACCCCTTACCCGTGACGAGCTCGACTGCTCGCGTGTAACTTCGCGGCTTTTCCAGCCGACCCGTTAGCACAACGAAGAGCAGGGGTATTCGGGTTCCCCGCAGGAAGGCGGAGGGCAAATGCGGTTAAACGTCAGCCAACCCGTCGAACCGTGTAGTCGATCAAGCGAACGAGGGCGTCGTTTGCCGGGCCTTGCGGCAACTCTGCGAGCTGAGCCAGCGCTGCGTCGACATATTCACCCAGCTTTGCTTTGGCCTTGACCATTCCCGGCGAGCGTTCGAGCAAGGCGAGCGCTTCCTCGACGTCAGCATCCTCGGTGACCGGGCCGGCAAGCAGCTCGCGAAGGCGATCCGCGTCGGCGCCCTCTTCCTCGAAGGCGTACAGCACAGGAAGCGTGTGGACCCCTTCACGCAGGTCGGTGCCAGGGGTTTTACCCGACTGTTCCGAAACAGAGGAGATGTCGATGATGTCGTCGACGATTTGGAATGCGGTGCCGACGGCGTCGCCGAGACGCTCGAGTCGCTCGATGTGGGTGGCGTCGGATCCGGAGAAAGTTCCACCGAATCGACCGGAAGCGGCGATCAGCGAACCAGTTTTCTCCCACACGACCTTGAGGTAGTGCTCGATCGGATCCTGTTCCTGCCTTGCACCGATCGTCTCGCGCATCTGTCCGGTGACCAACTCGGCAAACGTTTCCGCGATGATGCGAACGGCTTCGGGCCCGAGCGTCGACACCAGTCGTGACGCGTGAGCGAACAGGTAGTCACCGGCGAGGATGGCAATACTGTTGCCCCACCGAGCATTTGCACTGGGTGCGCCGCGGCGCATCTCCGCCTCGTCCATGACGTCGTCGTGATAGAGCGTCGCGAGGTGCACGAGTTCGGTGACCGTGGCAGCGGTGACGATGGACGGATCGGTCGGATTGGGTCCGAGCTGGGCCGTCAAGATCGTGAACAGCGGCCGGAACCGCTTGCCACCTGCCCGAGCGAGGTGCAGGGCGGCTTCGGTGAGGAAGTCCTCCCCGTCGGACAGCTCGCTGACCAACAACTCTTCGACATCGGCGAGTCCACTACGGACAACATCAGCAAGCTTCTCGTCGCCCAGGTCTATGCCCGCTACGACGGTGCTCACTGCCGTTGCGTCGGCAGCAGTTTTTTCGGTGCTCACGATGTCAGTACCCATTCCTGTCGTCAGTGACGGCTCGGTTCCCACGGTAGTGAACCTAGCGGTTCGCACTTGGCACGGCCTCGCCACGGTCTCGATCACGAGCCTGGGAAGATGTGAGTGTGTCCGCCGAAGAGCAGTCCCCCGCCGTGAATTCCCAGCCGAACGAAACTGACATTGTGGTCATCGGTGCAGGTCCTGCGGGTTCTTCGGCCGCTGCATGGGCCGCGCGCAGTGGCCGCGACGTCGTTCTGATCGATGCGGCCGTGTTCCCCCGAGACAAAACATGTGGTGATGGACTCACTCCGCGGGCCGTCGCCGAGCTTGATCTACTGGGCCTCGGAGAGTGGGTTAGATCACACACGACGAACAAGGGACTCCGCCTCTCGGGCTTCGGCCAAGAGCTGGAAATGGAGTGGCCGTCTACAGCCTTCCCGTCCATCGGCAGCGCTGTCCCCCGCACGGAGCTGGACGATCGGATCCGGCGATGCGCGATCGAGTCGGGCGCGGTGATGCGCGAAGGCACCAAAGCCGTCGACGTCGAACGTGACGGTGATCGGGTCAGTGCAGTTGTCCTGTCCGGCCCCTCCGGAACCAGCACTCTGCGGTGCAAGACTCTGATAGTCGCCGACGGCGTTCGTTCGACGCTCGGCAAGAAGCTGGGACGGCAGTGGCATCGGGACACTGCGTACGGAGTGGCCGCGCGTGCTTATGTCGGCACTCCCCGCAGCGCCGATCCCTGGATCACCTCGCACCTGGAACTGCGTGACGGCGACGGCACCTTGCAGGCGGGATACGGCTGGATTTTCCCGCTGGGCACGGGCGAGGTGAACATCGGCGTCGGCACCCTGGCGACAGCCAAGCGGCCGGCCCCCGGAGCATTGCGCCCGCTCCTGGATCTGTACACCGATCAGCGCCGAGGCGAATGGCAGTGGAACAGTGAAATCCATTCCGTTGCTTCAGCTTTGCTACCGATGGGCGGCGCAGTATCCAATATCGCGGGCCGCAACTGGGCGATCATCGGCGACGCAGCGGCGTGTGTGAACCCACTCAACGGCGAGGGCATCGACTACGGCCTCGAGGGAGGACGGCTGATCGTCGAACACCTCGGCGACGGCGATCTGACCGAGCTGTGGCCGAGCGTCCTACGGGAGCATTACGGGCAGGCGTTCTCCGTTGCGCGGCGTCTGGCGGGGCTGCTCACGGTTCCGCGGTTCCTACCCGCGTCGGGCCCGATCGCGATGCGATCGAAGGCAATGATGACCGTCGCGGTCAGGGTGATGGGCAACCTCGTCACCGACGCCGACGCCGATTTGACGGCGCGGGCCTGGCGAGCGTCGGGAGCCGCATCCCGAAGGATCGACTCCCGTCCGCTGTTCGGCTGATTACCTGCTCAGCGCGTTGCGTGATGTAGCGCCACGACACCGCCGGTGAGGTTGCGCCACTTGACGTTCTTCCACCCGGCCGCCTGGATTTTGCGTGCCAGTTCTTCCTGCGTCGGCCAGGCGCGAATGGATTCGGCGAGGTAGACGTACGCGTCGGGGTTGCTGCTGACGGCGCGCGCCACCTGTGGGAGTGCCTTCATGAGGTACTCCATGTAGACGGTGCGGAAGGGCCCGAAGACGGGCGTCGAGAACTCGCTGACGACAAGGCGTCCACCTGGCTTGGTGACGCGGGCGATCTCGCGCAAGCCGGCCTCGAAGTCGGAGACGTTGCGCAGGCCGAAGGAGATGGTCGCGGCGTCGAATACGTCGTCGGCGTAGGGCAGGAACATGGCGTCGCCTGCCACCATCGGGACTTTGCGGGAGCGACCTGCCTGCAGCATGCCCTTGGAGAAGTCGGTGGCGACGCACCACGCGCCGGAGCGTCCCAGTTCGACCGTCGAGACTCCGGTGCCTGCGGCGAGGTCGAGAACCTTCTCGCCCGGCTTGAGGTCGAGGGCCTCACGGGTTGCCTTGCGCCAGCCTTTGTCCTGGCCGAAGGACAGCACGGTGTTGGTCAGGTCGTATCGCTCGGCGACGTCGTCGAACATCGACGCGACCTCGCGCGGTTGTTTGTCGAGAGTTGCCCGGGTTCCGTGTGTAGTCGCCACACGTCAAACGCTACCAACACTCGCGAAGTGGGCGGGTTCAGGCTGCTTGCGCACCGGTTCGCCGGCCTAGACCTTGCACATCCTCGTAGTGGCTGAGCAACTCGTCGCAGATAGCCGGCCACGTCCGATGCAGCACAGAGCGCCGCGCGGCCGAACCGAACTGCACTCGCAGATCACGCTGACGGAGGGCGTCGATCGCGCTGGGTAGAAGTTCACCGAATCTGTCCACCGGCAGGAGGTAGCCGTTGCGGCAATGCGAGACGAGATCACGAGGGCCGCCCGCGTCCGGCCCTACGACGGGTACACCGCTCGCCAGCGCTTCCTGGACGGCTTGGCAGAACGTCTCGTGCTCTCCCGGGTGCACGAACACGTCCAAACTGGCATAGGCGTCGGCAAGATCGGTTCCGCCGAGCGCGCCGGTGAAGATCGCGTCGGGCAACAGCGTGCGCAAGCGCTCTCGGTCCGGGCCGTCGCCGACGATCACGAGTTGCAGGCTGCGATCTTCGGCCAACGCGGACAATCGTTCGACGTGCTTCTCCGGTGCCAGCCGTCCCACAAAGCCGACAACCAGACGATCGGTGTCCCCGATCCAGGTGCGGCGCAAATCGGAGCTACGACGCGACGGCGCGAATCTCGCAGCGTCGACGCCCCTCGCCCATTTGTGTACGCGCGGAATTCCGTGCTCGTCGAGCGCGTCGACGGCAGAGGTGGACGGCGCGAGGGTTCTGGTGCAGCTCTTGTGAATTCGTCGGGTCCACGCCCACGCTGCCCTGCTGGTGAGGCCGAGTCCGTAGCTTTCGGCAAAACCCGCGACATCGGTTTGATAGACGGCGACGGTAGGAACGTGCAGCCGTTTGGCGATGCCTACTCCCCCGGCGCCGAGGAGGAAGGGCGACGCGAGGTGCATGACGTCGGGGGCAAAGGCGCGGACGGCAGCGGTCAATCGCGGTTGTGGCAAGCCCACCGGTAGTGAGCTGACTTTCGGAACCATGACGGCAGGCACTCGGAGTACCGTGACGCCTTCGTGCTGCGTGGGGGCGTGCCCACCTCCCACGGCGTCGGGCGCGATGACCAACGCGTCATGGCCGGTTCGATCGAGATGTTCGAGCACGCGTAGTACCGAGTTGGTGACGCCGTTCATGTTGGGCAGGAATGACTCCGCAACGATGGCTACTCTCACACCGATCACGGTGACAGTGCGAAGAAAAGTCCATGCCGTGTTCGTGTGAAGCGCAGGCTAATTCGAGGTGACGGGCTCCGGTGTGCGCACCAGGGCCTCACGTTTGCGCAAGTACCAGACGGCGGGTCCGGCGAGGAGCCACGTCACGACGATGACCGATCCGGCGGGGATCAGCGCAACACTCGCACTGCGGCCGGCCACCCGGACCAGGTCGGGATCGGTCTTGTAGTACTCGACCTCGATGCGTTGTCCCACAGTCAGATTGGTGGGATAGAGCACGCCGAGCTCAGGGTTGTGGTTCGCACCGTCCGGCGTCACGAAGCTGATCGCGGACCGCAGCGAACCGGCGGAGAGCACCTCGGCGGTTGCGGTCCCCAGATTCGATTCGATGGTCCGGTCGTTCCGCCAGGCACCGAGTACGAGAATGACCGCGAGAACCGAAATGCCGATCGCAACGACGAGGATTCCGATGCGGAAACGGCGCAGAACCACGTCGCTCACAGTTGCGCTCGCACTGATGCGTGCAGTTCCCGCAAACCGCTGCGGTCGGTGGGAACTTCCAGAACCCGGATGCCTGCAGCGGGTTGTGCCAGCGCTTCCGTGAGCTTGTCGACGCTCACTGCGGTGTGGGGAACGCGGTAGGCGGCGCACAGTGCCGCCAGGTCCATCCCGTGTGGCGTGCCGAAGACTCGCTCGAACACTCCGGCGTACTGCGGATCGCCTTGCTCGAGCAGTTCGAATATTCCGCCGCCGTCGTCGTTGGCGACGATGATCGTGAGGTCGTGGGGCCGTGGTTCCCCGGTCCCGATCAGGAGGCCGGAGGCGTCGTGCAGGAACGTGAGGTCGCCCATCAGGGCGATTGTTCGTCCCTCGTCGTAGGCCAGCGCAGCGCCGACGGCAGCCGAGACCGTGCCGTCGATGCCGGCGACGCCGCGGTTGGACAGCACTCGCACCGACGGCTTCGGGTAGCTCACCAGCGCCGCGTCGCGCACCGGGTTGGACGCTCCGAGCAGCAGCTGGTCGCCGTCGCCCAGAGAACCCATCACCGCTGCGGCCACGTGCAGGCCGGTGGCCTTGGGGTGGGCAGCCAGCTGCTTGGCGACGGCCGCGTCGGCGTGCTCGGTCAGCGACATGCATCGCGCGATCCAGGCCGGGTCCGGTGTTCCGCTCACGACGGCCCGGGTTCCGGTGGCAAGGACGTTGCCTGACACGTCGGGCCAGCGCGGCCCGGTAGTCAACGCGTAGACATCGACGCTCGGGTCGGCCAGCACCTTGGACACCTGACGATGCAGCGTGGGGCGGCCGGTGATGACTACCTGCCGGGGTTTGAGTTGCGCCAAAGCCAGGGGATGCAGCGCAATTCCGTGCAGCGGCGCGGTGGGTTCGGCGACGGTCGGCAGTCCGGCGAGTTCCGGTCGCAGCGCGCTGCCGTGGCCGGAGACGACAACGGTGTCTGCGGTCAGATCCAGGTCGAGGGGGACGTCGAGCGTTGCGTTCTGCGTGGTGGTCCACGCTGCGCCGCCTGGCCGACCTTCCGGAACCGGTCCCTGCATGTGCACGTCGGGAACCAGCGGTTCGCGCAACGGTATGTCGAAATGCACTGGCCCGGCGTTGCCGGACCGGGTTCCACGGGCAGCGGCGAGCACCCGGCACACTGCGGAACGCCACTGGCTGTTCTGCGTCGTATCGTCTTCGGCCAGCCCGAGACTGATGGTGGCGCGCACCTGGCTGCCGAACAATCCGAGTTGCTCGATGGTCTGGTTGGCGCCGGTTCCGAGCATTTCGTACGGCCGGTTGGCGCTCAGGACTACGAGCGGCACTCGCGCGTAGTTCGCTTCGAGCACTGCGGGTCCGAGGTTCGCGACGGCGGTTCCGGACGTCATCACGATGGGCACTGGTCGCTTGCCGGCGATTGCCAGTCCGAGCGCGAGGAAGCCGGCTGTCCGCTCGTCGATCCGCATGTGCAGACGCAGGCGTCCCTCGATGTCTGCGGCCTGAAGGGCAAATGCGAGCGGCGCGTTGCGTGAGCCTGGGCAGAGCACGACTTCGCGCACGCCACCACGAACCAGTTCGTCGACGACGGCTGTGGCTTGTGCTGTGGACGGATTCACGCCTTCAAGAGTGTCAGATGTTCGGGCCGGACCGTTCCGAGGGGCGAGTCTGCGGCACCATGTGTGAGTGCGCACACTCTTCGATCCCTCCGACACCTCACCCCGCCGGTTCTATCAGTTGCTCACGGCGACGGTGGTTCCGCGGCCGATCGCGTGGGTGTCGACGCTCTCGGCCGACGGCGTCGGCAATCTGGCGCCGCACAGCTTCTTCACCGTGGCCAGTGCGGCGCCGCCGGTGGTGCAGTTCACCTCGGTAGGCCGCAAGGACAGTTTGCGCAACATCGAGGCGACCGGCGAGTTCGTGATCAACGTGGCATCGGCGTCGTTGTTCGACATGATCAACGACAGTTCTGCCCCCTACGCTCCCGGCGCCGACGAGTTTCTCGAGTTGGGCATTCGCAGTGAGCCGAGTGAACGCGTGCGCCCGCTTCGGGTCGCGGAATCGCCGGTTGCGATCGAGTGCACGTTGCGCCAGGTCATCGAGGTCGGTGATTCGTTTGTGGTGATGGGCGACGTTGTTGCCGTCGCGGTTCGCCCGGACGCGTTGGCCGACGACGGGTTGCCGGAGTTCGCGGCGTTGGCACCGCTGAGTCGGTTGGGCCGCTCGGAGTGGGGCCTGCCGCCGGAGGTTGTCGTCAAAGAACGGCCCAGTAGACCGAAGCATTAAGTTAGGATTGCCTGACCTACTGTCGTCGATCGAGGGTTCCGTCATGGCCAAGCGCTCCAAATTCGTGAAACCGGTGTCACGCAGCATCACGTCTGCCGAGGTTGTGGCGAACAAACGGATCAGTCCCACCTTCATCCGCATCACGATTGCCGGCGAGGAACTGGGCACCATCACCCCGATGGGCGCCGATCACTGGTTCCGCCTCTTCATCCCGCAAGCCGGCCAGAGTGAGCTGCGACTGCCGTCCGCGGCAAACAACCTCTGGTACGCGCAATACCTGATGATGCCCAAGGACACTCGTCCCGTGGTGCGCAATTACACGATCCGCGGGTACCGGCCGGCCGGATCCGGGTTCTTCGGCGACACAGCGGAAATCGATATCGACTTCGCCTTTCACGGCGATATCGGTCCGGCATCCGCGTGGGCTGACACGGCCTCGAGCGGCGACAAGGTAGCGCTTCTCGACGAGGGCTGCATTTACAACCCGATTGCCGATTTCACCTGGCAACTCCTGGTCGGAGACGAAAGTGCCCTACCGGCGATCGCCGGAATTCTCGAGACCGCAGACGCCGATCTGCGGGCCGAGGTCTTCATCGAGGTCCCGAACATCGAGGACAAGCAGGACCTCCCGCAGCTCGCTCACGTGAACGTGCATTGGATTATCCGAGAAGACGCAGACGCCAAGCCCGGAGCTCTTGCCCTCGAGGCAGTTCGCGCAGCCGAACTTCCCGCAGGGCCGTCGTACACATTTGTCGCCGGTGAGCAGGCCCTCACCACCGGGCTACGACGCCACCTCGTGAACGACCGCAAGTTCCCGAAAACCGACATCACCTTCACCGGGTTCTGGCGCGACGGCCACGCTGCGAACTGAGTGGCCCCGCGCACGCGAAGAGCGGCCCGGGAGTGAAACCTCCCGGGCCGCTCTGTGTCGTGCTGGTCGAACTTATGCGGCGTGCTTCTGGATCAGATCACCCAGACGCGGCAGGGCGGCCGTTACGTGCTTCTGCGCCGAACCACGCAGCTTGGAGTACATCGACTTGACGACGGCCTTGTCGCTGCCTTCGATGCGCTCGTCCGTCACCTGGAGCAGTGAGTTGGCAACGGCGTCGCCGCGAGCCGTGATGAACTCCGCGAAGCTTCCGCCGCCCGAGGCGGAGAATTCCTGCCAGTACGGCTCGAGCTTTGCCACGAAGTCAGGCAGAAGTGCGGTGACCGCGTCCGGCACGATGGACGGGCTCACCTTCTTGACTGCGCCGTAGCCGCCCTTGAGAGCTAGCCCTGAGGCCCCCGACTTATCCGAAACCTCTGCGTCGATCAAGGTCTGCACGTCCGCGACGACCGCGGGAAGCCGTGAATCCTCGAGCAGGGTTTCGTTCAGAGCTGCAACCACTTTCGATCCCTTCATTCTTGACTGATGTTCATCAGGTCGGGCCCGACACTATACGAAATTCAGCGCGCCTCGTTGATCGAGTATCCGATGACAACGGCGGACGCGGCCCAGCCACCACGCAGCGCGTTCGGGCGTGGCCGTCAGCTGCGCGAGGATCGACGGATCAGGCTCGACGTCACCTACGGACAGAGCGCCCGAGATCGCCGGATCGACAACTGCGACGTCCCGGACGAACAGCCCGCCAGTTCCCAATCCGCACGCAAACGGCAACTCGGGCAACGCCGCTGCGGCCGCGAGCCCCGACGCCATCCCGACCGCCGTATCGAGCGCACTGGAGACAACCACCGGCACGCCGTACTCGGCCAGTTGAGTACTCAACGTGACCACCGCGCGCATGCCGCCGAGCGGGGGCACCTTAACTATCGCGACGTCTGCTCCCCCGGCGCGCACCACTCGCAGCGGATCTTCCGCGCGTCTGATGCTCTCGTCCGCGGCAATCCGCACACCGGTCCCCGCTGCACGCACCCGTACCAGTTCCTCGACGCTTGCACACGGCTGCTCCGCGTACTCGAGTTCACCGTCTTCGGTCAGCGCCCGCAGCGCCACAACGGCCTCGTCGACGCTCCACCCACCGTTCGCGTCGACACGCACGTTGGGGATGTGGCGACGAACCTCGTTCACCCGGGCAACGTCGTCCGCCAACGACTGTCCCTTTTCGGCGACTTTGATCTTGGCTGTTCGCGATCCTGGGAAACGTTCCAACAATTCCGGGACCGCCGACGCGTCGATCGCAGGAATCGTGGCATTGACCGGCACCGTGGCCCGAAGCGCCGGCGGGGGGCCGAGCCACGCGGCCTCGATGCCGGCGCGCAGCCAGTGCGCGGCTTCCTCGTCGTCGTACTCGACAAACGGCGCGAACTCCCCCCATCCTGCGGGGCCGCGCAGCAGCAGCGCCTCACGCGTCGTGATCCCGCGAAAACGCACCCGCATCGGCAGGCTCACCACAACTGCGTCGGCGATCAGATCGTCGAACGACGGCAACTCGAATGTGGAAGACATGTCAGGGCTGACCGGGGAGTAGCTCGATCATGAGCGCGTCACCGTCGACAAGGAGCTTCCCGTCGAGGTCGGTCAGCCGCGCGCTGACAAATGTCTTGCGGCCCTCCACCCGATCCACTTTTCCTTCGATCACCAATTGCGTGTTCAGTGGTGTGATCGCGCGGTAGTTGATGTGCAGGTATCCGGTTCTCGACATCGGGCGGCCACCAGCGTGGGTGGTCATACCGAAGATGTCGTCGAACAGCAACGGCACGATTCCGCCGTGCGCCGCGCCGTTGCCACCGAGGTGGTAGCGGCGAAACATGCCGGTACTGCGCACACCTTCGGCGTCGAATCTCTCGATTGTCCAGGGCGGCATGAGGAGACTGCCACGACCAGGCAACTGAATGTTCGAGCCTGCAGGCGACGCCCCTTCTGGCACCTCGTGCGGGGCCAGTCGATCCGCAAGTTCCTCCGCTTGCGTTGCGATCTCCGCCAGAACCTCGTCAGGGACGTGCGTCGACACCGCAAGGTCCTGCAATCTGCGCATCGCCTCGACAAAACGACCGAAGTTGGGACCTGCAGGTGTGTGGCGGAAGACCGGGAAACCGCCCCGACGCTCGTCGGGAACGACGGTCTCCTTGCCTTCTACGGTGGGTTCACTCATGACCTGCACGTTAGCGCGTGTGGGAACATGTTCTACTCCAGGTACTCGTCGGGGTTACGATGCCTGCCTCTATCGTGGCCTACGTGACCTTCAACCCGCAGCTTTGGCGCCCCGTTCCCGGATTCGAGAATCTCACCGACATCACGTATCACCGGCATGTCAGTCAAGGCACCGTTCGTATCGCCTTCGACCGCCCCGAGGTACGTAATGCCTTCCGCCCACACACCGTCGACGAGCTGTACCGGGCACTCGACCATGCCCGGATGACGTCCGACGTCGGCGCCGTGCTGCTCACCGGCAACGGACCGAGCGAGAAGGACGGCGGCTGGGCCTTCTGCTCGGGCGGCGATCAGCGCATCCGGGGCCGCAGCGGCTACCAGTACGCGGAAGGCGAAACGGCCGACACCGTCGACAAGGCTCGTGCCGGACGACTCCACATCCTCGAAGTGCAGCGGCTGATTCGTTTCATGCCCAAGGTGGTCATCTGCCTGGTCAACGGTTGGGCCGCCGGCGGCGGACACAGCCTGCATGTCGTCTGCGACCTCACCCTGGCGAGTCGCGAACATGCCCGCTTCAAGCAGACCGATGCCGACGTCGGAAGCTTCGACGGCGGGTACGGCAGCGCCTACCTCGCAAAGATGGTGGGCCAGAAGTTCGCTCGCGAAATCTTCTTCCTCGGTGATACCTATTCCGCCGAGGAAATGCACCAGATGGGCGCCGTCAACAAGGTCGTCGATCACGCCGAACTCGAGAACGTTGCCATCGAGTGGGCAGGCAAGATCAACGGTAAGTCCCCGCAGGCTCAGCGCATGCTCAAGTACGCATTCAACCTGCAGGACGACGGCTTGGTCGGCCAGCAGCTATTTGCCGGTGAGGCAACACGTTTGGCATACATGACCGACGAAGCCGTCGAGGGCCGCGATTCCTTCCTCGAGAAGCGTGATCCCGACTGGTCGCCGTACCCCTGGTATTTCTGATTGCCGAGCATTTCTGTAATCGCAGAGTGAGACATGGAAGGATGGTTCCGTGGAGATTCTGAGCAGCCGAACCATATTGCGCCCCGACGACTACGAGCTCACGCTGAGCTTCTACCGGAACACGCTCGGGCTGGCCATCGCCCGTGAATACCCCGGCGGCACAGTGTTCTTCGCCGGTCAAGGGTTGATCGAGGTCGCCGCACACGGCGCCGCGGGCAACGGTGGGTTCCGAAGCGCGATCTGGCTGCAGGTTCGCGATCTCACGGCCGTTCAAACGGAATTGGTACTCGCCGGAGTCAAGATTGCCCGCGAGGCACGCCAGGAACCGTGGGGTTTGCACGAGATGTGGATCGCCGATCCTGACGGGACGCCGATCGTCATGGTGCAGATTCCGGACGACCATCCGATCCGGCGTGATTCCCGAACGCCGCAGTAGTCGCCGAGCGCCGCAGTAGTCGCCGAGCTGAAAAGGCCCGCCACGGTTTCCGTGGCGGGCCTTAGCGGTTGGGCCTGGTTCAGATGCGGGTGTTCAGTGCCTGTGCGATCTGATCGGTCTGGGCCTGGCCTTCGAGCAGCTGACGCACCAGCCACAACCGCAGAACCTTCGCGACGGACGCGGCGATGAACATCGCCGCTCCGATGACCGTCAACGCCAGGAACGCGATCGCCAAGATCTGGTACGACGCGATGTTGCGCAGATCCGATTCCGTGAGCGAGGAAATGTAGAGCACGAACGCGCCGACTACCCCCACCACCATCAGGATCAGGCCGCCGAACAGTGTTTTCGCGTCGCCGCCGGACTGGCCCTTGTCGAGTTTGAGGTCGGTGATGTTCTTCTTGAACTCATCACGGCGATCTTCAACTGTAGTCATCGTCATCCTCCTAGATAACTGGTAGAAAGTTCTTCTTCGATCTCATGCGGGTCACCGACCCGAGTAACGCGACCCTGCAACATCAACGCCGCCGACGTCGCGATCGGCAACACCGCCCGCGCGAACTGCTCCGCCACGAGGATGGAAATACCTTCCGCGGCAAGTGAACCCACCACGTCGTACATCTGCGAGACAATTCGAGGTGCCAAACCCATCGACAACTCGTCGAGCAGCAACACCGTCGGATGCGTTCCCAACGCCCGCGAGAGTGCCAGCATCTGCTGCTCACCGCCCGACATCGAACCCGCCAACTGACTACGGCGCTCCCCCAGGATCGGGAACCGTGTGTAGGCAACCTCTTCCAGGTCGGCGAGCGAGGCTCCGGTGCCGGTGGCGATCCACAGGTTCTCCCGCACCGACAGGTTCGCGAAGATCCCACGCCCTTCCGGGATGGAACACACACCCAATCGGGCGAGTTCGGACGCCTCGATACCGTTGACGACCCGTCCGGCGAGCTTGAACTCCCCGCGTGTGAGCGGCAGGACACCCGAGCACACCTTCAACGTCGAGGTTTTTCCGCCGCCGTTGGGGCCGAGCAACGCCACCACGGCGCCGGGCTGCAGGACGAGGTCCACGCCGTGCAGGACTTCGATGGAGCCGTAACCGGCACGCACACCCGATAATTCGAGCAACGGCTCCGCGCGGCCCGCGTCGGCCGCTGCCGGGTCGATCGTTGCTGCGGTCATACTGCTTCCTCCTCGGTGCCGATGTACGCGGCGATCACATCCGGGTCGGTGCGGATCTTCTCCGGATCACCCGAGGCCAACACCGCTCCGTAGTCGAGCACGTGAATCGTCGAGCACACCTTCATCACCAACGGAATATCGTGCTCCACCAGACAAATTCCGAGACCCCCGGCTGCGAGGTCGGTGAGCATCTGCGCGAACACTTCCGTTTCCTGCTCTGTCTGACCCGATGCCGGCTCGTCGAGAAGCAGAATCCGCGGATTCGTCATCAAGGCCCGCGCTACCTCCACCACGCGGGCGCGGCCGGTGGGGATGTCGGAGACATCTTTGTCCGCCACATCGCTCAGGCCGGTCAGCTCGAGCAGTCGATCCGTTTCGGCGTCGACGTCGATCTTGTTGCCGCTGTTCGCTTTGTGGATGTCCCCGGCGACGCGCAGGTTGTCGCGCACCGACAACGAGACGAACAACTCGAGGCGCTGGAACGTGCGCGCCAAACCTTTGTTGGCGCGTTTGTGCGGCGCCAACTTCGTCACGTCCACCCCGTCGAGGAAGACCTGTCCGGACGTCGGTTTCTGCAACCCGGTGATGGTGTTGAACAGGGTGGTCTTCCCGGCGCCGTTCGGGCCGATCAACCCGGTCACCGTTCCCGGAGCCACCGTCAGGGACACATCCTTGACGGCCACGTGACCACCGAAACGCACCGTGACACCACGAGTTTCGAGCAAAGGTGTCTCAGACATGAGCGGCCAACTCCTTTTCGGACTTGTCGAGGTCGATGCCGAGTTCGCGGTCGAGTTCCTCGCGGACCTCGTCGCTGTACGGGACGTCGATCCCGACCTCCTCGGGCACCAGCGTCTTCTTCGCCGCCAACTCGTCGGGGGTGAGAACCGCTGCCGGCATGACCATTTCACCGATCACCGGCAACAGGAACACCACCGCGATGGTGATGGACGCGAACCACCAGTTCCCGAGCACCCCGGTCAGAGCGAGCAGGTACGTCACCGCGATCACGGCGGCGCCGCCGTAGAGGACCGGTGTGGCGTTCATCAACCGGCGGTACCCTTCGACGACCTGGTGGATGGTGCCACTGGGGTTCGCGCCGACACCGATACCGATCAACGCCGGACTCACCGCGGCAATGTTGCCCAGCAGCAACCACATTCCCTCGAGCTCCGGCTGCGCCGACGCGAGGTTCGTGAAGGAAACCATGATGACGGCAAAACCGATACCCGCCATCAGACCACCGAACAGTGCGCCACTGACGTAGCCGATTCCGGCGACGACGGTGAGCATCAACAGCGACAGCGAGACCATGATCGCGAAACTCTCGCCCGAGACCGAGCCCATCGCGCTCGACATCAGGATCCCGCCCAATCCGGCGATGCCGGAGGAGATCATGAACACGCTCAGCTTGAGCCGCACCAACGATTGGCCGAGCATCGCCGAACCGGCGGGGCTGTCCTTCATCGCCGCGAGACGACGCCCGTAACCGCTGTTGCGCAACGCGATCACTCCGACACCGAGCACGGAGAACAGTGCGGTCACGGTCATCAGGAACACCGTGTCGTTGCTGAGATCGAGCGGCCCGACCTTCAGCGGCGGGATCGCGATATTGCCGTCCTTGAACAGCGAGTACCGGATGCCGAACATCTCGTGTTCGGTGGTATCACGCAAAACCATGTTCGAGAGGAACACACCGAACGCCATCGTCGCGAGCGCCAGATACAACCCGCGCAGACGCAGCGCCGGCAACGCGACGAGGCCACCGATGACGGCAGTGACGAGCACGCCGACGATGATGCCCCACAGGTTCAGATGCGCCGCCAACCCACTACCGGAAATCCCGAAATGGAACGCCACGATGGTGGCAATCGCACCGAAAGAGACCGGCGCCAAGTTCAATTCACCCGCATACCCGGTCAACAACGTCAGCGAGAGCGCGATGATCGCGAACGTCATACCGATCGTCAACGTCGTGATCGCCGACGTCACCATCAGCAGACGCAGCAGATACACGATCACGATCAGCGCGACACCCCAGATGACGGCCTTGCGGACCGACGGGACGTGATACCGCTCGCGGGTACGGGTCACTGCGCCGCGCAGACGGTCCTGCGGCAGCACGATCAACACCACGAACAGCGCGATCATCGGCAGGGAGACACGGAAATTCGACGTCCAACTCCAACTCGTCGGGAAGTACGCCAACACGTACGTACCCGCCAAACCGAGAACCACAGCGCCGACAAACGTACGCGGAATACTGCGCAACCGACCGAACATCGCCGCAGCGAACGCGTCGATCACCAACAGCGTCAACATGTTCGCCTCGAGGGTGCCGCCGCTGATCGGGGTGATCAAAATACCCGCCAACACCGCCAACGTCGAACCCATCGCCCACGACAACGCCGCCAAGCGTTCCGGGTTATGACCGTTCAGACGCAACAAATCCGGATCGTCGACGACACCGCGCATCGCGACACCCGCGCGGGATTTGGTGAACAAGATCCGCAGACCCACCGCGATACCGATCGCGACCAAAATGCAGATCAACTCGTGGTAACGGATGCTCGCACCGAACACCGTGATCTTGGACTGATCACCGAAGAACATCTGCATCGTCCGCGCGGTCTCCGGATGCCAGAACCAATGCGAGATCGAGAGCATACCCAGCAGGATCGACACCGTGACAACAATTTTGGTGACTTCCGCGGTATCACGCAGGCCCTTCATGATCAGCACATACAGGCCCAGCCCCATCAACGGGCCGACCACAACAAGAGAAATCAACAGAGCAACCACGGTCGGAAGTTCCCAGCCGTACCGCAACTGCCAGTAGATGAACGCGCCGAGCATCGCCTGAGCGCCGTGCGCGAAATTGAAAATTCCGGACGTGTTGTATGTGAGCACCAACCCGGAAGCGGCGATCGCATACACCGATCCCAGGACCAAACCCAAGATCGTGAAGGTGACAAAAGTGTTCATAACTGAACCCTCGTTAGGGGAGGAAAGGCGGCACGCTGCGCGCACTCGAGGCACACGGAGCGCGCCACCTACCTCAGGTGAATCAGGACTGCGGCTTGATCACATTCGCGTTCTGGTACTTCGTGGAGATGCGATCGGCATCCAGATCGGTGCCCCACGTGCTCTTGTCCGTGGCAACCATGTACTTGGGGTCGCACTTGAACTCGCCTGCTGTCGTCGGGAACGCCTGTGAGTACTCGGCGCCCTTCAGCGAAGTCATCAGGCCACAAGTGGCCGGCATGTTCTTGCCCGGATCGGTAGCGGCATGCAACCCGCCGCCGTCCCAGTCGTCGATCTTCGACAGTTCGTTGACCATGCACTGACGCGTCAGGTCGCTGCCGCACTCATCAGCAGCGGTGGCCCACAGCAGGAAGGACGAGGCAGCCTGCATACCGAGGAGTGCCGTCTTGCCGCCCTGCTCGTTGACCAGGTCGACGTACTTCTTGACGGCAGGAACCTTGTCTGCGTTCTCCAGCATCTGGAACGTCATGCCGGCGCTCAAGTTGTCGAGCAGTCCGGTGTCCTTGTTCCAGGAGGCGATGGACTCGCCGTACCAGGTGGCCTCACCGAAGAAGATCGGATCGATACCGACCTGATCGAGAGACTTGACGAAGTTCAGCTCGGCCGGGCTGGCTGAACGGGACGTCCAGATGCCCTTGACACCACATTCCTTGAACTTCTCGGCAAACGGCACGTAGCTGGACTCACCCTCGTAGTTCAGCGTCACGCCGCAGTCCTTGAGCTTGAAGCCCGCAGCCGCGGCGATCGACCGAATCTTGTTGGTGGACGTAATGATCGTCGGCATCGTGCTGTTGACGACGTCGAAGTCGTTGACCATGTCCGGGTGCATCTCGGCCATCTGGAACCACTGCGAACCGTTGGCGTAGTCGACGGGGAACGGGACACCCTGGAACGTCATCGGTCCGTTGGCGGCGTCGGGCGACACCGTGAATCCGGGAACGGCAACCATGTTGCAGGCGACACGGGTCTGCTCTGCGGTCTGGTCCATCGCAAATCCGTGGCCGACCAACATGAACTGGCTGGCGCAGGCTTCCTGCATGACCGAGTTGGCCTGCGTCATCGCCGCGTCGTAATCGGTGCCGACAACCTTGCGGCCGTTGATGCCGCCCTGATCGTTACACCAGGAGATGAGGGCGTTGACCGCGTCACTCATTTCCTTGTTGAGGCCGGGCGACTTCACGTAGCCACGGTCGTCGCCGAAGCCGATCTTGATCTCGGTGTCGCTGACGCCTTGATCCGTGGCGCCCTTTGCATCGCCGTCGCCGCAGGGCGAATCCAGGGTTCCGAACTTGGCATCGGAACTCTTCGACGCGGCGTCGGCCGTCGCAACGGATGCACCGTTCGACGTCGCCGACGGGTCGTCACCGCGGTCGCCTGCACAGGCAGAAACCAATGCAGCAGTTGCGGCTAGGGCCACAACCAGCTTCGCGGTCTTGTTGGGCTTCACTTCGAAACTCTCCTTCTCACACACGTGCACTGCCGAACAGCGCGCTCAGTGCCGTAGGTAATCAGCGATCAAAGGACGAAGAATGTGCTTTCCCGGTCAGTGAGATGGAAAAGTGAAACGCAACACAAGAGTTCGGAGCAGTGTCTCTGAACACGCCCTCAGCTGCGGTAGTGCAGCCCACGCGCCCGCCTCTACCGCATGTCACGGAAGGTCACATCCCGTTGGCTGTACATTTACGCGTTCGATACGCACAATTCACGTTGTGACCGCAGAGCTCGTAATCCTCCTGGTGGTAGTTGTCACCGCCCTCGCGTTCGATTTCACGAACGGATTTCACGACACAGGCAATGCAATGGCCACATCCATTGCCACCGGCGCACTCAAACCGAAGGCCGCGGTCACACTCTCCGCAATCCTGAACCTGGTTGGCGCCTTTCTGTCCGTCGAAGTTGCGGCGACGGTCGCCAAAGGCGTCGTCAACCTCGGCGCCGTCAGCGGGCAGGACCTTCTGCTGATCGTTTTTGCCGGTCTGGTCGGCGGCATCATCTGGAACTTGGCGACGTGGTTGCTCGGTCTCCCGTCGAGTTCGTCCCACGCACTGTTCGGCGGTTTGATCGGCGCGGCGATTGCCTCCATCGGAATGGGCGGCGTCGAGTGGGGTGGCGTCCTCACCAAGGTTGTGGTTCCGGCACTCCTCGCCCCCGTCGTGGCGGCACTGGTTGCCGGCGTCGGCACCAAGCTCGTCTACCGGATCACCGCGTCCGTCAAGGAAGACGAGCGTGAGCGCGGATTCCGTTTCGGTCAGATCGGCACCGCTTCACTGATATCGCTTGCGCACGGCACCAATGACGCCCAGAAGACAATGGGCGTCATCTTTTTGGCCTTGGTGGCTCACGGATCCATCACCGCCGAGACGGAGATGCCGTTCTGGGTCAAGTTCACGTGTGCGGTCGCTATCGCATTGGGCACGTACCTCGGTGGATGGCGAATCATCCGCACACTCGGCAAGGGACTCGTCGAGATTTCCGCACCTCAGGGACTGGCCGCCGAAGCATCCTCGGCTGCAATCATTCTTACGTCGAGCCACCTCGGACTCCCTCTGTCCACAACTCACGTCGCCACCGGATCCATCCTCGGCACCGGTCTCGGCCGCAAGGGCGCCGAAGTTCGCTGGGGCGTCGCCGGACGCATGGGCGCTGCGTGGCTGATCACTCTCCCGTCGGCCGCAATCGTCGGCGCGATCTGCTGGGCAATCGCACATTTCATCGGCGGACTCGCCGGTGTTCTCGTCGTCTTCGCAGCGTTGATCGCCTTCGCGGTCTTCATGTATGTGCGTTCACGTAAAGAACCCGTCGACGCGGCCAACGTGACCGCTGAGTGGGACGAGAATCAAGCTGTGCCCGTCGCAGATCCGACACCGACCCCCGAGACCACCCACAACTCCTGAAAGGGGTAGACGAGAATGCATCTCCTCACCGACACTCTCGAATCACTCTGGCAGGTAGTTGCCGTGGGCCTGCTCTTCGGCGCCGGACTGCCCGCGATCTTTGCGCTCGGCCTCAAATCGCTGAGTCTGCAGAGCGCCGACGGCACCGACGGGCCCACTCCGCTCGGCAAAGCCGGGGCGTATCTGTGCTTTGCCGTGGTGCTGATCACCGTCTTCGCTGGGATACTGCTGCTGATGAAGAACTTCCTGGCCAGCACGTTCGGAATCAACGTCTTCTGAGTCGAGTTTCAGGGCTGTCCGACTCCACCATCGATACGAAAAAGAGGCCGAGGATTTGAGCAAGTATTCATTGCGCAGCGTGCTCGACTGGCTGCGGGCGGGATACCCCGAAGGAATCCCGGACAAAGATCATTTTGCACTGCTCGCCGTATTGCGTCGACGCCTGACCGACGAAGAAATCGAACAGGTCGTCGCGATGTCCATCGAATCCGCGCACGAAGTACCGGACCGGCACGTCGACTACGACACCCTCCGCGCGATCATCGCGGGAATCCTCAACGAGGAATCCTCCGAAGAGGACGTCGAACGTGTGACTGCGCGTCTGCGCGCCGGCGGGTGGCCCGTCACTGACGACAACGCCGAACACGAAGTTCGAGATGTGAGCTGACGGCATGGCCCTTCCGCCCTTCCTCACCTCGATAGTCGGTTGGTTGCGGGCCGGCTATCCCAATGGCGTTCCCGAACAGGACTACATCCCACTGTTTGCTCTGCTGACGCGTCGACTCTCCGAAACGGAAGTCGACGCGGTTGCCGACGCGTTGATCGAAGACGGTGATCTCCCGATCGAGAAGACCGACATCCAGGTCCTGATCACCAAGATCACCAACGAGATGCCCCTGGAGACCGACGTCGATCGTGTCCGCAGTCATCTTGCTACCGGCGGTTGGCCGCTGGCCGGACCCGACCTTCGCCGATGAATATCCTCGAAGCACTACCGATTCCGCAGGGCGCTGCTGTCCTCGAGGTTTTGCCGCAGATCGTCCGGATACTCGACGGCCGGGGCCCCGCCGTCCTTCCTGTCCCGGCCGCTGATTCGCGCGAGAGAGCCAGGCTCTCCGACGCTCTGCATCCCGGCGAACCCATCGACGACGGCATTGCCCTGGTTGTGGCGACATCGGGAACCACCGGGACACCGAAGGGCGCGATGCTGCGCGCCGACGCTCTACGTGCGAGCGGCGAGGCCACTCACGAGTACCTCGGCGGTCCCGGTTCCTGGCTACTGGTCCTTCCGCCGCACCACATCGCGGGCATGCAGGTTCTGCTGCGCAGCGCACTCGCCGGAACCGAACCTGTTGTCGTCGACGTCAGCACAGGCTTTGATCCCGCCGTGCTTCCCGCTGCGGTTGCCGCGATGAGCGGCCCACGAAAGTACACCTCGTTGGTGCCGACGCAGTTGTTCAAGGCGCTCGCCGACCCCGGTGCCGTCGACGCGCTTGCCTCCCTCGACGCCGTACTACTCGGTGGTGCCGCAACTCCCGCACCGGTGCTCGAACAAGCCACCGCAGCGGGCATCAATGTTGTGCGGACCTACGGCATGAGCGAGACCGCCGGCGGATGCGTGTACGACGGAATCCCCTTGTCCGGGGCAGAGATTCGCATCGACAACGGCCGGGTACTGCTGGGCGGGCCGATGCTCGCATCCGGGTATCGAGGACTCCCCGACCACCCCGCTTTCGCCGAACCCGGCTGGTTTCGCACCGACGACGCCGGATCGGTGGTCGACGGTGTTCTGCGCATCAGCGGGCGCCTCGACGAAGCGATCTCCACCGGCGGGCTGACAGTGGTGCCGCAGGTGGTCGAAGCCGCGCTCGCCGATCATCCCGCTGTTCGGGAGTGCGCTGTCATCGGCATCAGCGATCCTCGCCTCGGCCAACGGGTAGTGGTGTGCGTTGTACCCGAAGGCGCACCTCCGACGCTCGAGGAATTGCGCGCCCATGTTCAGCGAACGCTTGATGTGACGGCAGCGCCGCGCGAGCTGTTCATCGTGGACGCACTCCCCCTCCGTGGCCCAGGCAAACTCGACCGGGCGGCACTGGTGGCCAGGTTCGGCTAGAGCTCGACCAGCTCCCGCAGGCCGAATGTTCAGCCGCAGGCCTGATCACCCGCGCGTACGAATATTCAGCGCGCGGCGCGGCGCAAGCACGCCCGATCGAAGCGCTCCCGCACCCGTTCGAAGTCCCGCAGATCCGCCCACACCCACCGGAACACCTCGAACCCCGCGTCCCGGATTGCGTCCTCGCGCAGTTTCTCGCGCTCCAACACCGCACCCGGATTTTCGCTGCGGTACTTCACCATGCCGTCGAACTCCCCCACCACACCATGTTCTTTCCAGAAGAAGTCGACCCTCCCGATGAACCGTCCACCGAAGCGGATCTCCTGCTGCAAGGTCGGCGTCGGCCAACCGTCGGCGCGCATGCGCACCCGGCTGATGGACTCCCCTGGACTCTCTGCACCTGATTCGATGAACTCGGCAACCACCCGCGCTCGGCTCATTCCGCGGCGGCCGTGCAAACGTTCGAGCACGGATGCCACATCCTCACGTCTCATCCCGCGGCGCAGTGCGCAGTCACCGATCACTACGGCGTCTTCGAACGATGTCGTGCGCGCGATATCGACAAGCGTGCGCGCCAGCGACGTCGTTGCCACACCGTCGACACGCACGATCTCCTCCGAAACCAGCGGCGCCGCGTGAAGGTGGAAGGTGACGCTCTTTCGCCCACCTGAGCTTCTGTTCCGCGTCACGTGCACAATATTCAGGCCTAGCGCGCCGCAGTCGAGACCGTGCATCACGGCCGCGGATGCATGACTGACGATTGCGCCTGGTCCGCAGGCCGCAACGGTGGCGAGGGTGGTGTAGCGGTGACGGGCTCGCGCATCGAGTTCGCGGTAGTGGTCGGCCCGCATGTAGATTCCCGCTGCGATTCGGTACAGCTCGCCGCGCTTGACGGCACGCTGCAACTGCGCGTCGCTGATGCCGTCCCGATGGGCCTGTGCCCGCGTGAGAATTCCCATGTGGCGAGCGTGCCGCCTGTATCCGCGTTCACCAGCAACAAATATTCGGCTGGGGATAACGCGGCAGCTGTGGAGAACCCCGACGTTGTCGAGAAACGCTGCCGCGCGCAGAATCAGCGCACGCGTGCTTGATCGCCCCTGCGGCGGCGCAATTGCCCTGCGGCGCGGCGGCCTGTAACCCGCGCAAGGCCCACGCAAGGCAAATGCAAGCGCACTCTGTCACGCTTGATCCCATGAACCACACAGCTTCACCTCTTGCCATCGAGGCCGAGGGGCTAGTCAAGATGTTCGGTGAACAACGCGCTGTCGACGGAGTCAGCCTCACCGTGCCCACTGGATCGGTGTTCGGAGTACTCGGCCCTAACGGCGCGGGCAAGACCACCACCGTTCGCATGCTCGCCACCCTCCTGCGCCCTGACGGCGGTGAGGCCCGCATCTTCGGCCGCGACGTCGCCCGCGAACCCGTTGCAGTGCGATCCCTGATCGGCGTGACCGGGCAATACGCGTCCGTCGACGAGGACCTGACGGCCACCGAGAACCTGGTGATCTTCTCCCGCTTGCTCGGTCTGAGCCGCAAGGACTCCCGAAAGAAATCACTCGAACTCCTCGAGGAATTCGACCTCACCGAGGCCGCAGCCAAACCTCTCAAGAACTTCTCCGGCGGCATGCGTCGACGCCTCGACCTCGCGGCCAGCCTGATCGCCCGCCCACCACTGTTGTTCCTCGACGAACCCACGACCGGTCTCGATCCGCGTACCCGCGCCCAGATGTGGGAGACGATCAGACGACTGGTCGCCGAGGGTTCGACGGTCATGCTGACCACGCAATACCTGGACGAGGCCGATCAGTTGGCTGATCGGATCGCGGTGATCGACCGTGGCCGAGTGATCGCAAACGGCACAGCCGACGAACTCAAGGCATCGGTGGGTATTTCGTCGTTGCACCTCAAACTGGTCGAGCGGGATCGAACCGACGAAGCCCGATCCGTTATCGCGTCGATGCTCGGTGTCGAGGTGGGTGTCACTCTCGAGGTCGGACGGATCACCGCACCGCTGCGCGACCCATCCGTGACCGCTGATCTCCTGATCCGATTGCGGGAGCGCGGCATCGCCGTCGACGAGATCAACGTGCAGAAGCCCAGTCTGGACGAAGTGTTTCTCACCATCACTGGGCATCAACCCGAAGACCAGGGACGCAACGACGCCGATTCCGACAACAACTCCGATCGGATTCCCGCATGACCACTACTCTCACCACTACCAAATCCCAAGTCGCCGATCCCACTTCGGCTCCGCGACGGATCAGTCTCGAGCAGAGTTTCGCGAACACGTTCACGATGGCGTACCGCGGCATTCTCAAGATCAAGCACAATCCCGAGCAACTGTTCGACGTTGTCATCCAGCCGATCATCTTCACTCTGATGTTCACGTACATCTTCGGCGGCGCCATCGCCGGCGACGTCACGGCGTATTTGCCGACGATCATCCCCGGCATTCTCGTCCAGACGGTCATCACCGGTTCCATCGTCACCGGCACTCAGCTTCGTGAAGACATGGACAAGGGTGTGTTCGATCGCTTCAAGTCGTTGCCGATCGCCCGTATCGCTCCGCTGTCCGGCGCATTGCTGGCCGACGTCGTGCGGTACGGCATCGCCACCACCATCACGTTCATCGTCGGTTTTGCCATGGGATATCGCCCAGCGGGCGGTGCGATCGGCATCCTGTCTGCCGCGATTCTGGTGATGGTGTGCGCGTTCTCGATCAGTTGGATCTTTGCGCTCATGGGCGTGATGATGAACAAAGCGTCTACGGTGCAGGGTGTTTCGATGCTCGTGCTGTTCCCCCTGACGTTCATGTCGAATGCGTTTGTCGATCCTGCCACCATGCCGAGCTGGCTTCAGAAGTTCGTGAACGTCAATCCGGTCTCACAATTGGTTACCGCAGTCCGCGAACTCGCGAACGACGGCCACTTCGGTATTCACGTGGTGTGGTCGCTCGTCGGGGCGGCAGTCATCGTGGCCGTGATGGCACCACTGACGGTGCGGATGTACATGCGCAAGACGTAAGCGAGGCGATTACACACGCGATCCGCGAAGCGCGGCAAGAACTGCTTCGCGGGTCGCGGCGCGTGGATATCGCGAAACTGTATTCACCGCGTCAAACCACTGTTCGTCACCGACAATTCCGCGCGCGAATTCGATGAGTCGTACATGCTGCAGCGAGGCAAAATCCTGCCGTCCCCGCATCACGACGGCGAGGGCCAACAGCTGTGTGCCAGGTCCGACGTTCCCGGTCGACAGATCGTAGGCACCGACGGCCGCCGCAACCGAACCCGTCAGTGGCAGGTCGGTATATCCGTTGGGATGCAACTTGATCAGACTCGACTCGACCATCCGGTGCACGTGATCCGCAACCTGGCCCGACTGCCCAGCCAGCGCATGCGCGCATACCGCGGCAGCGCTGAGCAGGATGACAAACGGATCTCCGTACACATTGCCCATCGCGTCGCCGAGCAAATCCAGCGCCTCTCGATACTGGCGCAGACCGAGTTCGACATGGCCCTCCGCCAGGTCTGCCTCGGCAAGATTGGCCGACATCGCCGACCGACGCTGATGATTCTCGATCGCAGAGCTGGCGCCGACCTGCGCCAACGCGGGCCGCAGTTGATCCAGCAACGCGCGTCCGCCCGTGAAATCCCCGTCGGCAATCAGCGCGCTCGCTTGAAATCCGATGAGCTGCACCGCTTCTTCGTGAGCTCCCAGTCTTTCGCTGGCCGCTGCGGCCAGCGCGTAGTACTCGGCAGCTTCGGCATACCTCGTCGATTGACTGTGGACCGAGCCGACATGTTGAGCGGCCATCGCAACGCCCCACTCGTCCCCGACCTCTCGGGCGTACCGCAGCAGATCCTCGGCATCACTACGGGCACCACGCACGTCGCCGATGTTCTCGCGCAAGTTCGACCGCGCGAACAACGCCGCCGTCCGTGTCTCGGTGTCAGCGCTACGGACTCCTTCCGCCAACAACCGCGCAACGCCGTACCCGGACCGCGGACTGTTCAGCAATCGGATGAAGAAAACGAACATCGGCCGCAGATCGCCGCGCTCGCGCAGCATCTTTCGGAGCCGAACCCTTGCCCAAGCGTGATCGCGACTGAGTTCGGCGAACAGTAGATGCATCGCGACCAACATGAACGTCGTGGCCGCCAAGTCGCCGTCGACGTCACGTAGGTCGTGATCTCGGGTCGCTTCGATCACCTTCGGTGCCCAGTTCGCCACTTCCGTGTGTGCACCCCGAATCGACCAGAGCACGCCGAGAACCGGAAAGACACTCGCTGTGGTCACGCCGTCTTTGCCGTCGACTGCCCAACGCAGCACGGCAAGGAGATTGTCGTGTTCGGCGTCGATCTCACCGACAAGGCGCAGCTGATCGGAACGAACCCGTCGGCGCGCATCCTCGGCGATCGCGACGGCCCAGCCACTAAGTCTGCGAAGAACTTCCGTCCCCTCACCGAGCTCGCCGAGCTTCTCCTCGCCGTATTCGCGAACCGTCTCGAGCATGTGGTAGCGCAACCCGCCCGGCCCGTCGACGACGGTGAGCAACGACTGGTTGACCAGAGCCTCGATCGCGTCGGCTATGTCATCCACGCCGTCCCATTCCGCGACCGCTCGTGCCGAAGAGAACGTGAAACCTGCCGGGAATCGGCACAACCGAGCCAGTGCCACTCGATGCTCGGGGCCGAGCAGATTCCAACTCCAGTCGATCACCGCGTGCAGAGTGCGATGGCGATCCGGCGACGTGGGGTCACCGGATCGCAAGAGCGCGAAGCGATCACTCAGGCGCGCCGAAATTTCCTCGACGCTCATCGTCCGCACGCGGGCCGCCGCGAGTTCGATGGCCAACGGCAAGCCGTCGAGCGTCGCGCACAGCTTTCCGACGGCCACGAAATCAAGATGTACGGACGGTCGCACGGCTCTGGCCCGAGCCGTGAACAATTCCACCGCGGACCCAGAATCACCGTGAATCTCCAACGGAGGCAACGGATAGACGGCCTCTGCACTGAGCATGAGCGGTGATCGGCTCGTCGTCAGAACGGTCAACTGAGCACTGGCTGCGATCATCTCGGCAACGATGTCCGAGCAGGCCCCGATCACATGTTCACAGTTGTCGAGAATCAACGTCATCGGGCCGGCCGAAAGAACTTCGACCAACCGGTCGCGGGCGGAGTGCGTTCGCCCGACTGTCAGACGACCGGGTGCCAGATCAGCTTCACTGATTCCGAGGGTGCTACCGATAGCCGCGATCACGTCGTCGCTGCTTCGCAACGACGCCAGCTCGACCAGAACCACGGATGTGCGCGCCGAGGCCCGCGACCCCAATTCGTGTGCCAGACGGGTTTTTCCCGCGCCGCCGGGTCCGAGGATCGTGACGACGCGAGACCGTTCGAGGAGTGCCTCGATGTTCTCGATATCGTCTCGGCGGCCGAACATCACGTTGGGCGCCGCGCGCAAACCGATCGCGCGGGAACTCCGGACCGGCGCAGTCGGCGCAGCGAGCAACTCCACGTTCAGCTCCACCAGAGCCTGCGACGGATCAACGCCCAACCGGTCAGCCAGGCGCTCTCGGTGCACCGCGAACATCTCGAGCGCCTCGTTGACGCGATCCGAGCCCGCGAGCGACCGCATCAGGTTACCGGCAGCGGTGTCGTCGAAAGGATTGTCGGCGTGCGCTTCTCGCGCAAGGGGAAGTGCCTCGGAGAAATCCCCGAGCTCGAGCAGCGAGCGCAGTCGCAGTGCGACAAGTTCGCCGCGCAGGCTCTGGGCACGCGAAGCCAACTGCTCACCCGCCGGCCCGACGACATCGTCGCCTGGGCTCCCCCGCCAGAGATTCAGAGCTGCAGTGACTCTCGTCAGCAACTCGCGCGGGTGCACGTCAGCGCCGCGAAGCGCTCGGACCTCGTCCTCGGCTCGCGCGAGATCAACCTGATCCCGTGTCACCGTGAGCCGATAGCCCGCCGACGTTACCTCCAGGGCGCCTTCCGGGAGCGCGGATCGCAGCCGGGACACCTGCGTGTGTAGAGCATTGGTCGGTGAGCGCGGCGGCTCCTGCCCCCAGATGTCGGAGATCAGGCTCTGCGGCGCACAGGGATGCCCCGGATCGAGCGCCAACGCGGCGAGCAGGGCGCGCGCTCGCGGCCCGGGCACTCCAACCCACCGGTCCGCTGCCCCAATCGCCACAGGACCGAGCAGAGTTATGCCAGTCACGTCTCGAGTCTTGTCTTGATCCACCGCATTCGATCGTATTGCACAGTGCAAAGATCGTTGTATGGCTACAGCTGCTCAATGGATCGAAGGCGCGAGACCGCGCACCCTCCCGAATGCGATTGCCCCGGTGCTGGTCGGCACCGGAGCAGCGGCGTCACTGGATCACGCAGTGTGGTGGAAGGCGCTCCTCGCGCTGATCGTTTCCCTGGCTTTGATCGTCGGGGTGAACTTCGCGAACGACTACTCCGACGGAATTCGCGGGACGGACGACGATCGCGTCGGGCCGATTCGCCTGGTCGGATCGAAGCTGGTCAGCCCCGGCACCGTCAAGGCCGCAGCCATCGGTTGCTTCTCGGTCGCGGCTGTCGCCGGATTTGCCCTGGCCGCAACGACGGCGTGGTGGCTGGTCGCGGTGGGCGTGTTCTGCATCATCGGCGCCTGGTACTACACCGGAGGCAAGAAGCCGTACGGGTACAGCGGATTCGGCGAGATCGCCGTTTTTGTGTTCTTCGGCCTGGTCGCGGTTCTGGGAACTCAATTCGTGCAGGCGGAACGCATTGATCTTGCCGGACTTGCCGGCGCCGTTGCCATCGGCTCCTTCTCGAGCGCGGTTCTCGTGGCCAACAACTTGCGAGATATCCCGACGGACTCCGAATCCGGCAAGATCACCCTCGCCGTCCGTCTCGGCGACGCGAGGACCCGCACGTTGCACGTCGTCTTGCTGGCTGTTCCGTTCATCGCGACACTGCTGCTTGTTCTGCGAACGCCGTGGGCGCTGCTCGGACTGCTCGCGTTGCCACTTGCAGTCCGAGCCAACGCACCACTGCGCTCGGGCGGTCAGGGCATGGCTCTCATTCCTGCCCTGCGCGACACCGGACTCGCAATGCTTGTCTGGGGTGCCGCGACGGCAATTGCACTGAGTCTGGCCTGATCAGCGAAAGCCCGATCAGCGATTCTCGGGCACAAACGCACTGAGCACGAAGTTCACGACCGAGATGATCAGTGCGCCCCAGACGGCGGTCCAGAATCCGTCGACGGTCAGGCCGGCGTCCAGTGACGTCGAGATCCAGGCCGTCAACATCAGCATGAGCGCGTTGATGACGAGCGTGAACAACCCGAGCGTGAGAATCAGCAACGGGAGGGACAGTAGCTTCAGCAATGGCTTGATGAACGCGTTGACGACGGTGAAGATCAGCGCAATTATCGCGATGACCAGGATGTTTCCCCACGTATCGTCTTGATTGCTGTCGATGGTGATTCCGGTGACCCACATGGAGGCGAGCCAGATAGCTATTCCGTTGACTATGAGACGTGCCAGAAATGTCATATCTGAATGCTGGCATACAACCCCGTCAAGTCGTGCTCTCTAGGCCGCTCGACCCATCGCCGATTCCAATCGGCTACGAATCTCGGGGATGCTGACCTGCGTTTCGAGTGCCGTGCGCGTCGGACCGTCGGCGACACGCAGGATGCCGAGGAGGATGTGCTCGGCGCCGATGTGATTGCTCTTGTGCGCGATCGCTTCACGCAGAGACAGTTCGAGAACTTTCTTCGCGTCCTTCTCGAATCTCGAGCGTGGGAAGGCGAATTTGCTACGACGCGAACCGATCCCGGCAGGCACGGCAGCGTCGTCGAGCGCTCCCTTCCCGAACGCTTGCTCGAGGCTCTCCCGAATGGCGGCCAGGTCGATGCCTATCGACGCCAACACGTCGGCGTCTTGATCAAGATCATTCGTCGGAGTTTCGGTGTGCAGCGATTCGGTGGTGACACCGCACTCGCGCAGGGTCGTGGTGGCGATACCTCGATCCGTGGCCAGAAGTGCCGCCAACAATTCCCGGGGAGTCACCTGATCGGCACCGCCGACTGCGTCGACGACAACCGCGCGGGCGTCTGCAGTAAACCTCTCGAACATTTCCCTACCTGCCTTTCCCTCGTCGCGACTCTGCGTTTGCGTGCTTCTTGTGGACGGCCTGGCGGCTCACCTCGAGGGTCTCGGCAATCGCTTGCCAGGACCATCCCTGCTTGCGCGCGTTGGCAACTTGGATGGCTTCGAGTCGTTCGAGTAGTCGTCGCAGCGCCCGAACGGCCCGCAGGCCCTCGGCTGGATCTGGACTGCCTGCCGCGGTGGCGAGTGAGGTCGCTTCGGTCATGTTGTCAATATAGGTTGACAACATGCGGACGTCAACCAGAGTTGACACATTTATGCAAAGGGCAGGCAGCGATCAGTAACTCGCCACGGCGCCGTCCACCGCACGCTGCAGATCACCCTGCACGACGCGAGCGATGTCCATCGGTTTTGCACCGAGGTCGACTACCGGAGTGCCGATGAAAACCCGGGCACTCTTGACATGACCCGCCTCCGGCCCATAGCTGATCCCAACCGACAGGAGCGCAGGCGAGCATCCCAATTTCTCTGCGCGCGAGACGATGTGGCCGATTCCACTGTTGACGTGCTGCAGCGTCCGGGGATCCTCCGTGTTGCAGGTTCCTTCGGGAAAAATCGCCAGACAGTCCCCCTCGCTCAAGCGCTGCGCCGCGACGTCCATCATCACGCGGCCCGCGTCCGACACGGCCCGCAGTCCGTGATTCTTACTGCGGAACACCGGAATACTGCCCATCATGTCGACCTTCTTACGCTGGGCCGGATCAGCAAACAGTTCATCCTTGGCCAGTACGCGAGTCCGTCCGATCACCCGCCGCAGTGGGGTGCGCCACGCCGTCGCCGCGAGCGTGAATTGGTCACTCTCCGTAAGGTGATTGACCGCAACCACCAACCGCGTCCCACTCCCGAGTAGAGCCGCCAACGCCGCTTCCGCACCGGGCGCATAGGCAATTCGCGGACGATATTTCAGCGCCAGCGCGGCGTAGGCAAGCTTGGCCACGAACCGATTCTGCTGGTGACCGCGGTAGTACTCGTACACAGCCTCGTAGTTGTCGAGCGAAACCTCGGGAGCGTCCATGGATCAAACGATACACAACCTACGGTGCCGTAGGTTTGGGATTCGCCGCTGCTCAGTTGGGCGAAATTCGGCACTCGAGGTACAACGGATTCTGTGATTCGCCTGGCCGTCCCCAATGACCTACCTGCACTACAACTGATCGAAACAGCCGCGGGTGAGCCCTTCCGAGACATCGGAATGGACTCCATCGCCGACGATCCGCCCCCAACTCTGGACGAACTCACGCAGTACCTCGAAGCCGATCACATCTGGGTGATTGACGCCGCCAACGCACTTATCGGATACGCCCTGGTCGACATCATCGACGTCGGGGTTCATCTCGAGCAGGTGTCAGTGCACCCCGCGCACTCACGCAAAGGCCTCGGTGCGCAGTTGATCGACTCCATCGCCGACTGGGCAGCTGCACATCATCACGACGTGGTGACCCTGACTACGTTTGTCGACGTCCCCTGGAACGCGCCCTACTACGAGCGACTCGGATTCGAGCGCATACCCGAGGGCACACTCTCCCCCGATCTCATCCGGATCCGCGCGCTCGAGCAAGCGGCCGGACTGGATTCATGGCCCAGGGTCACGATGAGCCGGCCCGCACTCAGACGTCGGCCGTCCACGTCCCGGATCGGATGAACTCGTCGAGAACCGCTGTCGACGTCTCGAGTGAAATACCCTCCGACGCAACCCAATCGTCGTTGTAGTAAGTCCCCGAATAGCGTTCTCCGCCGTCACAGAGCAAGGTGACGACGCTGCCGCTTCGTCCTGCCGCCATCATCTCCGCAATCAAGGCAAATGAGCCCCACAGATTTGTTCCGGTAGAACCACCGACCTTGCGCCCCAACGCATCACTGGCGTGACGTGCGGCCGCAATGGAGCCGGCGTCTGGCACCTTGATCATCCGATCGACGACCTGACCGACAAACGAAGGTTCGACGCGAGGTCGACCGATGCCTTCGATTCGCGAGCCGCGAGTACCGACGACGGACGGATCACCGGCCCGCCAGGCGTCGAAGAACACCGAGTGTTCGGGATCGACCACACACAGCCCGGTGTCGAATTTGCCGTAGCGCAGGAAGCGGCCGATGGTCGCGCCCGTTCCACCGGTGCCTGCGCCGACGACAACCCACTCCGGAACCGGGTTTTCCTCACGTTCGAGCTGAGTGAAGATCGAGGCGGCGATGTTGTTGTTTCCACGCCAGTCCGTTGCGCGCTCGGCATGAGTGAACTGATCCATGTAGTGCCCACCCGACTCGCGCGCGAGTCGCTGGGATTCGGAGTAGATCGACGACGGATCGGTGACGAAGTGGCAACGTCCGCCGTGCGCTTCGATCAGGGCGATCTTCGCAGGACTGGTGTGAGCGGGCATCACAGCCACGAATTCGAGCCCCAGCAACTTCGCGAAGTACGCCTCACTGACAGCCGTCGATCCGGACGAAGCCTCGATAACGGGAGTGCTTTCGGTAACCCAACCGTTGCAGATGGAATACAGGAACAACGAGCGCGCGAGACGGTGCTTGAGGCTCCCGGTGATATGGGTCGACTCGTCCTTGAGATAGAGCTGGACGGGCCAGTCGTTCGGTAGCGGGTACCGCAGGAGGTGGGTGTCGGCGCTGCGCTGAGCGTCGGCTTCGATCAGTCGGACCGCATTGTCGACCCAACTTCGCGCACTACGGCGCGAGACGTCGACCACCTCCGACGTCACCGCTGATCACCACGCAGTTTGGCGCGCAAATCGTCACGGTCTTCGCGACGTTGAGCGTCAACTGCGGCAATGCCGGCATTGACTCGCTTACGCAACTTGGCAAACAGCAGAAGCGAGAGCGGAAGCGCGATCAACACGGCAAACAAGGCAGCTACGAGCAGGGGAACCTCTGCACCGACAGCCTTTCCACCGAACATGATGACGGCACCGATGACGACTACCAGCACGAGTCGGGCAACCGAGTACAGCACGACATCTCTCGCCAATTGCCCCTTCGTGACAACTCCACCAGAGGCAATTGCTTGCCCAGAGTTAACGGGCTCCGACTTGGTCAGGTCGGGCGTAGAAGGCTGGTTTTCCGGACGTTCAGGCAACTTACTCACACTGCAAGGTTACCTACTCCGGGCGACTAAAATAATCAGCCCGCTTTATCCGGTTTGTCCTTTACTTTTCCTTTACCAAAATATTAAGGATCGACTAACTGGGCAACTCTGTGCAAACATTGCGCTACCAATCCAAAAAAGGTCGAACGTGGGCAGGGGCCACCGAAACAAACTCGGCGTAGGTTTTGAGCTACTGTTTCGACACACATGTTCGACGCCAAGACGGAGGAACATCAGATGAGCGCACCAACATACAACGTAGCCGCAGACGCACTCATGACACCCGGCCAGGTCGCGGCTCTGTTTCACGTAGATCCCAAGACTGTGACCCGCTGGGCACACGCCGGCCGACTCGGATCACTTCGCACTCCGGGCGGACACCGGCGCTTCCGCGAGACCGAGGTCATGCAGCTTCTGCGCTCGCTGACCACCGAAGCCAACTGAAATACCGGAGCTCACGCTCTACCCACATGCTCTACCCGAATACAGCACGGCGCACCAAGCCGTACCCACGTCCCAGGGCTTCTGGTGATCCAGACCCGAGACTGAGTAGGCTCTTCCTTGTACTTGAAGGAGGTGCGCCGTGCTGTATCTGTTGGCGTTAGTAGGTTTGGTGACATTGGTCGTCCTGATGTGGAAAGCATTCGGACCGTCCCCCACTTCCCGAGCCTCGGGTGGCGGAGTGAAGGGGCCTGACGACGATCCCGAGTTCCTGTGGAACGTAAATCAGCAAACTCGACGCAAGCAACAGGGAGGCCAGGACGGCGCTCCGACCGATTCGTCGCAGTAGGTCCTATTCGTCGCAGAAGGTCCTATTCGTCACCGTAAGCCCCGAATGGTCACAGCAAGTCCCCCGCCAGGGCGATCGCCCCTACCGGCATCAACAAGTAGGGCGGTCGCCCTGTGCCTGTTGTAGGGCGGTCGCCCTGTGCCTATTTCAGCGCTGCAGCGGACGGCCGTAGTGCGAACGCGGGAAGTCGTCGGCAACGGCGGCGGCAAGTTCGAAGAGAGCGTCCCGAGTACCGGGCCGTAGTCGATCGAGATCAACCTCGGCGCCTTCTTCGAGGTGCGGATCGAACGGAACCAGCTGAACGGTGCGGCACCGCTGTTCGAAATGCTCGACTACCCGGGGTAGATCTACCTTCCCGGAACCAGGCCGTACCGCATTGATAACGGCAACGGCGTTGGAAACCAGCGCGCTGTGACCATGTGCATCGAGCCAGTCCAAGGTGGCGGAGGCACTGCGAGCGCCGTCGACCGAACCGGAACTCACGACGATCAACGAATCTGCCTGTTCGAGAACCGCTGTCATTGCCGAGTGCATCAATCCGGTTCCGCAATCGGTGAGAACAATGCTGTAGAACTTTTCGAGCATGGTGACGGTGCGGGTGTAGTCCTCCCCGCTGAATGCTTCGGACACTGCCGGATCACTGTCGGAGGCAAGCACTTCCAGACGGTGCCGACTCTGTGACGTGTAGCCGCGAACGTCGCTGTACTTCTCGATGGTCGCTTCGTCGCGCAAAAGGTTACGGACGGTGGCCGGGGTTTCGAGAGGAACTTTCTGGCTGAGCGTTCCACGATCCGGATTCGCATCGATTGCGATGACACGATCACCGCGCACGGATGCAAACGTCGAGCCGAGAGTCGCTGTTGTCGTTGTCTTCCCAACTCCGCCCTTGAGGCTGAGCACCGCGACTTTGTAGCAGCCCTGCATGGGCTGATTGATCTTGTGAGTCAACTCGAGCATCTGCTGATCTTTGGCGCCGTTACCGAGGTTGAGAGTCCGTCCCGACAACGTGTAGACGGCCTTGCGCCAGCCGCCGACCGGAGCGGGCTTCACGGGCTTGAGCAACAGCGCATTGGAGAGATCTTGCGCCGACATCGGCAGCGATGATTCCGGCCGACCAGCCGCGGGCTGCGTTCCCACCATCGACGCCGAACCCACGGCAGGCGGGCGCGGGACAGGCATCTGCGGGTTGGGCATGGGCGGGTTGGGCATGGGCGGCGAAACCGGTACCCTAGCAGCGGGCGGCATCTGACCTGAAGGTGCAGGCGCAGCCGGAAACTGCGGTCGAGGCGCCGGAGCTTGTTGCGCCGCAACAGGATTAACTGCAACGGGATTCGCCAGACCAGGATTGGCCGCACCCGGATTGACTGCACCCGGATTGACTGCACCATTCGTCCGGCCGACCCCCGGCGACGGTTCATAGGTCTGCGGCGGCAGCGCGGCCGCGAATGGCCCGGACGCAAAACGCCCGTTGGCCGGGCCGGGAGGACCACCGGGGTACTGAATGGCAGGCGCACGCCCCGCGTTGGGCGCAGGCGTCGAATTCGGGGCAGGCACCGGATTCGACGCTGCAGCCGGGGCAGTAGTAGCAGGCGGAGGAGTCGGCGGCGCCGGATACATCGGTACGGAATCATGGCCGTTGGCGCGCGGCGCTGCGTTGTCCGTCGGCGCGACGAACAAGCTTCGCATTCCCGGATCGACGTCCTTGGGTGACGCGGGTGCCGGTGCATGAACAGGCTTCGGCGCGGCTTGCTGATGCGGAGCAGCCGCCGGACGCACCGGTTCCCAGATCCCCGCTCCCGCGTCGTCCTTCTTCTCAGCCATGTCCGCCCCTGTCGAAATCTTTTCCGTGTCGATCACCCAGCCCGGTGTGTCACCCAGCCCGATATAGACACGACCATACAGCTATCGCGTAGCTAGTTTCGTGGCTGGTACCCGCGGGAAAAAACCCCGACCGGTCGGCGACAACCCACCGTACCGGATCGACTCAGGTCAGTCCCGCGTAGGAATGCAGGCCGGACACGACCATGTTGATGATGAACAGATTGAAGAGCATTGCCACAAATCCTGCGATGTTGATCCAGGCGGCTTTCGTCTCACGCCAACCGGATGTTGCTCGGGCGTGCAGATACGCGGCGTAGATCACCCATGCAATGAAGGACACCGTTTCCTTGGGATCCCAGCCCCAGAACCGACCCCAGGCCGCTTCCGCCCAGATAGCACCCAGAATGACTCCGGCACCGAACAGCGGGAAGGCGATGATGGTGCTCTTGTACGCCAGGCGGTCAAGCGTCTGTGCGTCGGGAAGCCGCTCGGCGATCCGGCCACCGATGCCCGAACCTTCTTCACCGGGCGGGAACTTCAGGCGCAGCAGGAACAAGATGCTGGCGATGCCACCGATCATGAAGATGCCGGATCCGACGCTCACGATGGTCACGTGAATCGGCAGCCAGTAGGACCGTAGTGCGGGGACAACCGGTGCGGCGTCGGCGTAGAGAACAGTGCCGGCAAGGAACATCAAGATCAGCACCGGTACGAGCAGGAAGACCCACATCGACCGGTACGTTGCCTTGGCCAGCAGAACGTGACCGACCAACAACGCGGCAGCACACGCCATGGCAACAAACTCGTACATGTTGCCGAGCGGGAATCGTGAGGTGGCAAACCCACGGAGCACGATCGACGCGATGATCAGAACGGTGCCGACAACCAGGACTGCGCGGCCCATGCCACCGAAGCGCTCGGAGAGCGCCTTGACCGGCTCCTCGGTCACGCGACCCGGAGTGAGGGCGTCCCCACCCCCCGCGGCAACCAGTTCCTTCTCCTGAACGGATTTGGCGCGAGCCGACGCGTACTCCACGATCAGCAGCACAAACGCCAGAACCAGCACCGTAAAGGCTGATTTGAAGGCCCAGTCGCTGTACTGAGCGAGAGTCTCGTTGGTTGTCATCGGGCATTCTCCTGCACGTGCGGTGTGGTCACCGAGTTAGTCGAGTTGCTGTCTAATAGTCGATCTGCGAGACGATCGAACTCGTCGCCCCAGCCGGCGTGGTCGGTACGGGCAAGTCCGCCGAGCTCTACTACCGTACGTCGTTCGTCGTCGAGATAGATACGGGCCCAGATTCTGCGACGCTTGATCAGCAGCGAAACCAGTAGCCCCGCCATCATCGTCAGTGCCGAGACCAGGACCCACTGCTGAGCCGGGTCATGAGAAACCTGCAGGTTGACGAAGTCGACGGCGCCGTCGAATCGTACCTGCGTGCCGTCCGCCAATGTTGCGCTCTCGCCGGGCATCAAGTTGACACGTTCCTGCTTGACCAGCCGGCCCTGATTGATGAGTTCGGTGTTGAGCTCGAACAGCGACTGCGGATTACCGGTGTCCAGTCCGGTGTCACCTTTGTAGATGTCGATGGCAACGGCCGGATCGTTCATCGCCGGGAAGCTCGACGACAGCAGATTTCCGTGGAACAGTGCCGTCGGCGCGAACAGTCCTTCGATGGCGATCTGATTCTTGCGTCGCTCGTCGGCATCCGGGTACATGCCGCCTGGCGGGTCGAAACGCATCGCACCACTGCTCAGGAAGGTGACGGCGTCGTCGGGTCGCCACTGCAAGGTTTCGGTGCGGGTCTCCCCGTTGGGGAAAGTGACTGTGAAGGTAGGTGCGTAACCGTGGCCCTGCAGGTACACACGATCACCGGCAATGCGCAGTGGGTGGTTCACCGCGATGGTCGTGTCGCGCCAGGTGTTGGAGTCGATGTCATCGCCCGACTGGTACGCGATGTCCGAGGTGAACATCTCGGCCTGACCGGTTTCGAGGTAGTCGGCCTCGAAGTTCTTGACCCGCAAACACAGCGGCGTCATCCCGGTGCCGTCGAGCTCGAGTCCGGCGATGAAGGAGTCGAAGGCGGCAGGTGACGTGGTGCAGAATCCCGGTCCGTCGTTGGCGATCACGATGCGGTTGCCCTCGTAGCCGAACAGCTTTCCGGCGGCGATGGCAATCAGGAGTCCGACGAGCGAGAGGTGGAATACGAGGTTTCCGAATTCACGGAGGTATCCCTTCTCCGCCGAGATCGTGATTTCACCGTCGTGCTTCGACCGCTCGTCGTCGGTGCGGGTCTCGACGCGCCATCCTTTGAGTTCCTTGGACAGACGCGCCGCCAACTGTTCGGGCGTCTCGCCAGGGACGACGGCCGACGTGTGGTGCGGCAAGCGAGAGAGGTTGCGCGGCGCCGCCACGGGGCGGGTACGCAGTGCCTTTGCGTGTTCGACGCAGCGCGGCAGGATGCAGCCGACCAGTGAGATGAACAGCAGGGCGTAGATCGCGGTGAACCAGAAACTGCTGAACACGTCGAACAGTTCGAGCTTGTCCATCCACGGGCCCAAGGTGGGCCGCGCGGCGATGTAGTCGGTGACCTTGCCCTCGTTGAGGGAACGCTGTGGCAACAGTGCGCCCGGGATAGCAGCGATTGCGAGGAGGAACAGCAGCACGAGCGCCGTCTTCATCGAGGTGAGACCGCGCCACGTGTTGCGTCCGAGCGCGATGACTCGGCCGATCAGCGATTGCCGAGGCAATGCCGCAGTCGAGTTGTCGTGATTGTCGTCAGCTGTCATATCGGCAGCGTCACCTCCGAGATAAATGCGTCACGGACCCAGCCGACGAACTGGTCCCACGCGCCCGTGACGAGGGCAATGCCCACCGCCACCAACATGATTCCGCCGAAAATCTGAATTGTTCGCGCGTTGCGGCGCAGCCACCCGACACCGTTCAAGGCGCGAGCCGACCCGAGGGCCAGAATGATGAACGGCAAGCCGAGCCCGATGCAGTACGCCACGATCAACGTGACACCGCGAGCTGCGGTCATGCCTTCGGTTCCGGCGGCCACGGACATGACACCGGCAAGCGTCGGGCCAAGGCAGGGCGTCCAGCCGAGTGCAAAAACACCCCCGAGCAGCGGAGCACCCACCAGAGAGGACACTCGACGCGGCTCGAAGCGGACGTCTTTCTGCAGCGCGGGCACCAGGCCGATGAACACGAGGCCCATCGCGATAGTCACAACGCCGCCGACGCGCATCAGCACGTCGCGGTTGATCAGCAGTGTGGAGATGACCCCGAACACGGAGGCCGTAGCCAACACGAAGACGACGGTGAAGCCGGCCACGAACAGTCCGGCGGCCCCTGCAACTCGCAGACGGCTACTGCGGGCAATAGTTCGCGTCCTGGCTTCGTCTGCCGAGATTGCCGGAGCGTCAGCACCGACTACCCCGGCCAGGTAGGACAGGTAACCGGGAACGAGCGGCACTACGCACGGTGAGGCAAACGACACCAGACCGGCGAGCAGGCATGCGCCGAGCGCGAGAAATAGCGGCCCGGACGAGGCGGCATTCTGAAATGCTTCACCGACGCCCGCTCCGAGTGTTTCAGTACTTGCGAGTGTCATTGCTGCGCAGGCTCTTCCGCTGCCACTCGTTCGACCACGGGCAGGAGATCCTCGGCAAGCAATTCCTGCAGGAACACAGCGGCGACGCGGTGCTGGCGATCGAGAACGATGGTGGTCGGGATGACCGACGTCGGGTATCCCTCGCCGAACGCGATCAACGAGCGCATCGACGGGTCGTAGATCGACGGGTACGAGACCTTGTTGTCGATTACAAAGTCCTGTGCCTTGTTCTTGGTCTCGTCGCGAACGTTGATGCCGAGGAACTGCACTCCGGAATCACGCGTCTGCTCGTAGACCTGCTCCAAATCGTCGGCTTCGGCGCGGCACGGACCACACCACTGACCCCAGACATTGAGGACGACAACTTTGTCCTCGAAATCGCTGAGGGCGATAGTTGTGTCTTCGGTCATCAGATCGGGTCCGGTGAGCTTTCCGATGGTGCCTCGATCGGACGGCGGATCGTAGAAGATCTTCGTCTGGCCACCCGGCGAGACGAAGTCGAACGTGCCGCCCGTAGCGACGGCGTCGTCGCCGGTCGCGCAGGACGAGAGAACGAGCATCGCCGCAGCAGTCGTGGCGACTGCTGCTGCGACCTTGCGGAAAATCATGCGCTCGGAGCGGAGCGGAGTCATGCCCCGGTCACTCTCGGATCGGATGCGCCTGCAGGCTCGGAGTAGATGATGTCGACGAGAGTGTCACCTTCGTAGACGAGCGACGTGAGTGACGCGAGGCCGCACTGGCGGTGACGCGGGTCGTGCCACAGGCGTTCGCCCTGTAGGAACCGTCGCAGAGTCCACACCGGCAACTGATGGCTGACGATGACAGCTTCGTGTCCGACGGCAGCAACGCGAGCGGCATTCACGGCAGCGAGCATGCGATGCGCAATCTGCAGGTAGGGCTCGCCCCATGACGGAGTGAACGGATCGCGCAACTTCCACCAGTGCCGCGGGCGCGAGAGTGCGCCGTCACCGACGGCAACCTTGAGGCCCTCGAACTCGTTGCCGGCTTCGATGACGTTGTCGTCGGTCGTGATGTCGACGCCGTGAGCCTCGGCGATCGGAGTCGCGGTTTCCTGCGCCCGCTGCAACGGCGACGCGACAACATGGGTGATGTCGTGATCGGCAAGAACAGCCGCGACTGCCCGTGCCTGCGCCTCACCCGCCACCGACAACCGGAATCCCGGTAGCCGTCCGTACAGGATCCCGCGCGGGTTGTGCACTTCACCGTGGCGGAGCACATGCACGATCGTGCGGGTGGACGTGTGGTCTGGATGGTCGACGTCGGTCACAGTCGAGAGTCCTAGCTGAAGTAGGTACGGGATGAAGGAATGGCGGAAGCGTGCAGATCTCAGGGCTTGACGGCTGCCGCGGCAGCCTTTGCTGCGTGCGGCAGAGCGTCGGCGATGATCGAGAACGCCCGATCGTCGAGCGCGGCCGAGACGAACCACGCTTCGAATGCGCTCGGCGGCGGGTACACACCGCGAGCGAGCAGTTCGTGGAAGAACGCGGGGAACCGCCACGTCTGCGCGGCCTTTGCCTCGTCGTAGTTCGTGACGGTGTTTTCGGAGAAGAACACGCTGACCAGTGTGCCCGCGTACTGCACCTTGTGGACGACGCCTTCTGCGGTGAGCGCATCGGACATGAGTGTGCCGAGGGTGGTGGCGCTCTTTCCGAGCTTGGCGTACACCTCGGCGTCGGCAGCGCGAAGGTTGGCGAGACCGGCAGCGACGGCTACGGGGTTACCGGAGAGGGTGCCTGCCTGGTAGACCGGGCCGTCCGGTGCGAGATGACCCATGATGTCGGCGCGACCGCCGAACGCGGCGGCCGGAAGACCACCGCTCATGACCTTGCCGAAGGTGTAGAGGTCGCCGGCGACGTTGTCGATGCCGTACCAACCGGACGCACTGACGCGGAATCCCGTCATCACCTCGTCCATGATCAGCAAAGCGCCGTGCTCGCGCGTGAGTGCGCGCAGTCCCTCGTTGAAACCGGGCAGCGGCGCGACAGCACCCATGTTTCCGGCAGCGGCCTCGGTGATGACACACGCGACGGCGTCCGGGTTGGCCGCGAATGCTGCGGCGACGGCGTCGAGATCGTTGTAGCGGACCACGATGGTGTCTTCGGCCTGTGCGCCGGTCACTCCGGGTGATGTGGGCAGTCCGAAGGTGGCAAGTCCCGATCCGGCGTCGGCAAGCAAGGCGTCGACGTGACCGTGATAGCAACCGGAGAACTTGATGATCTTGGTACGGCCGGTGAATCCGCGGGCCAGGCGCACGGCGCTCATGGTGGCCTCGGTGCCGGAGTTGACCAGGCGAACCTTCTCGACGGGGGCGACCCTGGCAACGATTTCTTCGGCCAGTGCGATTTCACCTTCGGTGGGAGCACCGAAGGAAAGTCCGCCGAGGGCTGCCTCCCGGACCGCTTCCACGACTGCGGGGTGGGCGTGTCCGAGGATCATCGGCCCCCACGACGACACGAGATCGACGTACTTGTTGTCGTCGACATCGGTCAGTGTGTAGCCGGATGCCTCACGGATGAATCGGGGTGTTCCACCCACCGAACCGAACGCTCGGACCGGCGAATTGACGCCGCCTGGAATCACGTTGCCGGCACGCTCGAAGAGCCGAGCCGAGTTCGTTGCATGCACGTCGAAATCACCGGAAGACACAGTCACGACCTCCAGTGTCCCAGTTCTGTCGAATCTGACAACGACAGGGTGTAGGAGTTGTGGCGCCGAAATGCGTTTTCCGGCCCCAACAGGCCAATTATGGGACTATTTGGGCTATGAGGCGACTGCTGACCACGCTGTTGATTCCAGTTGCGATTCTTGTCACATCCTGCAGTTCCGACGGGGAAACCAAGGCCCCGAGCGCTACGACGGTGACATCCGCTGCCAGTTCGTCCGTCAGTTCGGTCCCTGCCGCGCCCCGCACCGAGCCTGCCTTTCTCGGCGGTTGCTCGGCCGTTTCGGTCTACGTCACGCAGCAGACGCAGAGCGGCGGAGCCCCGGCAGACGCTGCGGCGGACTTCCTGAAAATCGTGGAGAACGACCCGTCGTATCAAGCGATGCCGGACGCTGACAAACAACTGTTCAGAGAAGGAATCGAAGCCGGCGCCGCTGGAAACTGCTGAGGAAACGGATGACAGGTCCCACCCTCGCGCTAGGGTCGATCCCATGGCCACCACAGCGGACCACCTCAGGAATACTCTCGACGGACGCTGGCGGGAGGTGCGTGAGCGAGTTCGCGGCGAACTGTCCGACGAGCGATTTGCTCCGCATTTCACTCCTAATCTCGCCATCGCCCGTACCAAGGCTCTCGAACAGATGCGAGTCCTTGCCGATCTCGGTTATGCCGCAAACGGTTTCGCGGTAGCGCACGGCGGAACCGGAGATGCGGGCGGCGCCGTCACCAGTATCGAAATGCTCGCAATGTCCGACTTGTCTCTCATGGTCAAGGCCGGCGTCCAATGGGGACTGTTCGGCGGAGCCATCGAGAACCTCGGCACTGAACGCCACCACCAGGCCTACGTCAAACCCCTCATCGACCTGGAACTTCTCGGGTGTTTTGCCATGACCGAGACCGGACACGGCAGTGACGTCCAGGAACTCGAGACCACCGCGACCTACGACGCGGCCACCGGCGAATTCGTGATCGACTCCCCCACTCCGTCCTCGCGTAAGGACTACATCGGCGGGGCCGCCGAACACGCCACCGTCGCAGCCGTGTTCGCGCAACTCATCACCGGAGGCGAAAGCCAAGGCGTGCACTGCTTCGTCGTTCCGATCCGCGATGCCGCCGGAAACGACCTCCCCGGCGTCACGACGTCGGATTGCGGATTCAAGGGTGGACTGCCCGGAGTCGACAACGGGCGCATCATGTTCGATCACGTGCGAATTCCCCGCGACAACCTGCTCAACCGTTACGCCGACGTCGCCGAGGACGGCACGTACAGTTCCGCAATCGACAACCCGAACCGGCGCTTCTTCACGATGGTGGGGACGTTGGTTCGTGGACGCGTCACCGTCGGCGGCTCCGCAGCAGCGGCAGCACGTGTCGGCTTGGCAATCGCGGGCCGATACGCCTTGCAACGCAGACAGTTCAGCGCCCCCAAGAGCGACAACGAAGTCCTGATCATGGACTACCTCGTCCACCAGAAGCGCCTGTTGCCACTGATCGCCCGCTCGTACGCATTGCAGTTCGCGCAGAACGAACTTGTTGCCGCGATGCATGACATCCAAAGCAGCGAGAACCCGGATCCGCAGGAGCAGCGCGAGCTCGAGGGGCGCGCCGCCGGCCTCAAGGCCGCCAACACGTGGCATGCCACTCGCGCTATTCAGGAGGCACGCGAAGCCTGCGGCGGCGCAGGCTATCTCGCGGAGAACCGTCTCACCGCACTGAAAGCCGACACCGACGTCTTCACGACTTTCGAGGGCGACAACCATGTTCTGACGCAGTTGGTCGCCAAGGAACTGCTCACTTCCTACGCCGACGAAGTTCGCGGCATGAGCCCGGTCGACTGGATGCGTTTCGCCGCTACGACGGTCTCCGATGTGGTCAAGAAACGTACTGCGGCCCAACAGATCCTGCAGACGATTGTCGACACGCGACAGGACAACGAGGAGGACGGCAGCCTCTTCAACCGCGGCACCCAGATGAAGATGTTCGAGGACCGCGAGGAGTACCTGCTTTCCACGGCGGCACGGAGGTTGCAAGCAGCGCAGAAGCGGGAGGAGAATCCGTTCGACGCCTTCAATTTCGTACAGGACCACGTACTGAAAGCAGCGCAAGCGCACATCGAGCGCGTCATCCTGGAAGCCTTTGTTGCCGGTATCGATTCGTGCGAGGACGAGGTCGCGAAAGATCTTCTCGGCGAGGTGTGCGACCTCTATGCACTCTCCGTGATCGAAGCAGACAAGGCCTGGTTCATGGAGCATCGGCATCTGTCGGTCGAGCGCTCGAAGGCCGTCACTCGCGGTATCAACGAACGCTGCCGCACCCTGCGCCCGCATGTCGCGACCCTGATCGACGGGTTCGGGATCCCGGAATCTCTGCTGGGCTCGGCGATGCTCGACGGAGACGGCACGGACGCGGTACGGCTGAAGTAGAGATCTGGTGGGGCCGGGAGTATCCGGCCCCACCAATCTTATTGCGCTGCTGCCTTCTTCGACTGACGGGATGCGACCAGTCCAGTGAGCCCGAGAGCCGCAACCAACCAGATACACAGAACGACGAGGTGCGGGCCGGCGCCGTTGCCGTCGAAATAGATGACGGACCGAATGGGCTCCATGGCGGCTGATCCGAGCCAGAACGAATGAATGTGCTGCCAGAACCCCGGCAGGAACGACACCGGGATGGCGCCACCCGAACTCGGGAAGTTGATGAAGACCAGCACCGTCAACACCGCAAAGATCGCGGCTTGACCGAGCAGTCGATTCAGCAGAATGCACACTGCACCCACGGTGAAGGTGTAGACCATCGAAATCCCCAGCAGTTGCAGGATCTCACCGAACGACGCACCAAACGCGCGCATGAAGATACTGGTGATCCCGAACGCGATGAGCGGGGTGAGGATTGCCGCACCGGCGAGAATCGAATATTGCTCTCTCAGTCGCATTCTCGGCGCGACCTGACTGAGCACAGTCATGGTCAGGTAGCCACCGAGGGTGCAGACGATCAGGAAGTAGAACAGTCCGACGGTCGAGGAATCACGCGCGGTCACAGGAGCCGAGTCCACCGTGGTGACCTGCTGCCCCGTCTGATCCGCAATGGAATGGGCCAACGCTGTCACTACCGATACCGTGGAGGTACCGGCACCTGTCGCAATGTGCGCGGTGACGGTGTCACCGATTTCGATGGCGCCGATGGCGTCACGGTTGTCGATCCGAGCGATGGCATCGGCTGCATTATCCGTTGCAACGATGTCGAATTTGCCGCCAGACGTTGCTTCGATTCCGTCGATCACGGGCGCCGTCACCGACGGCGGGCCCACCACGACGATCGGCGCCTGATTCGGCGCCGGCGCGTGGAACGCGCTGACGTAACACAGGCAGAACATGATCACGAAGAACAGCGGAAATGCGAGCCCGCCGCCCACCATCTTCCAGTTTGTGGGTGGATCAATCGCCTTCGCCGCTGCACTCGGCACTTTGACGTCGGTATCTGTCATATTTCACACTCTTTTCGCTAACCGCATATAGCTGTCAACGCTGTTGACAGACTCAACAGTCAACACCGTTGACACGATATCGTCAACAGCGTTGACAACGAGGTCGGCGTGAGAGCGAGCACAGAGGTCGATTAACGTGACAACCAGTGGACAGATGCCAGAGCCGGAACAACCCTCGACATCCGAGGCGATTCGCACCGCGGCATTCCAACTGTTCGGCGAGCACGGATTCGGTGGCACCTCGGTACGGGCCATCGCCAAGGTTGCCGGCATCGATCCGGCTCTGGTCATCCGGCATTTCGGATCCAAGGAAGCGCTGTTCCTGGAAACCACGCCGGTCGAGGATTACTTCGAGGGTCAGTTCGACGGCCCACTCGGCACACTCGGCGAGCAAATCGCATCGTTTGTCCTCGGCAAGGCCGACGCCCGAATGCTCTCGGTGTTCACAGCGCTGACACGCGCCTCCGACAGTCCCCGCATCCGCGGACGACTACGGGAAATGACAAGCACATTTGCCACCAACCTCGCCGCCCGTTTACCGGGCGACGACGCCTACACCCGGGCACTGCTTGTCTCCGCCCAGGTGTCGGGACTGCTGAGCGCACTCAGCACCGAGAGCATCGCGCCGACCGCAGATCGGGCCAAAGTGGCAAAACTCTACGGCCGGGCGATGCAGACGTTGATAGATCAGCACTGAGTAGATCGGTACCGGAAAATTCAGTACTGCGAAATTCAGTACTGAGAAATGACCTCATCGGCAAATTTTCGAATCGAGTCGAGTCGCCCCTGACGATCTCCGGGGTCGATGCCGTAGCGGTACCACGGCGACACCCTGATTTCCGTGACCCCCAACGCCTCGAGTTCGCGGTATCCATCGATGTCGCGGACGTCGGTCGGCGAGACGTTGATCTCGAAGGGGACGTCGGAACGACCGAACTCGGCTCGCAACTGCGTCAGACGGTCGATGGCAGAGGCTAATTCATCTTTGGTTGTGTTCACCGACATCCAACCGTCTGCCAGCCTCGCGGCGCGTCGCAATCCCGGTTCGCTGTGCCCGCCGATAAAGATCGGTACGGTAATCTCCGGAGCCGGACTGATCATCAGTGCGTCGAAATCGTAGTGCTTGCCGTGGTATTCAACCCACTGCGGGCCACGGCCGGCACATACGGCCTTGATGATCTCGATCGCTTCGTCGGTACGCGCGCCACGAGTGCGCATCTCGGTGCCGGTAAAGGTGAATTCCTCGGGAATCCACGACAAGCCGACGCCGATCGCGATACGGTTCCGCGACATCACGGCCATGGTTGAAACCTGCTTGGCCGTCAACAACGGATCGCGCAGCGGAAGCTTGAACACATTGGTGTAAAACTGAATTCGAGACGTCACCGCAGCCATTGCCGTCATCGCTATGAAAGGATCGGGCATCGGAGTCTCGGGTGCCCACATACGCTTGCCGTCAGCGGTGTACGGATACGGCGCCGACACCTGCTCGGGATAGAACACGGAATCCGGCATTGCGATACCGTCGAAGCCCGCCTCCTCCGTAACCTGGGCCAACTCGCACAGTTCCAGAGCGTCGATCATCGCGCCCGCCAACGACCATTTCATCGTTCCACCATTTCATCGCTTCTCGACTGACATGTCAGACCCGACCGTATTGTCTTGCAGCAGGCAATCACTCGACTGATCCTGATGACCGGGACGGCCATCAGGATCGTCTCGCACAGTCCACTTACTTCGGCGAGATCCAGGCGTCGTCGAAGAACATGATGTCCGTGATGTTGCGCTTGACGCCGTGAATGTTGTCGTCCCACGCCGTCAATACCGCTGCCGGGCCCCAGATTACGTACGGCACAGCCGCGTTGGCATACTCCTGCACCTTGCTGATGGCGTCGCGGACAGCATCGTCGGTGGGCGCAGTCTGCACAGCTGTGATCAGCGTGTCCATCTCCGGGTCTGCGAAACCGGAAGGATTGTTCTTCGAATCGCTCGCCATACTGTTGTACAAATTGATGTAAGGCGCTTCTTCCCCGACCGGAGCGCCGCCTCTGGTCATGTCAAAATCGTGGTCTTTGTACACCTTGCGAACCAAATCCGTGACGTCGGTTGCATAGTCGATGGTGACGTCGAATCCGATTGCGTTCAGCGACGCCTGCACCGTCAATGCCGTGGCCTGCTGGCCGGGCTCCGACGTCGTGAGGTACCGGAGTTTGCCGTCGTACCCGTCCGCTTTCGCCTGATCGAGCAGGGTCTTTGCCTTCGACGAATCGAACGGTATGCCTTCGGTGTTGTTGTACCAACGCGACGACACCGGTACCAGTTCGGAACTGGCAGTGCCTAATCCGTTGTTCGCACGTGTATTGACCGCTACCGGGTCCACCCCGTAGGCGATTGCCTGGCGGACGCGAACATCAGCTCCTGGCCTGCCCTCACGGTTGTTGATCGTGCCGATCCCGTTCTGGCCGGTGGGACTGAGATAGCCGGAGTATCCCTCGTCGAGAGCGCGTTTGATAACAGCCTCGTCGCGAAGGATGTACGTCATGTCGATCTGACCGCTCTTCAGCGATTCGTACTGAGCCTGAGCTCCCGAGGTGGGAACAAAACGCACTGTGTCCAGCGGAGGTTTGCCTCCCTGATACTCCGTGCGCGCGGCGAGTATCAGCTCTTCATGCGGCGCGAACTTGGCCAAGGTAAACGGCCCCGCCCCGATCGGAGTGAACGCTCCCCCTGCGTCGGAACCTCGCGCAACGATCATTCCGGGTCCGAGCGACAACAGTGCCGGAAATTGACGCCACGGCCGTTCGAGCACAAACTCGACAGTGGTCTCGTTCGGCGTATCGACGTGCTCGACAATGTTCAGCCAGGACTGCGACACATCGCCCTTGCCTGCGACAAATCGATCGATGCTCCACTTCACCGCTTCCGCGTTGAGCGGGCTTCCGTCGCTGAAGGTCAAGCCCTCGGGCAGGGTAATCGTGTACGACGTGAAGTCGGGATTATTCGTCAGCGTCTTCGCCAGCTGCGGCACGAAACTCCCGCTTGCAGAGTCACTGCGCACAAGCGTGTCGTACAGTGCGGCCATTTCGGTTCCGCCGGTCGAGCCGGCGGCCTGAGTTTTAGTCGGATCCAATGACGAAGGGAACGAATAGGAGCCGAAGGTGAGAACACCTCCGTCAATCGGCTCCCCGGCGTCTTGTGCGCCGACGTAACCAGCTGCACCACTGCGCGTCTGGGAGGTCGCATCCGAGGAGTCGCCGCTACCCGACGCGCAGCCGGTCAACAACAGGGCACCGGCAATACCGAGTGCAACCAGGCGGGTAGTGGATCGAATTATCTTGGTGTGCATACGATTCCCATACTGAAGATGAATCAGTGACATTATCCCGCGCAGCAAACGTCGTACTACGCGGTCGATACGACCGCGTAGTACGACTATTCACACAGGACCGAGTGAGCCTGCCTGCTTTAGAGCTTGACTACCTTCGACGTCGGGATCGGGTGCGAGTCCGCCTTGATCCAGCGCATCGCCCATGTCCCCTCCGCGTGCGAATCGGTGTTGATCCAGTTTCCGTATCCCGGGTCCTTCGCCGCCACCACGATTGTCAGGGTGCCGTCGTCGTTGAGCTTCGCGGTGTGGTTGTTGATGTAGATGTTCGTCCGGTTGTAGTCGAGCGACTCCACCCAGAAGTTCTGCAGCACAAAGTTGAAGTACTCGCAGTTCGGAACTTCTGTCTCGATGACCCACGCCTCGTCCTCGGCGAGCTTCCAGTATCCGTGCAAGTAGAAGATCGTCGGATCGCCGCCGGCGTTCTGGAAGTAGTCCTGTCCCCAGTCGAAGATCTCGTTGGCGCGAGGCTGGAATTTGCGCGACCATTCGAGGAAGGTCTCCGCCATCCCCTTCACGATCCCGACCGACTTGCCCAGGCGCACGCCCAACTCTTCCGGACTCAGCGGCTCGAAGTCACCGTCCGGGTTCAGGCACTCGATGCTCAGCTCACCGGGTACCTCGGTGCGCCGATCCCGATACGTCTGCCGGACGGAGATGAGATTGCTGTCGGCTGCCAGCGGCAGCCAGGCACCTTCCGCCGGCTTGTCCACGCTCGCGATGAACTCGAAACGGCCGTTCTCGTCAACCTCGAGGTCGTAGATGTGCAGGTCGCCGGTCTGCAGCATGGTGCCGTCGATGTGGTATCGATTGATGCGTGAACCGAACGTGATCAGCGGAACCGTGCCCCGACTGCCGATGATCCGGTAGCTGTATTTACCGGAAATGTTGGCGCGCATGTAAACGTTGTCCGGGTTGTCGGCACCGATCTTCGTCATCATGTTCGGGTTCGGTGCGGACGTGAACTGCGGCCACCGCGGGTCGGTGTACTCGACGCAGTTGATCGTGCCGTACCGAAGCAACCGACTGAGGTAGCGGACGCCCTCGGCCTGGGTCAGCGGGTCCTGAGGGACGATCTCGTCCTCGAGGACCTTCCCGACCTCGAGCAGATCTGCGCAGAACTTTTCCCAAGTAGCGTTCATATGAGTCTCCTTGTTCTAGTAGATTTTTCGAGCAATCATCTGGCGGCGAACTTCGCTTCGACGTCGGCGGCGCTCACGCCGAACTCCTCGAGCGAATACCGGTGCGACGGACGGCGATGTTCTGCCAGGCTCGCCTGATGCGACGCGTCCACCGCGGCCCGAGCCTCGTCCGTGAATGGCAAATCGAACTGCGCGTAAATTTTCTCGACGGTGCCGACCGCGTCGGAGATGAAGTCCTTGTAGTCGACGTCGATGAACTGATCCGGGTTGTAACGGGTTCGGGCACTGTTGAAGTTCGCGTTACCGCGCGCCCACAGGTCGAGTTGGGTGCGCCCGATGGCCGGACGGTCGAATGCCTTCGACATGTCGTGTCCTCCCTGCTCCGCAAGGCTGAAAGTGGACGCCATCGATGTCAGCGGGTCCCGGAAAGTGCGAACGAACAACGCATCCGGATAGACCGACATGATCTCGTCGATCGCGAAGACGTGGCTCGGACTCTTGAGCACCCATCGCCGGTCCGAGTCGTGCAGACCGATCAACTGCAGGTTCTTCTTGTGCCGCGCATACGTTTCGGTCCAGTCCTGCTCTGCCAGCCACCGGGTGTAGCTCGGAACGTACGCAACGGTCTCGAACGCGGTGGAGAGCATCGTCTGCTGTAGCAGGCGCCAACATTCCTCGACCTCTTCTGCCCCCATGAAATGGACTTTCATCAGATCTGCCTCGTTGCGCTGACGCGCTCGGTAGAAGGCATCCGAGCGAACGTAATCTTCGTTCTCCGACCACTTGTCGCGCTCAGGGCGCGGCTGCGGCGTCTCGGCGAGCCACATCTCGGCACCCTGATGTGCCGGGTCAGCGCCCAGCAAGCGGTGTAGCGCGGTGCTGCCGGTCCGGGTCAACCCGACTACGAAGATCGGACGCTCGATCGGAACGTCGACGTGCTCGGGGTATTTCGCGAATCCAGCCTCGCTCTTCAGTCGTCCAGCGAGAGCGCCGATGATCATCTTGCGAGCGATCACCTTGCCGTGCGGAGTGAGGTCCGCCTCCTGCTGGAACGACTCGAGCAGAACCTGAAGCCCCTCGAGATAGCCGTTGCCGCCGAAGTCGTCGTACCCGGCTTCTTCGCGCGCGGCCTGGTGCAGGTCCTCGATGGAACCGATGCCGTCGTAATCCTGTGTCATGGCTAGTCCTTGTATGAGTTGATCAGTGGTGCGTGTGACCGCAGTTGACATCGAGACATTGCCCGGCGATGGCCCTGGCCGAATCGGACAGGAGGAAGACGACAGCATTGGCGATGTCGTCCGGCTCCGGTAACCGGCGCAGATCGGCGCCCGCTGCGATCTCGTCGTAGATGACCTTGGGGTCGACTCCGGTGGCCGCCGCCTTCTTCTCGAACATGTTCTTGACCGAGTCCGCCCAGATATAGCCGGGAGCAACCGAGTTCACTCGAATCCCCTTGGGACCGAGGTCGATCGACAGACTGCGCGCCATTGCCAGGAGTCCGGCTTTCATCACACGGTATGCCCCGAACCCGGGAAGCTGATTGCGCAGCACCATGGACGTGACCATCACGACGGACCCCTGCGCCTCGGTCAATGCCGGCACCAATGCGCGCGTGACGTTCAACGCCGCAAGCAGGTTGATGTCGATGCCCGACTGGATGGAGGCCATGTCGGCTTCGAGCAGTGGAACCTGCGCCGGTTGGACAAAGGCATTGTTCACAAGGCAATCCACGGCACCGAACTCAGCGACAGCCGTCTGCGCCAACGACGCAATCGAATCGACGTCGGTGAGATCCGTCGGCACCGCCAAAGCGATTCCGCCTCGATCACGGATCTCGGTTGCCACCGATTCCAGACGCTCGGGCGTGCGGGCGGCCAGAACAACCTTCGCACCGGCCGCCGCACTCTGCATGGCAATCGAACGACCCAGTGCCGGGCCAACTCCCGAGACCACGACCACTTTGCCGGCCAGCAGGCCCTCGGCGCTCAACACAGTGCCTGCGGATCGAGAACCACACTCAGAGAAACGATCTTGCAGTTCTGGTCGAACTCGAACAGGTCGGAGGCAGCGAAGTCGGCCATACCGTCGCGCTGCACCCGAAGCTGCATAGCTGCGTACTTTCCCGTCACCGAAATCGGACCGAGCAGACTGACGGTGAAGTCGACCTGCGCGTTTGCCGTGTCGAATGCGCGAATCTCGTCGACCCCGCGATAGGTCGTGACACCCAACGGTTCGTGCTGAACGGCGTCCGCCGCAAACAGCGCAACCAGATTGTCGACATCGTGGCTTCCGAGATACTTGACGTAATCTTCTACGGCAGAAATGATTTCAGCCCTGTCAGGCACAGCTACTCCTCGTTGTTCGGCGGATCGGGAAAGTAGTTCTACGGGTCAGGCAGGTAATGCGACGGATCAAGAAATAGTGCCGCGGGCACGGAGGTAGTCGACGATCACGCTCGCAGCATCCTCGGTCGTCGTGACACTGGTGTCGATGTGAATATCGGGGCTCTGCGGCGCTTCGTACGGTGAGTCGATGCCGGTGAAGTTCACCAGCTCCCCACGTCGAGCCTTCTTGTACAGGCCCTTGGGATCTCGCTCCTCTGCGACGGCAAGAGTGGTATCGACGAAGATTTCGACGAACTGGTTGTCCCCGATCAATTCACGGGCCGCATGACGCTCGGCTTCGAACGGCGAAATGAACGACGCGAGGACGATCAGACCGGCGTCCGCCATCAGGCGGGTCACTTCGGTGACACGTCGGATGTTCTCGACGCGGTCGGCGTCGGTGAACCCGAGGTCCCGGTTCAACCCGTGACGGACATTGTCTCCGTCGAGGAGATAGGTGTGTGCGCCGAGAGCGTGCAGTTGGCGCTCGACGTCGTTGGCGATAGTGGACTTTCCCGACCCGGAGAGCCCGGTGAACCACAGAACGGCGGGTTTGTGTCCCTTGAGCCTGGTGTGTGCGGCCTCGTCGACGTCGACGGATTGCCAGTGAATGTTGTCGGACCGGCGCAGCGAGTGTGTGATCATGCCGGCGCCGACTGTGCCGTTGGTGAGGCGGTCGATGAGGATGAAGCTGCCGGTGTCTCGGTTGCCCGTGTACGGATCGAACGGGACCGCACGATCGAAACTGATGTTGCACACACCGATTTCGTTGAGCTCGAGGGTTGTCGTTGCGGTCTTCTCGAGGGTGTTGACGTTGATCTTGTGCTTCGGTTTCGTGATGCGCGCAGTGACTGTGACGGTACCGATCTGGCACAGGAACGGTCGTTCGGGCAGCATGGGAGCCTCGCCCATCCACACGATGTGGGCCTCGAACTGATCGGCTACGGCCGGCGGATTGTCGCCGATGGACAGCACGTCGCCGCGGCTGATGTCGATCTCGTCGGTGAGCGTGATGGTGACCGAGCGGCCGGCACCGGCGACCTCGAGGTCGCCGCCCATCGTCACGATGCGCTCGACGGTGGACGTCTTTCCACTGGGGAGCACGCGGATCGGATCGCCGGGAGAGACTGTCCCGGAGACGATCTGGCCGGAGAATCCTCGGAAGTCGAGGTCGGGTCTGTTGACCCACTGCACCGGCATCCGGAACGGGGCCGAGGCGGCAGCATCGTCGATGTCCACGCTTTCGAGATGTTCGATCAGGCTCGGTCCGGAGTACCACGGCGTGCGATCGCTGCGCTCGGTGAGATTGTCACCCATGTATGCCGACATCGGAATGGCAACGAACCCGTCGAGACCGATCTCGTGAGCGAACTCTGCGTAATCCGCGGTGATGGCGTCGAAGACCTCCTGCGAGTAGTCGACGAGGTCGAGTTTGTTGACTGCGAGCACCACGTGCTTGATCCCGAGTAACGACACGAGATACGAGTGCCGACGGGTCTGCGTCAGGATGCCTTTGCGGGAGTCGACGAGGATCACCGCGAGATCGGCTGTCGATGCGCCCGTCACCATGTTTCGGGTGTACTGCTCATGGCCCGGGGTATCGGCAACAACGAACTTGCGACGTTCGGTCGTGAAGTAGCGGTAGGCGACGTCGATCGTGATGCCCTGCTCACGTTCGGCTGCGAGACCGTCGACGAGGAGCGCAAAATCGAGCCCTTCGCCCTGGGTGCCGCTCTTGCGGGAATCCGCTTCGAGTGCCGTCAGTTGGTCGTCGAAGACGAGTTTCGATTCGTAGAGCAGACGGCCGATCAAGGTGCTCTTGCCGTCGTCGACGCTGCCGCACGTGATGAATCGCAGCATGCTCTTGTTCGCGTGGCGCGCGAGGTAGGCCTCTATGTCGTCGGCGATCAGATCCGAGGAAACAGTCATCAGAAGTACCCCTCTTGCTTCTTCTTCTCCATCGACGCACTCGAGTCGTGGTCGATGACCCGTCCCTGGCGTTCGGAGGTGGTGGTGAGCAACATTTCCGAGATGATCTCGGTCAAGCTGGTGGCGGTCGATTCGACAGCACCGGTCAGCGGGTAGCAGCCGAGGGTGCGGAACCGAACACTCTTGAGTTCGGGAGTTTCTCCCGGCAACAACGGCATCCGGTCGTCGTCGACCATGATCAGTGCGCCGTCACGTTCGACGACGGGACGCTTGTCGGCAAAATACAGCGGAACGATCGGAATCTCTTCCTGGCGTATGTATTCCCACACATCGAGCTCGGTCCAGTTCGAGAGCGGGAAGACGCGCAGGCTTTCACCCGGCGCTTTGCGGACGTTGTACATCCGCCACAGCTCCGGTCGCTGCTGCTTCGGATCCCAGCGGTGTGCTGCCGATCGGATCGAGAAGATGCGTTCCTTGGCCCGGGATTTCTCTTCGTCACGGCGGGCACCGCCGAATGCTGCGTCGAACTTGTAGTGATCGAGGGCTTGTTTGAGGCCTTCGGTTTTCCACATGTCGGTGTGGACAGCGCTGCCGTGAGTGAACGGGTTGATCCCCTGCTTCACGCAGTCCGGGTTGGTGTAGACGATCAGATCGAGATCGCCTGCAGCAGCGGTACTGTCACGGAGTTTGTACATTTCGCGGAACTTCCACGTGGTGTCGACGTGCAGCAGCGGAAACGGCAGCTTCGACGGGTAGAAAGCCTTGCGCGCCAGGTGCAGCATCACGGCGGAGTCCTTGCCCACCGAGTACAGCATTACCGGGTTCTCGCTCTGCGAGGCAGCTTCACGCATGATGTGAATGCTCTCGGCTTCGAGGCGTTCCAGGTGCGTCAGTGTCGTGGTCATCGGCCCAGTTCCTCCAGTGCTTTCGGGGCGAGTTCGGGTCGGCAGATCAGCAGATCCGGCAACCACGGGTTTTCCTGGTTGTAGCGCAGTTCGCTGCCATCGATACGCGAAACATGCAGTCCCGCAGCGCGTGCGACGGCAACCGGGGCCGCCGAATCCCACTCGTACTGTCCACCTGCATGTGCATAGATATCTGCGTCGCCGGATACAACCGCCATCGCTTTGGCGCCGGCGGAGCCCATCTCGATCAGCTCCGCGCCCATCGAGTCAGCCATGCGCATGACCGGTTCCGGACGCCGCGTCCGCGACACGACGACGCGTACCGGCGTCGTAGCGCCGCGCTCGGTTCGATCGTCACTACTTGCATAGGTGACGCCGAGGGCGGGCATTGCGACCGCACCTGTTGTGAGGAAACCGTTTTCGGTCAGTGCGACATGTACGGCCCAATCCGATCGGCCGGCTTCTCCGTACTCGCGGGTGCCGTCGAGCGGGTCGACGATCCACACGCGATCCGAAGTCAACCTCGCGAGGTCGTCTGCGCCTTCCTCCGACAGCACTGCATCCGTAGGGAAGCGTCGGGCAAGTTCGGCGACGATGAAGTCGTGACTGAGCCGATCGGCAGCGTCCTTGAAAGCCGCGGCGTCGACGTCGTTCGCACCGAGGGATTTCCGGTGTTCGAGCAGAAGTTCTCCAGCCGCAGCGGCGATCTCGATCGCCGCGCGTTCATCGTTTGTGCGTGTCATAGGTACTCCACAACTGTGTAGACCTCCCGATGGGTACGGGAAGAAACGTCAGGCCGACCGCAGAGTGTCCAGCGCTACGCACTGGTCTCGATGTGGTCTGCGCCATAGCGTAGCACCAGAATGAACGATGTTCATTCTATTTCGAACAATGTTCTTTCTGTGATTCACATCACTGAACAGCGAAAGGTATGGTCAAGAACGAACGACGTTCATTTGCAATTGAGGTTGCGGACCGTCACGACTACGGTGATCAAATGAGCAGTACCAGCACTAACTCGATCTACGGCGACGCCGAAGCGCGCCGACGCCGTACCTTGGACGCGGCGATCGCACTCCTCGACGAAGGCGGCTACTCCGCCCTCACTATCCGTGCGGTGGCAAAACGCTCGGGAACCAGCACCGGCCTGATCTACCAGTACTTCGTCGACAAGCAGGACATCTTTGCCGCCCTGCTCAGCGAGAGCCAACTGGAAATGGCGGACTTTGTAAGCTCGCTCCCCCGCGAGCAAGGACTGACGCCGCTCCTCGAGTCCATGATTCCCGAATTCGCGCGGCATTGGGCACGAGTCGGCAGACTCACCACCACGTGGCGCGACATCGAGGGAATGGCCGGATCCGACCGCGACAGCATGCGGGAACTTCACGCATCAGTGGCGGTCTTCAACTCGGCGTTGATTCGAGCGCTCACCGAATCTGCTGCAGCCGAAGGAAGCCGGTTGATCGAAGACCCCGCGCTGATCCATGTTGTGCTCTCCGGACTCAAGGGCCTGTCGGACACCATCGTCATCAACGTCGCCAAAGAAATCACACCCGAGCATTTCGTGAACTTCTCCGCCCGCGCGCTCGCGCGGGCCATCACGGAGTAAACCGAACAGCTACTCAGGAACGAACGAGGCGAGCGATCGCTGCCTGAGCTTCCTTGATCTTGGCGTCGGCTTCCGGACCGCCTTGTTTGGCGGCTTCGACAACACAGCCCGCAAGGTGCGCGTCGAGAAGCTTCAGGGACACGGACTGCAACGCGCTGGTTGCGGCCGAGACCTGCGTCAGGACGTCGATGCAGTACCGATCGTCGGCAACCATGCGCGAGATACCCGCGACCTGACCTTCGATGCGGCGAAGACGTTTGAGCAGATCGTCCTGCTCGGGGCTGTAACCACTCATGACGCCACTATACCCCCTACCCGTATAGTGCTTACTCGGATGCGACGTAGGCCATACGGAGCCGACGCGTCACATCGATCGCCATGAGCCCGGCCAGCAAGAGAGCCAGACCGGCACCGGAGATCCACAGTCCGTCGTAGTGGGTGCCCACAAATGACGGTGCGCCCTCGATAATCGGAGCGAAGGTCGACGTGGTCAGGCCTGATCTCCAGCACACGACGGCCAGCGTCAGCGCGGCGACCATACCGAGAACACCTACCAAGGTCTTGGCATCGACTTTTCTAGTCATCGGACACCCTCTCGGAATCTCTGGCACTTTCTGCTTCGCCGCGGCGCGCCATTACCTGATTCAACGCCTCACGCAACGCAAAGTCGTCCTTCGCCCAGGCTCGGACCAGACCACCCGTCGTCAGTCGCAAGCCGATGCTGTGACGACGACGTGGAACTCCGGACAGTTCGCCCAGCGCGCGGGCGGTTTCCCACGGCTCCATTTCGTCTTCGTAGGCGGCGTCGTCCGATTCGGGAAACACCTCGGCGATTTCGTCGACCGGAACCTCCTCGGTGCCCTGACGAAGCATCGCGTCGGTCAACTCGACGCTCACATGCCGGCGCGCGGCAGTGACCTGCACGTAGACCAAGCCCGTCAGAATCACCGCGAACATTGCCAATCCGAACCAGTGCACCACCGGCCCGGTGAACAATTCGATCACCAGCGCCACAAGACAGAACAGCGGACCGAGCGCTACAGCTGACATCCGCGAACCGGGCTCGTAGAACAGAACCTCGGACGCGTCGTCAGCCATGAGCAAACCAGCTGCGCGTCGAGCCCCGATAAATCGAGACCCCGGCGCTGATCAGCATCACGGGAACAACCAAAGCCAGAGCCGTACTGATACCGGTAATCACCAGTGCCAGCTGGAGCCACACGAAGACTCCCGAATAGATCACGAGTATCCGTCGACACAGACTTCTGCCTAGCCGCGTCGGGCCGGCCAAGCCGCCGATGATCAATCCGCTGAGCAACAGCGCCACACCGGACACACGAACGAATGTCACGTAGGTATCGATGTTGTCCGTCGGTACGCCCTGATCGGCGAACTGCTCCCGAAGCTCGTACGAAGCGCTGGAGAGGTTGATCAAGCCGAACAGGATCAGGAGGAATGCACTAGCTATCCACAACCAGAAGGCAGCGTTGACAGCGGTGGGGGGCCGGACCTTCTTCGATGTCGTCACGGGCGTCGAGTCCGCGCTAGCCACTCACGACTCCTGGCACGACAACGAGGAGTGCGGTGGCGATCACGGATATTCCCAACAGCAGAAATACGATCATTTCGGTTCGCGAGCTGCGTCGCGGTCGTGGGGCGTCATGTGTGCCCTCGGCGTTCAAAGCGTCTCGAGAATGCACTGCGCTTGCCTCTCCCAACTACCGTCGTGACCTGATTCACAGTACCCCGCATGGCGCCTCACCGGGACCGTGGGGGGAACCTCAGAAAGTACGGATTCGAGTCCTTGCGATGCATCATCACGATGGCACCGACGGCCGCGACAGCTTGCAGGATCTGCGCGCCGCCGAACAGCAGGGTGGAACCGTCGCCGCCACCGAGACCGAGAATCACCGGAATCGCGGAGACCACCATGAAGACTCCACCAAAGGTCAACAGCATGCGCGCCCAGTTCTTGCCGCGGCTCATCGATCGCACGACCAGCAGGAAAAGCGCAGTGAACACCAAGATCATGATCACCGACACCACCACAGCCATCGGGAAAACACTCTCGATGTCCGAGCGGGTGAGTCCTGCGTCGGCGGCGGCGGGATTGCTCATCATCTCGTCGATGAACGACGACTTCTGACCGAGCATCATCGCGATCATCGCGCCGCCCTGCACCACACCGAGTACAGCCACTGCCCACCACAGCTGAATCGCCGTCACCACGTCGGTCGGCGGCTCGGACTTCTGCGTGCCGGAAGGATGCGACGACGGATTGGTCGGCATCGGGCCCAGCGGATGAAACTGATTCTGGAACTGCTGGTTCTGATACTGCTGATTGTCGTACGACGGTTGGTTGTCGTACGGCGGTTCCTGGCGAGGAGGCTGCCACGGCTCGGTCATACCGACAGCCTATCTGTCCGGGACTTCACTATCATCCGGCTCAATCCGTCGCTCACAACCAACCGGCGACCTCGGACGCCCAGTACGTGAGAACGACGTCGGCACCGGCACGTCGAATGCTGGTCAGTGATTCGAGAACTGCGGCGTCACGATCGATCCACCCGTTCTGCGCGGCCGCTGTGATCATCGAGTACTCCCCCGAGATCTGATACGCGGCCACCGGCACCGGCGAACGGTCTGCAGTCTCGCGCAGGATGTCGAGATACGACATAGCGGGCTTCACCATCACCATGTCCGCGCCCTCGGCGATGTCGAGATCAACTTCGCGCAACGATTCACGACGGTTCGCCGCGTCCTGCTGATAGGTACGGCGGTCACCCTGCAGCGAGGATCCCACTGCTTCACGGAACGGCCCGTAGAACGCCGACGCGTATTTTGCCGCGTACGCCAACTGACCTACCTCGGTGTACCCCGCCGCGTCGAGTGCACCGCGAATCGCCCCGACCTGCCCGTCCATCATTCCGCTCGGTCCGAGGAGGTGCGCACCCGAATCTGCTTGAGCCAACGCCATCTCGATGTAGCGAAGCAAGGTCGCGTCGTTGTCGACGGCGCCGGCAGGTGTCAGCACTCCGCAGTGCCCGTGATCGGTGAACTCGTCGAGGCAGGTGTCGGCCATGATGACCGTCGAATCACCGAGTTCGTCTGCGAGAGCTCGCAATCCGACGTTGAGAATTCCGTCGGGGTCGATGGCGCCCGATCCCTGTGCGTCCTTGTCCTCGGGCTTGGGCACACCGAACAGCATCAGACCGCCGACGCCGGCGCTCACCGCCTCGGTAGCCGCTGCGCGCAACGAGTCGAGCGTGTGCTGGTACACGCCGGGCATGGAGGAGATCTCACGCGGAGCGGCGATCCCGTCCGCCACGAACATCGGCAGCACGAGATGCCGCGGTTCGAGCGTCGTCTCCGCTACCAGTCGCCGAAGCGCAGGTGTTCGCCGGAGTCGGCGCGGACGATGAGTAGGAAACACGAGACGGGTTCTCCTTCGTCGGACGTTGCTGTGCGCCTTTTCGGTAGTGAGCACTACCGAAAAGGCGCACAAGCGCTTCAGCGCCTACGTGACTTCTTGCGCGGAGGAGGCAACGCACCCTCGGCACGCAGGCGGGCAGCGTGCTCGGCCAGTGCCTCGACCAGCGGTCCTACCTGCGAGGTTTCGGGCTGCACGTCGACGCGCAATCCGAATTCGATAGCGGTTTCGGCGGTCTTCGGGCCGATGCACGCAACCAGAGTGCGGGCGTGCGGCTTACCGGCGATACCGACGAGGTTGCGCACCGTCGAGGACGAGGTGAAGCACACGGCGTCGAATCCGCCGGTCTTGATCATCTCGCGGGTCTCGGCGGCAGGCGGTGCGGCGCGCACCGTGCGGTACGCGGTGACGTCGTCGATTTCCCAGCCACGTTCGCGCAGGCCTTCGGCGAGGGTTTCGGTCGCGATGTCGGCGCGGGGCAACAGAACTCGGTTGACCGGGTCGAAAACGTCGTCGTACGGCGCGAATTCGGCCAGCAGTCCTTCACTGGACTGATCACCCTTCGGCACCAGTTCGGGGTTGATACCGAACGAGCGGACCTTGGCTGCGGTGGCTTCGCCGATGCAGGCGATCTTCACGCCGGAGAAAGCGCGGGCGTCGAGGCCGAACTCTTCGAACTTCTCCCACACTGCGCGAACAGCATTGGTGGAGGTGAAGACCACCCACTGGTAGCGGCCGTCGACGAGTCCCTTGACGGAGCGTTCCATCTGAGCGGGGCTGCGCGGCGGTTCGACGGCGATGGTCGGGACCTCGATCGGGATGGCGCCGTGAGTGACCAGACGGTCACTCATTTCGCCGGCCTGATCCTTGGTGCGCGGCACGAGGACGGTCCAGCCGTACAGTGCGCGTGATTCCCACCAGGACATCTTGTTGCGTTGGGCGACAACCTTGCCGACCGTGATGACCAGGGAGCCGACCAGTTCGGAGCCGGCCTCGTTGAGCGTCGCCAACGTTGCTTCGACGGTGCGCTGCTGCCGGGTGGTGCCGCGCACGGTGATCGCTGCGGGGGTCTGCGGAGCCATGCCGTTCTCGACCAGCGCGCTGGCGGTCTCGGCGAGGTGCCCGGACGTAGCGTGCAGGACGAGCGGTCCCGGTGCTGCGGCCAGTGCGGCCCAGTCGACCTCGCCGCGCACGTCGGCTTCGGTGTGTCCCGAGCCGAGTGCCATGCCGGCGTAGCTGGGAACCGCTGAGCCGGAGGGCAGTCCTGGCAGGACCTCGAACTGAACCTGGGTGCGTGCCACTGCGGTGACCTCGGCGATCACGGAATCCGTGGTCAGCGGATCACCCGAGACGAGACGGACGACGTCGTGGCCGTTCTTGGCTTCGTGCACAAGAGTTTTGGCGACCTCGGCCGGTTCCCCGAGTGCGGGACGCACGTCGGCGATCAGTTCACCGGTTTCCTCGTCGCGACCCATGTCGATGCCCACGAGAGCGACGACGCCCTTGTCCACATCAGGATCGGTGAAGGCCAAGGCTGCGCCGGTGAGGACGTCGCGTGCGCGAACGGTGAGCAGGGCGGGGTCGCCCGGTCCCGATCCCACGAACAGGATCCGTCCGGGAGTGTTCTTTCGGACTCGGGTCATCGGTGATTCTCCAGTGCGCTGTATCGAAATGGGAACTTGGTGCAAGTGCAATAGGTTGTGTCAAACATCGGCGGCCTCGCCTGTGGTCACGTTCATCAACTCTCGGGCGCCGAGTTCGAGTAACTCTCGGGCCACCGCTCTGCCGAGTTCCTCGGCGTTGTCCGGTGCACCGACTGCACCGGTACGGATGACGTCCGAACCGTCGAATGCGGCTGCGCAGCCGCGGATCGACAGTTCGTCGAAAATTTTGCCGTTGTCGTCGATTGATTCGACAACTTCGGCGAGTGCCCCTACGGGGGCAGTACATCCCGCTTCGAGTTCGGCCAGCAGGGAGCGTTCGGCGATGACCGCCGCACGAGTATCCGCGTGGTCGAGCTCTGCGAGTATCGCCACCAATTCTTCATTGGCAGAGAGACATTCGACTGCCAGCGCGCCCTGCGCCGGCGCCGGAAGCATCTGAACGGGCTCGATGTTCTCGGTGATGAGATCAAGGAGGCCGATGCGGGACAGGCCGGCGCGAGCGAGAATCACGGCATCGAGTTCACCGGATTCGACCTTGCCGAGACGGCGCTGCAGGTTTCCGCGCAGCGGCACGATGTCGAGCCCGAGTCCGAGGGCCGCGAGCTGCGACACTCGTCGCGGCGCAGACGTTCCGACCTTGGATCCTGCCGGAAGTTCACCGAGCACCAGGCCGTCACGGGCAACCAGCGCGTCACGCGGATCTTCGCGAGGCGGGATCGCGGCGATCACGAAACGCTCGTCCCGCGCAGTGGGCAAGTCCTTGTACGAATGCACGGCAACGTCGACGCGATTGTCCGCCAACGCTTCTCGAAGCTCCGCCGTGAACACACCGACGCCGATCTTCTGCACGGGATCGGTGGACTGATCACCCTTGGTCTTGATGATGACCAGTTCAGCCGGGTGCCCGGCCGCGATGAGTGCGTCGCGCACGGTCCCGGCTTGCGTGGTGGCGAGAAGGCTTCCGCGAGTACCGATCCGCAGGGTGCCCTCGGAGTGCAGTGGTGTGGTGCTCATGCCTGCTTGTCCCTTCCGCCGCGATCGCCGTCTACACGATCGGTGGGTGCGGCCACTGCCGCGGGCAATGCCGGGCTGAGTTCGAATAGTTCACGCAATGCGGCCGCGTATGAATCTCCGCCAGGCGCCGACGCCAGTTGCTTGACGCGCACGGTAGGTGCGTGGAGCAGTTTGTCCACGACGCGTCGCACGGTGCGGGCTACTTCGTCGCGTTGCGGATCGTCGAGATCGGGCAACCGCGAGTCGAGGCGCATCAGTTCGGATTCGACGACGTCTGCGGCGCGCTGCCGAAGGGCCGTCACCGTGGGTGTGACCTCGGCGAGCCGTTGACCGGCCAGGTACATCGCCAACTCACCGGCGACGATGGCGCGGGCGGCGTCGGCGTCCGATGCTGCGGCACCGGCAGCGGGATCTCGTTGCAGCGCTTCCATGTCCAGGACGGTGACGCCGGGCAGACCCGATACCGCCGGGTCGATGTCGCGGGGCAGACCGAGGTCGCAGATGACAAGGTGCTTGTTCGGGTCGCGATCGGGTTCGGCGAGCGCGCGGTGCGCGTCGGCCAATGTGACTACCGCTCCGACCGCGCCGGTACAGGTCACCAACACGTCCGCCTGCGCCATGACGGCTGAAAGCTGCTCGAAATCAACAGCTTCGGCGATGACGCCGTTGGAACGAGCGGTGTCCGCCAGGTGCTCGGCACGCTCGCGGGTGCGGTTGACGACGATGATGCGATCGATTCCGGCGCGGGTCAGGTGCGCGACCGACAGTCCGCCCATCGCGCCTGCGCCGACAACCACTGCGGTCCGTCCGACCAATCCACCGTCACCGAGGATTCCGGCAGCGCGGTCGAGCGCTACCGATACCACTGATGCTCCGGCAGAATCTATTCCGGTTTCGGAGTGCACCCGCTTGCCGACGCGCAGCGCCTGCTGGGCAAGCTCGTGCACCACTCGCCCTGCCGCCTGCTGCGCGTCGGACGACGCGTAGGCAGTGCGAATCTGGCCGAGGATCTGCTGCTCGCCGATCACCATCGAGTCGAGTCCGCTCGCGACGGCAAAGAGGTGCTCGACGGCAGCTTCGCTGTACCGCACGTAGGCGTGGGCATGCAGAGCCGTGAGGTCCAGACCGGAATGGTCGGAGAGGATCTCGCCGACCTCGGTGAGAGCGCCGTGGAATGCGTCCACGACTGCGTAGACCTCTACCCGATTGCAGGTGGAGACGATCATCGCCTCGGTGATGTGCGACGACGCCAGAAGCTTGTCGATCAACTTCGGACGGTCGGTGTCGGTCACCGCCACTCGCTCGAGAACCGGCACGGGCGCAGTTCTATGCGAAACCCCGACAAGCAAAACACTCACGGCGCGATCACTGATCCGTTTCTTGTCGAACCTGCTCCGACCGGAGCGGGTGAACTTGTGGAGGGACGGGACGAAGCGGGTGCCGCATGAGCGACGCGCACTCGAGGTGCAGCTGATGCCTGATCTGCGTTGCGTGCACTGTTGAACGAGAGAACCTGCATTTCGACTGCCAAGTCGACCCGTCGAAGCTCCACGTGATCGGGAACGTCGAGCGCGATCGGCGAGAAACTCATGATGCAGAGCAGACCGGCGCGAACGAACTGATCGCACACGTCCTGCGCGGCCTCGTCCGGAGTGGAGATGACGCCGATGGTGGCTTTCAGTTCGCGGCACGCGAATTCGAGTTCGGCGGTGTCCCGCACGGTCAGATCCCCTACCTGGGTTCCGACGCGAGCGGCGTCGCTGTCGAAGAGTCCGACCATTTCGAATCCACGACGACTGAAGCCGCCGTAGCCGACAAGTGCTTTCCCGAGGTTTCCGACGCCGACGAGAACAACCTTGTGCCCGCGGTCCAGCCCGAGCGCACGCTCGATGCGGATGCGAAGTTTGGTGACGTCGTACCCGACGCCGCGAACACCGTTGGGGCCGAGGAACGAAAGATCCTTGCGCAACTTCGCTGATCCGACGCCTGACGCCTGCGCCAGTTCTTCACTGGAGACGATGGATGTACCGCGATCGGACATGACTCCGAGGACCCGCAGGTATGCCGCCAACCGGGTCACCGTAGCCTGGGGGATGACGCGATCCTGCGTAGTTGCGGAATCGGCCTCAGCGGTAACTGGAGCAGCAGTAGTGACAGGACGGCCCGCAGCGCCGGTGACGCGCTGAGCCAATGGCTCGTGCGTCTGGTGCGGTTCGGTCACGTCGTTGGCTCCTCGTCCGACCGACACAGTTGTCGACCTCCACGATGCTCCGGGGGGAATGTTCACACCACGGTAACCGCTTGTGAACCCATGCACAAAGTTGCTTGGAACGGGTTCGATGTGCCTTTAACCTGCAGAGCGGCAGATTTCCCCATAATTAGCGTTGCCTTACTTGCGTAAATCGGCCCGAAGTCTCTCTTCGTCGACTTCCCAGTAACCGTGCTCGCGCCCATCGAGAAGAATGACCGGTAGGCGGTCCCCGTACTCGGCCCGCAATTCGGGGTCGCTTGCTGCGGCTTCGTCGACGTCGATGCACGTCACTTCAAGCTCGAACTCGCCGCAGACCCGCGCCAGCACCTCCGCCGCGCCTACACAGGAGGCACATCCCGCACGGGTCAACAAGGTCACTTCATGGGTGTTCACAGTCATCGAGTAAGGACCCTTCCTCAGGCGCGATGTTCATCTACCAGTCGGTCAAGTCTGCCTTTTATGCCCACCCCGATACCAAATCGCCCGAGAGGAAGGTCACACACACGGACACTCATCGCCATCCACCCCTTGGAGCCTCAGCGCGGAGGATAGGCTGACTTCAAGAGTTCTCTGCTCAACGGTGCAACACGGGAGGTGCGGGTGCCTGCGCGATCACTACCGAACGGTTCCGGATTCGGGTCGGGGCTGGCCGGGGTCATTCTCCCCGGTCGTCGCCGGGTCAAGAATCCGCTGGGACCGAGCGAATCGGAAGTTCGAGCCAACCTCGCCGGTGAGGCCAGCGTGGACGCGGCCCTGGCACTCACCGCGGCCGCCCATCCCGAAGAGCCCGCGACCGACGACGCTGTACCGGCGGTGCCGCGAGACCTCACTGCTGCGGCGTTCTTCGACGTCGACAACACCATGGTCCAGGGTGCGTCCATCATTCACTTCGCACGTGGGTTGGCCGCCCGGAAATACCTGAAGACGTCGGATCTGGTGGATTTCGCCTGGAAACAGATCAAGTTTCGGGTCACCGGACGCGAGAGCAGTGACGATGTTGCCGAGGGCCGCGAGAAGGCTCTCTCGTTTGTCGCCGGCCGGTCAACGGCCGAACTCGCCCGTCTCGGTGAGGAAATCTACGACGAAGTGATCGCAGACAAGATCTGGGCGGGCACCCGCGCATTGGCTCAGATGCACTTGGACGCAGGCCAGCAGGTCTGGTTGGTGACGGCTACCCCTGTCGAACTCGCGCAGGTCATCGCCGAGAAGTTGGGTCTGACCGGAGCCTTGGGCACCGTCGCGGAGAGCGAGGACGGCGTCTTCACGGGCCGTCTTGTCGGTGACATCCTGCACGGAATGGGCAAGGCGCATGCCGTCCGCACGCTGGCGGTCCGCGAGGGCCTCAACCTCAAGCGGTGCTCCGCGTACTCCGACTCTCACAACGACGTCCCGATGCTGTCCCTGGTCGGGACCGCTGTTGCGATCAATCCCGACGCCGATCTTCGTGAACTCGCAAAGAACCGCGGCTGGGAAGTGCGTGATTTCCGCACCGCGCGCAAAGCGGCCAAGATCGGTGTTCCCACGGCGCTGGTGCTCGGGGCGATCAGCGGTGCACTCGCCGTCATCCTTGCGCGTCGAAAAGAACAGAACGCCTGACGGAGTCGAAAGTCCGGATCGAATCCGATCCGGACTTTCAGTTCAACCCAGCTTTCAGTTCAACCCAGCTTTCAGTTCAACCCAGCTTTCAGTTCAACCCAGCTTTCAGTTCAACCCAGGAAGATGTTGCGGCGCTTGGCCAGCAGCCGGTAGAGCGTCTGCTGGATGGTCTCGCGCACGTGGTCGGTCACTTCGAAGAGAACCATCGGATCCTCTTCTGCACCTGCGTCGTACGTGTCCGTGACGATCGGCGTCCCGAATTCGATGTGCCATTTCGACGGCAGCGGAACCAGCCCGAGCGGTCCCAGATGCGGAAACAACGGAGTGACCGGGAAATACGGAAGGCCCAACAACCGCGACAGCGTCGTCAAGTCGCCGATTTTCGGGTAGATCTCTTCCGAGCCGACTATCGAGCACGGGATGATCGGAACACCGGTACGCATTGCGGCCGAAACGAATCCGCCGCGTCCGAACCGCTGCAACTTGTAGCGTTCACTGAACGGTTTTCCGATTCCCTTGAAACCTTCGGGGAAGACCGCCGCCACTTCACCCTCACGCAGAAGTCGCTCGGCGTCCGGGTTGCAGGCAAGTGTATGCCCGGCTTTGCGCGCGAGTCCGCCGACCAGCGGCATCTCGAATGCCATGTCCGCAGCCAACATTCGCAGTGGCCGGTGCGCCGGGTGGTGATCGTGTACGGCAACGGACGTCATCAACCCGTCGATCGGAATCACGCCGGCATGATTCGCGACAACCAGAGCGCCGCCGGTAAGGGGGATGTTCTCGATTCCGCTGACCTCGACACGAAACCACTTCTCGAACAGTGGCCGGAGCATCGGCATGACGATGTGGTCCGCGAAGTGCGGGTCGAACCCGAACTCGTCGACCTCGTAGTCACCGGCCACCCGGCGCCGTAGGAACTCCGCCGTCGACGCGATCTGATCGACAAGTCCTGAGCGGACGGTGTCGACAAACGACCCGTCGTTCGGAGTCTTGGGTGGCAACGCCCCACTCGAAGGATGCCGGCGCTCGCTCTGCTCTCGCACCGATCGCTGCGCGCCGGTTACCGATTCATGTGAGCGCGCTTCGCTTCGGGCCGGATGCGGCCGCAACGGAATTACCTTTGCCACGTCACTCATCGCTCCACTACACCTCGGTCCGGGGTCGTCATCGACATCACGTCGGCGCTCGGTGACGCCGAGGCTCCGTTGCCGCCGACAATCGCGGTCAACGTTTTCTCCGCCCGGTCGATCCACTCGGGCCCGATGATCCGCCGCGTCTGCATGGCCCGGACGAAGTCGTCGAGCGCCTGCATCGTCGTCCACCTCGGCTCGAATCCCATCTCGCTGCGCATTCGTGTGGTGTCCAGACCGCAACCGAACCGGAAGTACTCGAGTTGTTCGTCGGTGTACAACCTCATCGACGAACCGACCAATGCGTTGCCGACGCTACGGAACAGCGCCAGCGGCATCGGAACTTCGATGCGTCCGGCTCGCCTGATGGCCTGCGACAGCATCACAACCCCGTCTGCTGCGATGTTGTACGTTCCCGCCACCGGGGTGATGGTGGCGCATTCGAGTGCGGCAAGCGCGTCCTCGGCGTGCAGCAATTGCAGTCGCGCATTGCGTCCGGCGATGGTGGGAACCACCGGTGCACTGACGTAGTGCCCAACCGTCGCGGTGAGTTGGGGGCCGATCAGCGGAGCAAGTCTCAGAATTGCGACGTCGATGTCGGGCCGGCGACGTCCCATGCCTCGGAGGTACCCCTCGATTTCGAGGGTGTCCCGGGCGTAGCCTCCGGGCGGGCGCCGACGCGCACTCATCTCTTCGGTGAATTGGGCGGGATCTTTGGCACTGCACCCGTACACGACCGACGCGGATCGGAGAACGACTTTGCGAACGGTGGGCGCCTTCTGGCACACAGCGAACAACTGCATCGCGCCGATGACGTTCATGTCCTTCATCGCTGCGCGTGAACCTGATTTGGGGGCCTTCTGCAGGGTCGACGCGTGTACGACGGTATCAACTTCGGCGCCTCGGATGACCTTGCCGATGAGGGGGTTGCGGATGTCTGCGCGCACGAATTCGGCACGTCCCATTCGGCGCAACATGTCTTTGCTGGGGCTCACCGAGTCAACGGCGATCACTCGCTCGATTGCCGGATTCTGCGCCAGCCTGGTTACCAGGTAACCGCCCAGAAATCGGCTTGTGCCGGTCACGAGAACCACGCGGGGAACTACATTGTCCGATTTTGTGTCGCCTGCTGATTTTTCGTCGGCTGCTGTGTCACGAACTACCACCAAGTACCCCCATATCCAGGACGGACGATCGCTCCCGAATCACTTTTGTGACAAGTTTCCCCCACCATACGGCCAGTCGGGGTCTCGCGCTGTTTACCCGCATCGCGCTCATTCAAGACATATCTCCCACGGAGTGGGACGGCGTGTCCATACCCCCGAACAGACAGTCCATAGCCCCCGAACACACAACGATGCCCACCGCTTCCGAAGAAGTGGCGGGCATCGACGCTTAGTGCACAGTACTGCTTATTTACCGAGTTTCCTGCGCTGCACTCGGGTACGACGAAGCAACTTGCGGTGCTTCTTCTTGGACATGCGCTTGCGACGCTTCTTGATCACTGAACCCATAGCGGGTGTCCCTCACGTTCTTCTATAGCGTTCCTGCGCACGCCGGTCACGTACGCCTGCGCCAAGCAACTGGCGCCTGGCCCTCGTTTTAACTAGCTCAGCGCCTTACGACACCAGCTTGCTGGTACGACAGTTGATTATCGTACCGGTGCGGACTCACTCGACATAAACCGAGCCTCCGGCACAGCTTCTGCTGTGCCCGCGACAGGGCTTACGACGAGCTCGTCCTCTCCGAATCGGCTGGTCAGCCGGCGTCGAAGTACGAGGTTTCGAGATAATCGTGCACCGCTTTCGCATGTACACGGAACGAACGTCCCACTCGAACAGCGGGCAATTCGCCGCTGTGCACCAAGCGGTACACAGTCATCTTCGAGACCCTCATCAGCGTTGCCACTTCGGCAACAGTGAGGAATTGTGTTCCGGCCACAGCCGGCTTCCCGTCGTGGGACGAACCCATGGACGGCTTGTTTGCAGACACCATAAATCCACATACCTCCAGTACGACTCGCGCCGCCGGCTTCCCCTCCGGCGGAACAGACACGTACGTACTAACCCGAGCTTAGCTGTACTTGTGGGGTTAAAGCGACGGGTGTGGCGTAATGGGCGACTATTCGACAGCGGCACCCATCGCCGCAGAACGCGTCTTTGCAGCCTCGAGAGCGCTGTAGAACGCGGTTCGAAGACCGCCTGCCTCTAGTTCACGAACCGCTGCGGCGGTGGTACCCCCTGGCGAGGTCACGGCGGCCCGAAGATCCCCCGCGCTGTCTCCGGTGCGATCGAGCATCGCGGCCGAACCGACCATCGTCTGAACAACCAATTCGGACGCCACTGCGCGAGTGAGGCCGAGACTGACGCCTGCATCGATCATCGCTTCGGCGACCAGGAACATGTATGCCGGACCTGAACCGGAAACGGCCGTGACAGCATCGATCTGTGATTCGGGCACCGTAACGACCTTGCCGACGCTACCCAGAATTCCGCGCACCAATTCCAGGTGCTCGGGCTTGACGTGTCGGCCCGGAGCCAGAACGCTGACCCCTTCGCCGACCAGCATCGGTGTATTCGGCATGACCCGAATCACCGGGAACCCTGCGGGAAGCCGCGTTTCGTAGAACCCGATGGGGATACCGGCGGCGAGCGAGACGATCAACTGCTCGAGATCACCGTCGAGATCTACCTTCGACAGCGCGGTCAGAGCTGCCTCGACGTCGTTCGGCTTGACGGCGATCACGATAACGTCAGCACCCTCGGCTGCGTCCTCGATCGTGGTGACGCGGATGGAGTACTCGGCAATCAGTTCGTCCACGCGCGGCTGATACTGCTCGGCAACAACCAGATCCTTGATCGCATGGCCTGCGTGCAGCAACCCGGAGATCAGCGCTTCGCCGATCTTGCCGCCACCGATAATCGCAATTCTTGTCATGCCGTCAAGCCTGCCACGGCCACATCGAGCGGAATTACCGGGGCATCATGGCCAACTGCCTACTCTGCACCACCACTGCCCCGGTGGAATCGAGAATGTCGTGGTCCTCTTCGAACCACGTGCTGCCCAACACATCCGAACTCGCCCGAACCCGCAGCCAGCCCGGGGCAGGCAGCCTGCGCAGGTACGTCGTCAACTGCACGGTCGGGGCCCAGCCGAAAAGTCCACGGTTCATCGTGACCGGAGCGCTGATGTCTCCCGCCATGATCGCGAACAACACCGCGGTGTCGACATCCGCTTCGTCGTCGGGCCGAGCGCGCACCCACATCCGCACCTCCGGCTCACCCTGGGCACCGGTGAGAAAGTGCGCGGACGTCGTGTCGATCCGCATGTCGCAGCCCTGACCGACATGCACGATCTGCGCCATCGGATGATCACCCTCTACCGCTGCGGCGTGCTCCGACGGTTCCGCAGGCATGTCGTCGATCGACGAGGCGCTCACGAAGGCAGGCACGTCGCCGTCGGGAATGCCGAGTGTGACCGCGGCGCGGACGGCGATCCTTCCCCCCTGACTCAACTCGACGTCCACCAGCGACACCTGACGCCCCTGCTTCTGCACTGTCACTGCCAAATCGACGTCACCCGGATCTGGTGCGGCAAGGTAATTCGCGCTCACAGCGATAGGTTGCATCGCGCGCACACCGTCGTTACCACCGCTGTCGTTGTCGGAAGCGCCGTCGCGCAACGCCGCTCTCGCAGCCGCCGCGCACACTGCCATCATCGACCCGCCGTGAACCTTGGGTCCGATGGTCCAGATCGGGTCGATCGTTGCGCGGAAACGGCCGTTGCCAATCGATTCCAGTCGGTTCAGATCACGAAAAGGGCTGGTGCTCATCAATTTTCCTTCATCTGGGTTGTCGTGTGCTCCGCAGGTGACGTGAACTGTGCGGATCCTAGGTCTTGGTGCGCCAAGCGTCGAAGTGCTGTCAGGACCGGTTCGTACATCGCGGTCCCCAGGACCGCGTACCGAACTGCTTCTTCCGTCGAACCGAGCGGCATCAGATCGATTTCCACTTCGGCGATTCCTCGAATGTGTTCTCCGTAAGCCCGCAGTCGTTCCTCGCTCAACGTCAGACCTGCTCCTTCGAGACCGATCAGCGCTTGTTCCAGATGAGCGACGGCGACGTACCGCGGGTCGTACACCTGCCCGAGAAACTCCAGCACCTTCTGCGCCCGCGGAAAATCGTGCACCGGATCGTGTTCGACGTGGGGTGGCAGCTGGGCGATGGCGCGTCCGATCCGCTCGAATTCGGAGAGGTCAGTCGCCGAGACGAGATCGAGAATCGCGCGAATACGCGGAATGGAGAGGCCCGCCCCGGAAAGCGCTCTGATCAGGCCAAGCCGACGAACGTGATCGTCGCCGTACTGCGCGCCGGTCGCACTGGTGGGCTCGCCCGCCATCAGCAGACCCTCACGCAGGTAGTACTTCACGGTGGGCAGTGCTACGCCGGATCTGGCCGACAGTTCGGAAATCTTCATCGCTCTCCTCGCTCCCGAATTAGATACCGATACTATCCAACCGAACTCCACCCCTGTTCCAGCCCCTGTGTGGACTATCCTCGGACGTTCTAGCGAACACTAAGAATCGATTGTCGAGCGGAGCTCACAGGCACAATGGCAAGAAAACCTTCGGCACCGCCACAGGACGCTGCACTACCCCAGGACGCAACGCTGCCCCAGGACGAGGGGTGGCGCACCGTCGAACCACTCACACTGACGCCGCTCCTCACAGCAGCCCTGGCCACCTTCCACGAATTCGGGTACCACGGAGCCTCCGTCCGCGATATCGCCAAACGCGCCGGCGTCACCGTTCCGACGCTGTATTACCACCACGAAAACAAGCAGGGCATCCTCGTGGCATTGATGATGACCGGCATCGAAGCGGTCACCGACCGGGCACGCGAGGCGGTCGATGTTGCCGGACCCTCCCCCACCCGACAATTCGGAAACCTTGTCGAGGCCGTTGTATTGCACATGACCAGTCGAACGGACATCGCATTCCTCGATTCCGAACTGCGCTACCTCGAAGACACCGAGCGAAAAGCCTATGCCGCCAAGCGAAAGCACCTCGAGAACCTTCTTGCGGACGTACTGACAGCCGGTGTCGAAGAAGGCGAGTTCACGGTGACCGACATCGCCGGCACCGGGCGCGCCATGCTGGGCATGTGCCAATCGGTGTCACTCTGGTTCCGGCCGGACGGCCCGCAGACACCGCACGAAGTCAGTGTCTTCTATCGAGAAATCGCACTCAACGCAGTGGGCGCCGCAGCCACTGTCTGAATTGGCCGGTTCAGTCGAACGTCACATCTGTTCACTGCCACCGAAACCGGGACGCGCCGACGGTCTCGGGTCCACACTTAGATACAGAACGACGGGGTGGACCCGAAGACCGAGGGAGTTCTTGAAGTATGGCCGACAACAATCCATTTGTTCCTCCTAGTGCGGTCGACGTCGACCTCTCTGCGGTCGCGTGGGGCGCGAACCGGACGATGTCCGATTTCGAGACCGGGATGTGGCGGATGGAAGAAGCACAACCACAATTGCGCTCGCCGATCGTCGCGGTGGAAGTCCTCGACCAGGCGCCAGATTGGGATCGTCTACGCGGGGCTGTCGAATGGGCGTCGCACGTCGTACCCCGCATCCGGATGCGCGCTGTCGAACCCACCCTGAACCTGGGCAACCCGGTGTGGTCGGTAGATCCCGAATTCGACATCGGATATCACTTGCGACGCGTCCGTCTACCCGCGCCTGCCGATTTCGATCACGCACTGCGTATGTGCCGCCACCTCGCCACCGAACCGTTCGACAAGGCTCGGCCGCCGTGGAGCGCGCTGCTCATCGAAGGACTGGACGACGGCCGAGCGGTATTTGTCGTGAAAACCCACCACTCCATCACGGACGGCATGGGCGGAATCCAGATGATGACGCTCCTGCACAGCAGGCGCGCCGACCCCACACCGGACAAGCCCGATCGCACCCCGCCGCCGGCAGAGCATCTGTCCTCGATCGGCGCTTTCGGCGAAGAAGTAATCGGCGAGATCCGCCGGGCGCCGTCGCGAGTGGCACGACTCCTGCGCGGCGTCACCAACATCGCGGCCACCGCGATCACACAACCGATCAGCACAACCACCGAGGTCCTGGACTACGCCAACTCGCTGCGTCGAATTGTCACTCCGCCCGCCAGTTCCGGTTCTCCACTCCTACACGAACGCGGTCTCGGCCGCTGGTTCGGAACCTTGGAAGTTGGTGTGCCCGAACTCAAAGCAGGCGCAAAAGCAGCCGGCGGCTCACTCAACGACGCGTACGTCGCAGCGCTGCTCGGCGGATTCCGTCGCTATCACGACGCGTTCGGTCAATCGGTCGACAGTGTTCCCATGGGGATGCCGGTCAGCATGCGCACCGGTTCGGATCCGTCCGGCGGCAACAGATTTGCCGCCGTTCGCTTCAGCGGTCCGATCTCCGAGACGGATCCGGCCAAACGAATCCGGCAGGTCCGCGAAATCGTTCTGAACCTTCGCGAAGAGCCGGCACTCGACGCCCTCGATCTGGCTGCGCCCGTCCTCGCTCGCCTGCCAAATCAGCTCCTCGCGAGCTGGTACCTGTCCCAGTCCACCGGTCTCGATTTGCAAGCGAGCAACGTTGCGGGCGTTCCCGTCCCGGTATATCTTGCCGGCGCGAAGATCGAGCGGATGTTCCCGTTCGGTCCCGCCCCTGGCTGCGCTGTGATGGCAACGTTGGTCTCGCATGTCGGAATCTGCTGCATCGGAATCAATATCGACACCGCAGCCGTCACCAAACCTGCATTACTGATGCAGTGCATCCAAGACAGCCTCGACGAGATCGTGGCCCTCGGAACCACTGCGGAAGGTGTGTGAGTCATGACCGCAGACGCGACCCGGCAGAATGTCTACCTGACCGAGCCGATGACCGAAGACGAAGCCGGTGTTCTGCGAAAGTGGTTGGCCGACAAAGCTCGCGGCACAGCGCAGCCGTCGACTACCGTCGCGATCACCGATCGCACGCTCGGCGAACTGTCCCGCCGAACCGACGACCCGATGCTCGCTCCGTTGCGAGTGGTGTGGCTACCCAGCAACCAAACCGAGCAGAACGTAGTCGGGCGCGTTCGTAATGCGCTCGCCCCGCGAGATCCGTTGCACCCCGGCCGGAGCGCGCAGCGCCGCACACTGCGCACCGACCCCGACCGGTGCCAGGTCATCGAGGGCCAACCCGCGCCGCTCAGCGACCTGTCACGCCGCCTCGACGAAAGCGGCGGCGGATCTTTGCCCGAGTTCATCCGCCGTCAGGCTGCCCTCGCCCTCGAGCGAGCAGAACTCGAATTGATCGGCGGGCAGTACAAGGTGTCGCGATTCGTCGTGGACGAAATCACCGACACCCGGCGCTTCACCACCGAGACCATGGCCCTCGCCGACCGTCTCGGCATCGCTGTTGCCGAAGTGGACCGGCGTGCGCGCGAAGCACTCGAGGAAATGGTTGCCACGCAGAGCCGCCAGGCAATCGCGGTGTGGGATCGTTTGGGACGCTACTTCGCTCGCGCATACACGATTGACGTCGACACCAGCCGATTCGACGAACTGCGGGAGCTCAACAAGGAACATTCACTTGTTTTCCTTCCCAGCCACCGCTCGTATCTCGATCCGCTGGTGCTCCGCCCAGCGCTGATCAACAACGGCCTTCCGCTCAATCATGTGATGGGCGGACTCAACATCAGTTTCTGGCCCATGGGCTCCATCCTCAAGCGCAGTGGCACCGTCTTCATCCGTCGCAGCATCGGCGACGACGAGGTCTACAAGTGGTCGATGCACGAGTACATGCGGTACCTGCTCACCAAACGATTCAACCTCGAGTGGTACATCGAAGGCGGCCGTGGACGCACGGGTAAACTGCGTCCGCCGCGTTTCGGGTTGATGACGTATCTGGCCAAGGCTTTTCACGTCAGCGGCGCCTCCGACGTCTATCTGGTGCCGGTGGCGCTGAGCTACGACCAACTCTACGAAGTCGGTGCCATGGCCGCCGAGGCCCTCGGCGCCGAGAAGAAGCCTGAAGGCCTGCGCTGGATGTTCGGATACGTTCGGGCGCAAGGCAAGAGGAACGGCGTCGCGCACGTCACGATCGGGCGACCGCTTTCCTTTGCCGAAGCACTCCGGCAAGAACCCGACCAGCGCCTGGCCATTCAGAAGGCGGCGATCGAAGTGTGCCACCGCATCAACGAGGTGACGCCGATTACGGTGTCCTCTCTCGCGATGCTCCCCTTCCTCGGAATCGAGGATCGCGCGCTCACCGTCACTGAACTCACCCTCATCCTCACGCCCCTGTTCGAATACATCACGGCGCGCAAACTACCGCTCGCCGGCGATGTGGAACTCGACGATCCGCACGTCATCGACAAGGCACTGCAGACACATGTCGAGTCGGGCGTGCTGATGCATTTCGACAAGGGCGGCGAGAAGGTCTTCTACCTGGGCAAGGATCAAGGTCTTGTTGCAGCGTTCTACCGCAACAACACCATTCATTTCCTCGTTGCCCGGGCAATCGCGGAACTGGTTCTGCAGGCGGCGGTAGACGAGCAGTTCACCGACCCGATCCTCGACGGCTGGAATGAGGCCAAACGCATTCGGGACCTGATGAAGTTCGAGTTCTTCTTCAGCGACCGGGACACCTTCGAAGAAGAGATGCGCACCGAACTGGACCTGATCGACCCCAGTTGGAGCTCGGTCACCGCCGACCCGAACCGCACCGCGCACATCATCGAAGGCGTTCGCCCTTACCTAGCCCACCGTGTACTGCAACCGTTCCTCGAGGCGTACCAGGTGGTGGCCGACCAATTGGTCCTCGCGCCGGTGTCGAAGTCCTTCGACGAAAAGTCGTTCACCCGCAACTGCATCGACGTGGCCCACGAGCGTCGGTTGCGCCAGCAGATCGCCAGCAGCGAATCGGTATCCGGCGAATTGTTTGCCACCGCACTCAATTTGGCCCGCAATCGCAATCTCGTGGAAGCCGTGGACGACGGGGTCACCGCGCGTCGGATTGCCTTCGCCGAGGAACTGCGGGTTCTGGTCGACCGGTTGCGGCGGATCCGCGAACTCGCCCACTCCCGCCTCGACGCGGCAACCAGATCCTATGGCGCCGCAGCCACTCCCAATCCCACCCCTCACGAGGAAGCAGGACCGTGACCGGACTCGAGCGTCTGCACGCCGCGATCAAAGCGGCCCCAGCCGGACCCGACACCATTGCCGCGTTCGACCTGGACGGCACCCTCATCAGCGGGTACTCCGCCAGCGTTGTCTACCGTGATCGACTGCGGCGCTTCGATATCAGCCTCGGCGAACTGCTGCGGACCACCGGCGCCGCCATCGACACCCAGTTTCGCGGTGCCGACGTCGGCGCGCTCATGGACATCGCAGTCCGCGCGCTTACCGGCCGCACCGAGGAAGAACTGAACGACTGGGGCGAGCGGCTGTTCAGGCAGGAAATCGCCGCGATGATCTACCCCGACGCTCGCGAGATTCTCGCGGCGCATCGAAAGGCCGGTCACACCGTTGTGATGGCCACATCGGCCACGCCGTTCCAGGCCCGAGGGGTTGCCGCGGATCTCGACATCGAAGACGTGCTGTGCACGGAAATCGAAGTGATCGACGGCATGCTCACCGGCGACCTGTCGGCGCCGGCACTGTGGGGTCCCGCGAAGGCCGACGCACTCGCGACCTACGCCGAGAAGCGCGGCGTCGATCTGCGGAATGCCTTTGCGTATTCCAATGGTGCCGAAGATGTTCCGATGCTCGAATCCGTCGGCCGCCCCGTCGCCTTGAATCCTGATCGCACCCTGGCGAGTGTCGCGAGGCGCAAGGGCTGGCCATCCGTCACGCTGCGTAAACCACAACGCGGAGCAACTCCCCTCTCGACGGTGCGCACCGCCACCGCGATGGGAGCATTGGCTGCCACTGCTGTGGTGGGCTTCTCGGCCGGCTTGGTCACCGGCAACCGGCAACTGGGAGCCAACCTCGTAGGCACCTACGGCCCGGATATCTCCCTGTCGCTGTTGGGCATCGACGTCGACATCGACGGTGAGCACAACATATGGGATCACCGCCCGGCCGTCTTCATGTTCAATCATCAAAGCTCGCTGGACCTGCTGGTGCTGGGCACCGTTATCAAACGCGACGTGACGGGAGTAGCGAAGAAGGAAGCGGCAAACGATCCTCGGTTCATGCCGATCGGCGCCCTGTTGGACGTCGCGTACATCGATCGATCCAACACTGCCAAGGCCAAGGCGGCATTGCAACCTGCCGTCGACAAGCTGAAAAACGGCGTCTCGATAGTCATCGCACCCGAGGGAACCCGTTCCGCCACACCAAAACTCGGGGCGTTCAAGAAGGGCGCGTTCCACCTGGCCATGCAAGCGGGCGTTCCCATCGTGCCGGTTGTGATCCACAATGCCGGTGAACGCATGTGGCGAAATTCCCTTGTCGCCCATCCCGGCCCGGTCTACGTTTCGGTTCTCGACCCCATCTCGACTACCGGATGGCAACTCGACGACCTCGATTCTCACATCGAGGAAGTGCGCTCACAGTTCGACGCAGCACTCACTGCCGGACATCGCTGAATATCGGACATCACTGAACATCGGACATCACTGACAAGACGGAAGAATCAGGCCAGGTGCTCGCGTGCAAACGCGAGTGCCTGCGCCAGCATCGAGGATCTTTCCCGCCGCGTGCGAGCATTCTGAGTATTGATCTCGAGGACGGCCTGGCCGGTGAAACCTGTTGCGGCCAGGTGTCGGCATATCTCGGCGCAGGGTTGTGATCCGTGGCCGGGAATCAGGTGCTCGTCCATCGACGCGCCTCGCCCGTCCGCGAGGTGCAGATGCTGGAGTCCCTTGCCCATTCTCGCAGCCAGTTCGAATGCGTCCATGCCGGCAGTTGCGGTGTGCGACAAGTCGAGTGTGTAGTGGGAATGATCGGAATCGGTGGGATCGTACGACGGACTGAACGCCGACAATGCAGCTCCTGGACCGCCGCGCTTACGTAGCCGCTCGGCCGAGCGGTCCTTGCCGCCGAAAAAGCTGTCGGCACGCATGGGGAACATATTCTCCACAGCTACGACGACGCTGCTTCGCGATTCGAGGTCTACGACCTGATCCGCAAAGCCGTCGGCGTATTTGCGTTGCCACCGAAAGGGCGGGTGCACAACTACAGTGGTGGCGCCCAACGTCTCCGCAGTGCGGACGGACCGCTCGAGCTTCTCGATCGGATCGGCGCCCCACACGCGCTGCGAAATCAGCAGACACGGCGCGTGTACGGCCTGCACCGGAATCCCGTATTTGCGCACCAACGCCGCAACGCCACCGACGTCCTGGCTGACCGACTCGGCCCACACCATCAATTCGATGCCGTCGTACCCCAAGTCGGCCGCATAGCGAAACGCGGCTTCGGTGTTCTCGGGATAAACCGAGGCCGTCGACAAGCCCACAGCGATCATCGTCGGATCAACCCGAGGTCAACAAGAACGCCAGCGGACCCAAGGTCACGATCATGCCGACAACGACCGCAATCACAAAACTCGTGATGTCGTCCGTTTTCCGCAGAACTCGAACAACCGCGACCAGGCCGACGATAACGATCAGTGCAAGTACCAGCGCGACCCACGGCAGCATGTCCCAGAGCTTCTCGAAACCCTTGAACATCGCGCCACCGATGATGAGCGCAACAACAACCTGTCCAGCCAGGATCGCCCATTCACGGATCGAGTTCCGATCGCCGGCGTCTTCTGCGGTGGCGGACTCGGTCGGTGCAACCTCTTCCACCGCAGCCGGCGGGGACTCCGGCGCAGCAGCGGCAGCGGGTTCCGTCGAACCGGCATTCTCGGCGGGTTCGTCGCTGATCGAGTCCATCATCTCGGTGCTGACATCAGCATCAGCCGAGCTGGGTGCGACTCGCGGAGGCAGGATCGGCGAGCGCATCGACGGATTCTGGGCAACCTCGCGTTCTTGCCGCATCAGGTCACCCGCCAACGTCTGACCGGACAGCAGCGCAGGTTCCTGCGTCACCTTCGGTGGCCCAGCCGGCACCGACTTCCTGGTCGTGGTCTGCGGCACAGCCTGCGCGGGAACAACCGGCACAGCCTGAGTCGGCGCGAGAGGCACGTCCTTCTTCGGTGCGAGAGGTGCCCGGCTGACCCACTGCCCCGGCGCGCTCTTGGAGATCGGCTTGTGAAGGTCGATCTTGGTCTCGTCCGACTCGTCGTTCTCGACCGGCGGCTTGGACTGCGTCACCGGACCCTGAGTGGACTCAGGCTTGGTCTCGACGGAATTGGTCTCGACGGAATTGGTCTCGACAGCATTGGTCTCGACGGCACTGGTCTCGCCAGGCTTGGTTTCAGGCTGCGCCGGGGGTGCATCCGATTCGGCGGCCGAACGTGAACCGGCAGGCCGAACGATCGGAATTTCGCCGGTGAGCTCAGCTACGGAGATACCTCCGGCTACGCCCCTACGACGACGCCCACCGCGGGATTCGACCGTCTGACCGTTCCGCTTGAGCAGTTCCGCTACGGAAATCTGCTGACTGTCCTCGGCCATCAAGCACTCACCACCAATTCACCGCCCATTTCTGTGTCGAGCTTCCGCAGAATCAGACCCTCGCGCAATGCCCACGGACAAATTTCGAGTTCGTCCACTCCGAGCGCTCGCATGGTTGCTTCTGCGATGAGTGCGCCGGCCACAATCTGCTGTGACCGATCTGCACTCACTCCTTCCAATTCTGCACGGTCTGACGCCGTCATCCTGGATATGAAGGCTATGAGTTGCCTGAGTCCGCTGGCTGTCAGGGTCCGTTTGGCACGCGGCCCGGCTGCGGATGGGGCCGCGCCGGTGAGCCTGGCCAAGGAGCGGAAGGTCTTCGAGGTGCCCACGGTCCGGTCCCAGTCGCCGGCGCCGCGGAGTTCCTTGGCTGGTCCGAGCAGTTCTGCGTCCAACCAGTCACGGAGTACGGCGACGCGGCGCTTGCCGGGCGGGTCGGCGTGGAGCCAATCCCGGGTGAGCCGGCCTGCGCCGAGTTGGAGCGAGAACGCGACGTCGGGATCCTCGTCGCCGCCTGCGGTCAGTTCGAGTGAACCGCCACCGATATCGAGGTTCAGGATGCGTCCGGCGCTCCAGCCGTACCAACGGCGGACCGCAAGGAAGGTCAATCGGGCTTCGTCGACACCGGAGAGCACCTCGAGTCCTACGCCGGTCTCGGCGCGCACGCGGGCGAGCACTGCTTCGGAATTGTTGGCGTCGCGCACGGCGGAGGTGGCAAAAGCCATCATTTCCTCGCATCCGGACATTTTGGCGATACCGGCGAATTCCGCGACTGTGGAGACCAGCCGATCGGCTCCGACGACGGTGATGTCTCCGCCGTCGTCGGTGTTTTCCGCGAGCCGCAAAGTCGCCTTGGTGGAGCTCATGGGTGTGGGGTGGCCGCCACGGTGGGCGTCCACTACCAGTAGATGAACGGTGTTGCTTCCGACGTCGAGTACCCCTAGTCGCACATCGCCACGTTACTGGGTCTACGGTCTGCCCTTGTGACAGCAGGTAACCCAGACCGGTCCCACAAGATGACTCCAAGCCCCGAGGTCGACCTCGATTTCCCGCGCGAGTGGGTCGAATTTGTCGACCCCGACAACTCCGAACACCTCATTGCCGCCGATATGACGTGGCTGCTCTCGCACTGGACCTGCGTGTTCGGTACTCCGGCATGCCAGGGAATTCTCGGCGATCGTCCCGACGACGGCTGTTGCTCGCACGGCGCGTTTCTCTCCGATCAGGAAGATCAGGACAAGCTCGATGCGTCAGTGAAACTGCTCACAGCCGAGGACTGGCAGTTCATGGAGAAGGGTCTCGGCAAGAAGGGCTACGTCGAGGAAGACGACCTCGAGGACGAGCCGGCGCTGCGCACCCGCCGCTACAAGGGCGCGTGCATTTTCCTGAATCGGCCGGGTTTTGCGGGCGGTCAGGGCTGCGCGCTTCACTCCATGGCACTCAAGAAGGGCATCGAGCCGCTCGAGGTGAAGCCGGACGTGTGCTGGCAGCTTCCGATCCGCCGTACCCAGGACTGGGTGGACCGGCCGGACGGGGTTCAGATCCTCAAGACCACGATCACCGAGTACGACCGCCGCGGCTGGGGCGAGGGCGGCGACGACCTGTCCTGGTACTGCTCCGGCTCGCCCGACGCTCATGTCGGTCAGAAGCAGGTGTGGCAGTCGTACGCCCCCGAGTTGACCGAGCTACTCGGGAAAGCCGTTTACGACGAGCTGGCTCGCCTCTGTAGGCGCCGGGCCGGGCTCGGCCTTGTAGCAGTCCATCCGGCAACCACGATCGCTCAGAACAAAGCTCAGGCGTGAAAAAAAGTTCAGCCGCCCCACACAGTGTGTGGGGCGGCTGAACTTTTTCGTATGCCTTCAGGCTTCGAGCTTGTATCCCAGGCCACGCACGGTCACGAGATGTTCCGGCTTGGCCGGGTCCGCTTCGATCTTGGAACGCAGCCGCTTCACGTGCACGTCAAGGGTTTTGGTGTCGCCGACGTAGTCCGCTCCCCACACACGATCGATCAACTGGCCGCGGGTGAGCACGCGTCCGGAGTTGCGGAGCAAGTATTCGAGGAGATCGAACTCCTTGAGCGGCAACGTGATCGCATTGCCACCCACCTGAACGACGTGGCGTTCGACGTCCATCCGGACCGGTCCGGCTTCGAGGACACCGTTGTCCGACCCCAGGTCTGCCTCGTTCTCGACGCCACGGCGCAGCACGGCCCGGATACGGGCAATGAGCTCGCGGGCCGAATACGGCTTGGTCACGTAGTCGTCCGCACCGAGTTCGAGGCCGACAACCTTGTCGATCTCGCTGTCGCGTGCCGTCACCATGATGACGGGCACACCGGAACGAGTGCGCAGCGCCTTGCACACGTCGGTACCGCTCATACCGGGCAGCATGAGGTCCAGCAGCACGATGTCTGCGCCGGAACGATCGAATTCCGCCAACGCCGACGGACCGTCGTTGACGATGGTGGTTTCGAACCCTTCCTTGCGGAGCAGGAACGCCAGCGGATCCGCCAACGACTCCTCGTCCTCCACGATCAGCACCCTCGTCATCGTTTGGCCTCCATGCCTGTGTCTTTACTGCCTGAGTCTCGTCTACCGCTTCGCCCGGAACCGAGTGTTCCCGCGTCGCCGTCGTCGAGGTCGTCGGTCTCCTCCACATGCGCTGGTATCTGCAAGGTGAAGGTGGACCCGGTTCCTGGTTTGCTCCATACGTCGATGGAGCCGTTGTGGTTGGCCGCTACGTGTTTGACTATCGCGAGCCCCAGTCCGGTACCTCCGGTCTGGCGTGATCGCGCTTTGTCGACCCGGAAGAATCGCTCGAATACGCGTTCCTGGTCGGCTTTTGCGATTCCCTCGCCGCGATCGGTCACGGCGATGGCGACGTTGCCACCGCGCATCGAGCGACTGACCGACACCGGAGAACCCTTGGGCGAGTACGCAATCGCATTCTCGATGAGATTGGACAATGCGGTGACGAGCAACGTCTGATCGCCGAGAACTTCAAGTCCACTCGGATGATCGGTGGTGACGGTGATCTCGGCTGCCTCGGCCGACAACCTCGACCTCGACAATGCTTCGGAGACAACGGTATCCACGTCCACGACATCGAGGTCGGGAAGTTTCTCGGCTCCCTGCAATCGTGAAAGCGCGATCAGTTCCGTCACCATCTTGCCGAGGCGAATCGACTCGCTGTGCACTCGTTCGCCGAAGTGCCGCACCGATTCCGGATCGTCGGCGGATTCCAGCAAGGCTTCTGCCAGCAAACTCATTGCCCCGACCGGGGTTTTGAGTTCGTGACTGACGTTCGCAACGAAGTCGCGTCTCGTCGCCTCCATGCGAACCTGCTCGGAATCGTCGTCTGCGAACAGGACCACGAAATTGCGCTCGTCCTTGCTGAGCAAACGCGCCACGCCACGCACCGCGATCTTGTCGCGTCCGCGCTGCACGGTTGTCGCCGTCAGATCCACTTCGACGGGTTGTCCGGTCTCGAGCACCTTCAGGGCTGCCTGCCACGCCCGCTCTTCGACGCGGCGATTCTTGACCAGTCCCAACTCTTCCGCGCGGGGATTGAACAACACCACGTCGTGGTAGCCGTCGACTACGGCGATGCCGCTCTCGGACGCAAGAACGATCAGGTCCAGGACCTGCGACATGGTCAACCCGGTCTGTTCCGCAGCACGTTCCCGGTGCCGTGAGCTCAGCCTCGGAATCAGCACACCTCCGACGAGGTATCCGATCAAGCCGCCGACCACGATCAGCAGCACTGCAGTTGCGACACTCACGGCGCAATCGTACGTTCGCGCGTCGGGTGGGTTACGGCGGGTTCGAGCATTTCCGCCCACGTCATCCGCCCGGCGGGCGGCGTTGGCGCGCCGTTCATCTGCTGTTCGCCGAAGCCCCCCGAACAGTCAGTTCGAGGGGCTTCGGAGGTCATCATGTCGACGCTACTTCGCGCCCTGATTCGCAACTGCGGCAGCGCCTGCGGCGGCCGCCTCGGGATCGAGGTAGGTGCCGCCCGGGTTGAGCGGCTGCAGGTTCTCGTCGAGGTCGTAACGCAGCGGGATGCCCGTCGGGATGTTGAGACCGGCGATGTCCTCGTCGGAAATACCGTCGAGGTGCTTGACCAAGGCGCGCAGCGAATTGCCGTGCGCGGTGACCAGAACGTTCTTACCTGCGAGCAGGTCCTGGGAGATCGTGTCCTCCCAGTACGGGATCAACCTCTTGACGACGTCGAGCAGGCACTCGGTCAGCGGCACCTCGTCGAGGTTTGCGTAACGAGGATCGGTGTCCTGGCTGTATTCGCTGCCCGCTTCGATGGCCGGCGGCGGCGTGTCGTAGCTACGACGCCACAGCATGAACTGCTCGTTGCCGTACTCCTCTTTGGTCTGAGCCTTGTTCTTGCCCTGCAGGGCGCCGTAGTGGCGCTCGTTGAGACGCCAGTCACGGACCACGGGGATCCAGTGGCGATCGGCCGCATCGAGTGCGAGATTGGCGGTGCTGATCGCGCGGCGAAGCAGCGAGGTGTAGAGGACGTCGGGCAGCAGGCCGTGCTCGGCGAGCAGTTCGCCGGCGCGCTTGCCTTCGGCCATGCCCTTGTCGGTCAGGTGTACGTCCACCCAGCCGGTGAACAGATTGAGTGCATTCCATTCGCTCTCGCCGTGGCGAAGCAGGACCAGTGTTCCGATACTCATGCCGTTCATCCTGGCATGAGTACCGGAACACGTCTTGATCAACCCTGCGTCGAAATCAGCTCTGCGCTGCTTCCGCGGTGCGCAGATCCTTGCGGAGAATCTTTCCGGCCGCAGACTTGGGGACCGTACTGATGAAGGCAACCTTGCGAACCTTCTTGTGCGGTGAGACGCGCTCGGCGACAAACGCGATGACGTCGGCCTCGGACAACGCGGCACCGTCCTGCAGTACGACAAACGCCTTCGGCACTTCCTCGCCCTCCTCGTCGAGTACTCCGATGACGGCGGCGTCGGCGATCTGAGGGTGAGTGAGCAGCAGAGCTTCGAGTTCTGCCGGCGGTACCTGGTAGCCCTTGTACTTGATCAGTTCCTTGAGACGGTCGACGATGGTCACGACACCTTCGGCGTCGACGGTCGCAATGTCGCCGGTACGCAGGTAACCGTCGGCGTCGAGGGTGTCTTTGGTTGCCTGCTCGTTCCCGAGGTACCCGGCCATGATGTTCGGGCCCTTGCACCACAGTTCACCTGGCGTACTGACCTCACCGGAACCGGCCGCCGGGTAGGCGACCTCTTCACCGGTGCCCGGATCGACGAGTTTGCATTCCATGTTCGCGATGGTCGGGCCGCACGAGTCGAGCGGCATGTCGTCCCGGTCGAACGGAATCGCATGGCTGACCGGGCTCATCTCGGACATTCCGTAGCCCTGACGGACCCGGCAGTTCAGGCGATCGGCAACAGCCTTTCCGAGTGCGGCATCGAGCGGGGCGGCACCGGAGAAAATCGTGTGCACACTCGACAGGTCGTACTGGTCGACCAGTGGATGCTTCGCCAACGCAACCGCGACGGGCGGCGCGACAAAGATGTACGTCGACTTGTGCTCGGCGACGATCCGCAGAAATTCCACGAGGTCGAACTTCGGCATCGTGATCAGGCTCGCCCGGGCGTAGAGCGCGGCGTTGAGCAGCACCGTCATGCCGTAGATGTGGAAGAACGGCAGGACCGCGAGAATCTTGTCGTCGGAGCCGATGCCCATCCGCGGCATGATCTGGCAGACATTCGCGACCAGGTTGCGATGGGTGAGCATGACGCCCTTGGGACGGCCGGTGGTGCCGGACGAGTACGGCAGCACCGCGAGTTGGGTGGCCGGATCGAAGGAAACCTCGGGCGGCGTCGCACCTTCACCGAGCAGATCGCGCAGCGAGAGGTGTCCTTCGGCGCCGTCGAGGACAAACACGTTCTCCGCCGGGATGCCGACATCGTCGGCCGCCGCCTTGGCTTGCGGAAGGAGCGGAGAGACCGTGAAGAGGAACGTGGCCTTCGAGTCGGTGAGCTGCTTGGCGATGTCCTCGGCGGTGTAGAGAGCGTTGATGGTGGTCGCAACGCCTCCGGCACGCAAGATGCCGTGGAAGACGGATCCGAAGGCCGGGACGTTCGGTGAATGCAGAGCGACCACGTCTCCCACGGCGAGTCCGCGCGCGGCGAGGGCTCCGGCAACGCCGTTGATCTGCGCGATCAGCGAGGCGTACGTGGTGACGGTGCCCGAAGCGCCCTCGACAAACGCGGTCTTGTCGAGATCAGCGGGTTCGATGTTTCCGAACAGGAATTCGTAGACGCTGACGTTGGGGATGTCGACGTCGGGAAACGGACTCTTGAAGCTCAACGGTGCTCCTCGTGAAGGTTGCGCGGCAAGGTGACGAACAATTTACTGTGACTTACGGAAACAGCATTATTCCGTGATGGTAGTCACAAAGTAAAGAGCACCTTACGGGACACATCACCGATGTGTCTCACACAATTACTTCTCGACGGCAGCGTCCACTTCCTCTGCGTCTTCCTCTGCGTCCGCTTCGTCGATCAGATGCTTGAACGGTTGCAGGTTCGCCAGCGACTCCCCACGCGAGACGCGCCATGCCCATTCCCGCTTGATGGACGAGAAGAATCCGAGTTCGAGGATGACATTGAAATCGCCGTCCGCAGCCTCGAGGACCTGGCCGAGAACCCGATCGAGTTCGTCACCGGTCACCGCATGCTCGGAGATCTTGCCGACGAGGTAGATGTCCCCGACCTTGTCGAGCGTGTACGCCACCCCGTACAGACGACGGTTCCGCTTGAGCAGGAACTTGTAGACACCCTCGAAGTTCTCGTCGACCTTGCGGCACACAAAGGCTTCGACCCGCACGCCATGGTTCCCGACGGTCAGCAAAGTCGACGTCTTGAGTTTGTGCTCACCGGGAAGTTCGACGATGAAATGGGTACCGTCGCGCTTCGTGAATTCGAGTTCACGCTCGGTGAGGGCCTGCTCGATGGTGTCGGAAATACTGCTCATGTACGCACTCCTCCGGTCCGTCGCAGACGCCACAGTCCCCGCGCGCGGCGGGGTGAGAAGTCACTCGGACCGGTTCCGTTGTTGTAGTTGACGGCGGCTTTGCGGTAGCTCTCGAGGAGTCCGTCTGCGGTGTGTTCCCACGAGAAGTTCTCCGCGTGACGGGGAGCGCGCTCCGCCAGAGTTTCCAGACGCGCGGGTTCGGTGACCAGCGTTTCGAGAGCGCCTGCCCAATCCTGCGTCTTGTGCCCCTGCACCAGAAGACCGGTCTCACCGTTGCGAACGGCAACACCCAAACCACCGACGTCAGCGGCGATCACGGGAGTCCCACAGGCTTGAGCCTCGATGGCCACCAGGCCGAATGATTCCGAATAGCTCGGTACCGCAACAAGATCCGAAGCCCGATACACATCGACCAGCCGCGTCGGCGCTTGCGGCGGCAGGAAGGTCACCTGCGCCGTGATGCCGAGGGTGCTTGCGAGTTCGATCAAGACGTCCGGCTGAGCCAGTCCGGTGCCGGAGGGACCACCGACGACCAAGATCCGCAGCGGCAATCCGGGATGGCGGCTGATGACTTCCGCAGCGGCCCGGAGCAGGACGTCCGGCGCCTTGAGCGGTTGAATGCGACCGACAAACGTCACGATCACTTCACTGGGATTCAGCCCCAACGACGCCCTGGCCCGATCACGATCACCCGGACGATAGAGCGTCAGATCTGCGCCTGGCGCGACGACGTCGATGCGCGTCGGGTCGGCCCCGTACAACTCGTGGAGCGCTTTGGCTTCGTCGGTGGTGTTGGCAACAAGTCGATCGGACTCGGCCACAACCTGTTGCTCCCCGATCTGTCGAGCGGCGGGTTCGGGCGTATCCCCCTCTGCCATCGACAGGTTCTTGACAGCGGCAAGAGTGTGCGCGGTGTGGACGAGCGGAACGCCCCAGCGGTCCCGCGCCAACCAGCCGACCTGCCCGGACAGCCAATAGTGCGAGTGAATCAGGCTGTAATAGCCCGGTTCACGACGCGCTTCCTCTCGCAGGACTCCGGCGACAAACGCGCAGAGTTGCGTCGGGAGATCTGCCTTGTCGAGGCCCTCGAACGGACCGGCGGCGACGTTGCGCACCCGAACGCCCGGTGCGGCTTCGACGACGGGAGCGTCTGCCGATGACGTCGCGCGGGTGAAAATCTCCACCTCGACACCACGTTTTGCCAACTGAATCGCGGATTGCAGGACGTAGACGTTCATCCCACCTGCATCACCGGTGCCTGGTTGCGCCAAGGGCGAGGTGTGGACCGACAGTACGGCCACCCGGCGAGGGCGCGAAGTGTGCGTGGGTGTCACGACTCCATAGTGCCCTCTCACCGGGCGCGAACTCTAACCGAGGCTGGAGACGAACGTTCTCACTTCGGACACGAATCGGGTCGGATCCTCGACGAACGGCCCGTGATCGCAGCCGTCCCAGTACGAGGACTGCGACTTCGGAATCAGCTCTTCGGCGTGCTTACCTGCACTCACGTCGACGACGGAGTCTTCCGTGCCGTGCAGAACCAGCGCCGGAATGTCGAGGGAACGGAGCAGTTCGTCGTGACCGACCGCACGGTTGAACAGTGCGGCCCGCACGCGCGGGCGGGTCGCAAGGCTCGCACCGAACAGGGCCTGCGACTGGGCGCCTTTGCCTTCCGGCGGGCCGGTAAGCGCGTTGCCGAACGCGCCGAGTGCCCGAATTGCCTCACGGGGATCTTCCGACATGGCACCGGGAACAGCGCTGCGCATCGCCGCACCCACCTTGCCGCCCTTCTCGCCGCGTCCGATGCTCGTGATCGCTCCGACCAGAACGACGCCGGCCACAGCGTCTGTCCCGTGCGCTGCCAGGTAATCGCAGATCACGAGCCCGCCGTACGACCACCCGAGCAGCACGGCCTTTTCGATGACGCCCTCGGCTGCCAGGACAGCGGCAACATCGCCGGCCCAGTTCGCGCTGTTGTCGTAACCGCTTTCGGGGGCGTCGGAGTATCCGTGGCCGCGTAGGTCGACGGCGATCAACCGGTGCGAGGACGCCAGTTCACTCAGAACCTGCTCACCCCAGCACTGCGAGGACTGTGCCCAGCCGTGCAGTAGGACCAGCGGAGTTGCTTCCGGGTTTCCGGTTACGCGGTAGACGATGGACGTGCCGTCGACGCTGACGGCTTCACGAATAGACATGCCGTCACGATAGAGGCTGTGACCGCTGCGCCGACGGCAAGCGTGTACGCCGACGAGACTCCGTAGCGGTCGATCAGCTGCCCAGCCAGCGCGGATCCGAGCGCCACGCCGACGCCGAGGCCGGTCACCGTCAGCGTCATACCTTCGGTGAGTTTCTCGGGTGGAACGATCTGCTCGACAAGAGCGGTGGCGATGATGAGCGTCGGCGCGATTGTCGCGCCGGCCAGGATGTAGGCCGCTGCCAGTCCCGCGACGTTGCCGACCAGCAGGAGCGGAATGCTCAGCACGGTGACGGCAAGGGACGCGATCATCAGCTGTCCGCGTAGGGAGCGAGTCGGGTGCCGAGAGCCGAACACCAAGCCCACGATCCCTGATCCGCCGGCAAACAGGGCGAGGACGACGGTCGCCGACCCGGGAGAGTTCTGTTCCTGGGTAAACGCGATTGCTCCTACGTCGATGACGCCGAACATGGTTCCCAGCATCACCATCACGATGATGACGATCCACATCGCCGGATTGGCGAGAACCGAGCGTCCCCGGCCCGGTGTGCGTGGATAAATCTTGGGTTCCGTCGACCGCTGCGCCACGAGAAGGAGCGTGCCGACCACAAGAAGAATTACTCCCGCCAGCGGACCGGCTTCGGGAAACAACCCGATACTCAGACCGACCGAGAGCACCGGCCCCACCACGAAACAGAGTTCGTCGACGACGGATTCGAACGCAAAAGCGGTGCGCAACTCAGGTTTACCGACGTAGATCGAAACCCACCTGGCGCGAACCATCGCACCGATCGTCGGGGTCGCTCCGGCCGGGATCACCAGAGCGAACAGCAGCCAGTCCGGCGCTTCGAATCTCACGGACAGCAGCAGCGCACCGATCGAGATAGCGCTGACCGCAGCGGCCAGGGGCAGAACCGCGCGCTGCCCGAAGCGATCCACCGTGCGGGACACCAACGGCGCAATGACGGCGCAGGAAAGCGCGAACACTGCGGCGAGCGCGCCTGCCAACCCGTAGTCACCACGAAGTTGCGAGATCATCGTCACGATTCCGATGCCGATCATCGCGATCGGCAACCGCGCGATGAAACCGGCGGCGGAGAAGGCAACCGCGCCAGGGGCGGCGAATATTTCGCGATATGCCCCCATCAGGCCTTTATCGTCGGAACTGGTCATGACTGATTCTCGTGCACCACACAAGGTTCACAGAATATGTGCAGCCACCACAAATCCCGGGCCGAGTTGACCTGTCGGTAGCTTGCCCTACGATTGCGCGAATGAGTGTCCTGGTGTGTTTCCACGCCCATCCCGACGACGAAGTATTCATCACGGGTGGCGTCATGAGAATGGCTGCCGACGCGGGTCACCGCGTTGTTGTCGTCACGGCCACCGACGGTGCGCTGGGTGAGTATCCCGACGGCCTGTTGGACGAGTACGAATCATTGGCGGAGCGTCGCAGCCGCGAACTCGAGGCATCCACCGATGCCCTCGGTGCCAGCCGGGTCGTGTCGTTGCACTATCCGGATTCCGGAATGGTCGGCACCCCCGAGAACGAGAATCCCGGCGCTTTCTGCAATGCCGAAGTCGACGAGGCGGCCGAGCGTCTGGCAGAAGTTCTTCGCGAGGAGAACGCCGACATCCTGACTATCTACGACGCCAACGGTGGTTACGGTCACCCGGACCACATTCAGGTGCATTACGTCGGCATTCGGGCAGCTGAACTCGCGGGCACACCGCTCGTGTACGAGGCGTCCACCAACCGCGATCACATGAAGATGCTGATGCTGGCCAATCCGGAGTGGACGGAAGAAGCGCAGCCACCGGACATCGAGACGTTCGGTCTTCCGGCCGAACAGCTCACCACGGCCGTCGACGTCAGTTCGGTCATCAGCTCCAAGCGTGCGGCCATGTACGCGCACGCGACACAGGTCGGGGATTTCGGGCCGTTCCTCGACATGCCCACCGAGCAACTCACCGCGGCGTTCGGTACCGAGTGGTTCCGTCGACGCAACGCCCCGGACGGCCTGTCGGAAACTGCGCTTCCGCTGTAGCCGAAGCTCCACATCGGCTTCGACTTCTGGTTAGCATCGGTAGGCATGGACCTCGAACAGCTTGTCGCGAGCATGCCTTTTGCCGTTCATACCGGAGTGCAGTTGGACAGTGCGGCAGCCGAAGAGGTTGTCGGGCACCTCGATTGGGACAACCACCGCACCACCGCCGGTAACGGAATGCACGGCGGCGCCTTGATGACGCTGGCAGACAGCGTCGGCGCTGTCTGTGCATTCCTCAACCTGCCGCCCGGCGCAGGCACCTCGACTACCAGTTCGTCGACGGTCTTCACTCGAGGTGTCCGCAAGGGCACCGTCACTGCAACTGCCCGGCCATTGCATGCCGGCCGCAGCACCATCGCGATAGTCACCGAACTCCGTGACGACGAGGGCCGGCTGGTCGCTCAGGTCACGGCATCCCAGGCAGTGTTGGGGCCGTGAACCTTCCCGGGTACCGGTCATCCGGTGCCACCGCGCCGTACGGCAATCTGCTTGCCTCGCACGATGTTGCGATGGAGGGCTATTTCTGGCGGTTCACGCTGCCGGAAAGCGGCCGGGTAGTCATTGCACTGGCCGGAATCAATCGAGCGGCCGACGGCCATTGGTCGACGCTCGCGGTAGCCGCACATCCCGGCGGTTTCCTCGCCGACACAGAGCATCCCAGCGGATACGCCGACCCTGACCGGCTAGGCGCCTATGCGGACAACGCATTTCGTGGCACGACGCATCAGGTTCACGCCGACCTCGAGACCGCGCGCCTGGACGTGCGGATCACGAACCAGCGATTCTGGCCGCGTCGACGCTTCGGCGGTTCCAGCTACTTTCACTCTGTTCCGGCCCTCAATCAGTATTGGCATCCGTGGCTTCTCGGTGGCCGAGCCGACGGCACCGCGATCATCGACGGTGAAACCTGGGATCTCACCGGCGCGCAGGTGTACGGCGAGAAGAACTGGGGTAAGGGCGGTTTCCCCGACTATTGGTGGTGGGGCCAGGCTCAGGGGTTCACCGACCCGAATGCATGTATCGCCTTCGCGGGCGGGCAGATCAGCGCGGGGCCGCTACGCACCGAAGTCACCGCCGTTGTTGTCGCGTTGCCCGACGGAACCGTATTCCGGCTGGGAAACCCGGTCACCTCGCCCGTGACCACAGTGGTTGCCGACAACCGCTGGACACTACGCGGCCGCAATCACCTCTGGAGTGTCGAGATCGAGGGTAGCGCTCCCCTGTCGGACGCCCATATCCTCCCGGTTCCTCTTCCCGCGCAGCGCCGCAACGTTCCCGGTGCACTGGAACATCTTGGTGCCACGTTGACTGTGACCGTACGAAGGCGAGGCGCCGTGTACTGGACCGACACGTCTCACCTCGCGGCCCTCGAGCACGGCGGGTTGGACCGCGCCCAAGCGGAAGTCACGAGACGGGCGCAGATCGCGCCAGATCTATGAGCGCCGACGCCGCCGGATTCTTGCCACCGCCGGCGCGCCACACCATTTCCAACCTGGACCGGGCCTCGGGTTCGAGGTCGATCCGATGCAACTGTCCCACTGCGGATTCCGGGAGAACCGCCATCCCCAAACCCTGCGCCGCCAGTGACACGATAATCCCGAGATTGCTGGCCTCGAGCGCAACTGCCGGGGTGACGCCTACGGTCGCGCACGCCGCGTCGAGGCACGTCCTGATACCGGTTCCCGGCGGGAGACAGATCACGGACCGCGTCCCGAGTTCCGCGAACGGCAGAGTATCCAGTTCGGCAAGTGGATGATTCGCGGCCACTCCCGCCACCAGTCGCTCGTCGGTGATCACGCGGGATTCCAGATCTTCGGGCAGCTCCCCCGCCACCCCGACAACGGCTATGTCGAAGGTTCCATCCAGGACACCAGCGATAAGGTTGCGTGAATCATCTTCGGCCAGAGAGATATCCAGCCCCGGATGTCGGATGTGCAGCCGAGCCAGAAGATCTGTCAGGTCAGCCGAGGCACAGGCCGTCACCATCCCGACGGAAACCGATCCTCGGACCAGTCCTTTCAGCGCGTCCACGACGTCGCGAGCGCTGTGCACGGAGGCCAGGGCAGAGCGGGCGTGAGGCAGCACAGCGCGCCCCGCTTCGGTGGGACGTACCGTCCGCCCGCTTCGATCGAGCAGTTCCTGCCCGAGCTCGCGCTCGAGGCGTTTGATCTGCGCACTCACACCTGGCTGAGCGACATGGAGACGCTCGGCCGCGCGGGTGAAATTCGCTTCGTCCACCACTGCGACGAAGTACTCGAGTTGCCGAAGTTCCATAACAGTTGATTCTAGCTACGAGACAAACTAGATCTTGGACTTATCATCAGCATCGCAGCACGATGGAAGCATGACAACAACAGACACAACTCGAGAAGCCCGGACCCCAGAAGACCTCGCTCGCCTCTTTGTCGAGTTTGCCAACGCCGGTGACGCCGACGCAGTAGCGGGACTCTACGAAGAGGGTGCCGTGATGGCATTTCCGCCCGGTTCGCTTACCGTCGGGCGTTCAGCCATCCGCGACGTGATAGCACAGATGCTCGTCGCCGCACCCACATTCACCGTCGAGAAGGCGCTGCCGACGGTCGTCAGCGGCGATCTCGCCATGACCTCCACTGCACCGTCCGACGGTACCGGCGGACGCACTCAGGTTGCGCGCCGCCAGCCCGACGGACGCTGGTTGCGGGTACTCGACCGACCGGAACTGTAACCGGCACAGACGAAGTCAGACTACGGCGGCCCGGCGCATCGCTGCGGCCGGATCAGCGAACAGCGAACTCAGCGACACCACGGTCGACGCGTATTCCTGCACCCGATTCCCGAAGCCGGTGATCCGAATGTCCTTACGCTCCAAGGACGATGTCGTCGAGAAAGCCTCGGCGACGTACGGCGCGCCGGCCGGGTAGTCGGTGAAGGCCTGACCACCGAGGATCACACGATCCGGGTTGAACAGATCACGCAACAGTGCCACCGTACGACCCAGCACCCGTGCTCGTTCGACCAGGAGTTCATGCGCCGCAGCCGAACCGGCCGAGGCCGCCGCGTACACGTCGGCGATGGTGATGCGCTCGCTACCCTGAATCACCGCGCCGCTCGACAGCGCCTGCGTCACAATCGCTCGATCACTGATGGTCGCTTCCAAGCACCCCACGGAACCGCAGGTGCACCGGGCCGACGACCCTGTCGGCAGGTGTGCGATCGAGCCCGGTCCACTGGACGGGGTGTGCACGCGACCCTCGAAAGTGATCGCAATGCCTGATGTTTCGCGCGCATAGAAGTACAGCGCAGTGGTCCCGGTAGCCGGCGTCTCGGTGCGATCGGCGCTCAGCAGCAATTCCGATGCGGCCATGGCCTCGACGTGCGCGGCAACCGAAACCGGCAAGCCCAATCCGGCTCCGATGACGGCACCGACCTTCGCGCCCTTCCATCCCAATCGGGGGTGGTCGACCACGCCGGTAGCAGAGTCGACGCGTCCACCGATCGCAACGCCGACAGCCAGCGGCCGGCGTTTGTGCCACCGGGATGTGAACGATTTTGCCGATCGCGCGATGGTCGCAAGCGCAACAGATGAATTGGTGGTGGGCGTCGGGATTTCGACGGCGCCGAGCACCCGGCCCCGAATATCGCTGGCAATGATGCTGGTGACGGCTGCACCGATGTGGATGCCGACCGTCAGATACGGCTCGTGATTCACCTCGAACGGAACCTTGGGGCGACCGATGGCACCTGAGGCAATCAGATCTGCTCGCTCACGGACCACTCCGAGGTCGAGCAGGCTCGTGACCTGCCGATTGACGGTTGCAATGCTCAAGCCGGAGGCCTTGGCAGCAGTGTCCCGCGAAATCGGGCCCCGCAGCCGCGCGATGCGCAGGACCGTTGCCGCCGGTCCGTCGGCGATGCGCAGCTCAGGCGCAACAACCTGGGGCCGCGGTCCGGAGAGAATGGTTCGTGATCGAAGCTGCGGGGCAGTAAGTGTGGGGGTCGACATGGCAGTCCCTTGCAGAAGGAGGAGAAAGCGCACACTTCAGCCCTCAGACCGGCATCAATGCTGGTCAAGGAAGAAAGGGTGGAGAGCGGCGCAGAAAATTAGCTGCAGAAAGAACGGCGGCAACAACACAGTTCGCGTGCCAGAGGCAGACGCGACCCCAACGCAGCGGTCACATAGGTGACACGCAAAGCGGCAGGCTGGTCGGTCGACATAGATCCAAAAATAGCAGCTCTGCCCAGTTTCACAAATCGGGTGCGGTAACGATCACAGTGAATACAACTATGGCCAACCGCAAATACAGCTGTTGTAGTGCTGTCATGACCGGCGCAGACACCACTCCCCCACCACACGCACGCGGCTACGAGGGGTTCGGTGGCCGGATCGGCCGTACCGCAGCCGACTCGATCCCGTCTTGGCCGACGACAGCGTCGCCGGCGTCGGATTCTCCCAACATCGTTGTCGTCTTGATCGACGACATGGGATACAGCGACATCGGCCCGTTCGGATCGGAGATCGAGACACCGACCCTGGACCGACTTGCTGCACAAGGTGTTCGGCTCACCAACTATCACACGACGCCGCTGTGCTCGCCCTCTCGGGCTGCGCTCCTGACCGGAGTCAATCCGCATCGTGCGGGATACGGGTTCGTGGCAAACGCCGACCCCGGCTACCCGGGGTTGCGACTCGAACTTGGTGACGACATCCTGACCCTGCCTGAGATCCTTCGCGAATCCGGTTACGCCACATATGCCGTCGGTAAATGGCACCTTGTGCGTGATGCCAACCTCGCGCCGGGTCGCACCCGAGATTCCTGGCCGACGCAGCGCGGGTTCGACCGTTACTACGGATCACTCGAAGGCCTCAATTCCTTCTACTACCCCAATCAGTTGATCTCCGACAACTCCGTCGTCGACGTCGACGAGTATCCCGAGAATTACTATCTGACAGACGATCTCACCGACAAAGCGGTCAGCTACATCAAGGACCTCCGGGCACACGATGCGGAGAAACCGTTTTTCCTCTACTTTGCGCACGTCGCCATGCACGGGCCGCTGCAAGCCAAACCCGCAGATCAAGCCAAGTACCGGGGTCGCTACAACGAAGGCTGGGACCGAATCCGCGAGTCCCGCTTTGCTGCTCAGCTCGCGGCGGGACTGTTCCCCGAAGGAACGCGGCAAGCACCGCGTAATTCCGAGCCTGGCTTCGATGTTCCCGAATGGGATTCCCTGACGCCGGAACAACAGTCGCGGTTTGCCCGCTATATGGAAGTCTATGCAGGCATGGTCGATTCGGTCGATCAAAGCGTGGGCCGCATTGTCGAGACACTCGAAGAACTGGGAGAGTTGGACAACACCATCATCGTCTTCACCTCCGACAACGGTGGCACGGCCGAGGGCGGTTCGGATGGCACGCGAAGCTACTTCGCGCAGTTCGCGCATGTGCAGGACCCCGAGTGGGTGGGCGACGTCCCACACGACGAGTCGTTGATCGGTGGTCCGCAGTTGGGAGTTCACTACCCTCGCGGATGGGGACAGACGTCCAACACCCCGTTCCGGTTCTACAAGGGCCAATCGTTTGCCGGGGGTGTCCGAGTGCCGTTTGTCCTGTCCTGGCCGGCCGGTATCAAAACGGCTGCGGCCGACAACGGCATTCGAGACCAGTTTGCCTACGTCACCGATCTGACTCCCACTCTCCTCGATCTTGCGGGCATCGACGTTCCGACGGTGCGTCATGGCCTGCCTGCCAAGGAGTTCGACGGCGTCTCGGCTGCCCACGTTCTGCACTCGCCGGTGGCACCGAGCTCCCATACCGAGCAATACACCGAAATGACCGGCAACCGCGGGTACTACAAGGACGGCTGGAAACTGCTGGCGCTGGCACCCGACAACATCGACGAACCCGACTGGCAACTGTTCGACGTCACCGCCGACCCCACCGAACTGAACAACCTCGCCGCCCAGTACCCGGACAAGGTCCGCGAACTTGCCGACGCCTGGGACAACTCGGCGTGGGCGAACACCGTCTTCCCACTGTTGGGTAACGGCGTCGGAGCGGTGCGTCGGCCCGAGGAACAAGCACTGTCGCGGCCGGTGCGAATCCTGGCAGGCACCCCACCTCTCGAGCGATACCGATCGTCTCGGCTCATCGCCTTCCGCGACTTCGACATCACCGTAGAACTGAGCGGCTACCAGGACGGCGACTCCGGCGTCCTCGTATCGCACGGCGACCCCCAAGGCGGGTACATCCTGTACGTCGAAGACGGCCATCTCCATCTCGGATACAACGCGTTCGGGGACTACCGAAGCATCGACACCGGGCCGCTCGCGGTGGGCAGCACCCGCATCGACGTTGCGGTGACGGTCGCGCCGCACCTGCGCTGGAATCTCGACGTCAGCGTCGACGGCGTTCCGGCCGGCCACCTCCGCGATCAGGTCCAACTTGTGGGCATGGCGCCGTGGACCGGCATCTCGGTCGGTGTCGATGCGCGCGGACCGGTGTCCTGGGATCTGCACGGTCGACGCGGCAGCTTCCGCTACAGCGGCGCGCTCCGAGCCGTCACATACACCCCGGGAACCGTCCAGGTCCCGGCTCGTCACATCGAATCCATCGAACGGGAGGCAGAGTACGCGGCCGACTAGCCCTACGATTACGTCATGACCATTTCTTCCGATGCCCGCGTCGCTGTTGTCACCGGAGCCAGCTCCGGAATCGGCGAGGCCACTGCCCGCACGCTTGCCAATCAGGGATTTCATGTGGTGATCGGGGCCAGGCGCCTCGATCGCCTCGAGAAGATCGCCGAGGAGATCGGCGGCACCGCCCTCGAACTCGACGTCACCGACGAGGATTCCGTCGACGCATTTGCCGCGGTCCTGCCCCGCGTCGACGTCCTGGTGAACAATGCCGGCGGCGCCAAGGGCATCGCGACGGTCATGGAGGCCGATCTCGACGACTGGCGCTGGATGTGGGAGACCAATGTGCTGGGCACGCTGCGAGTCACAAAAGCGTTGCTGCCCAAGCTCATCGACTCCGGCGACGGTCTGGTGGTCACCATCACCTCGATCGCCGCACTCGAGGCATACGACAACGGTTCCGGGTACACCACCGCCAAACATGCTCAGGCCGTTCTGCATCGGACCCTGCGCGGCGAATTGTTGGGCAAGCCCGTTCGGTTGACGGAGATCGCTCCCGGAGCCGTCGAAACCGAATTCTCCCTGGTCCGTTTCGAGGGCGATCAGGAGAAGGCCGACAAGGTGTACGAAGGCATCACTCCGCTTGTGGCTCAGGACATCGCCGAGATCATCGGCTTTGTCGCGGCACGTCCGTCACATGTGAACCTGGATCAGATCGTCGTGCGTCCTCGCGACCAGGCAAGTGCGGGGCGGTTCCACCGGACCACCACCTAGCGTTGTTGCCTCTTCGTGGAAACGGCGGCCATGATCGCCGTTTCCACGTCGAGGGCGGAAGCCGCAACAGCGCTGAGCGTTTCACCGCCTCTCACGATGTACCTACCGTCGGCGGCGAAGTCGTTCCACTGAAAGACAACGTCGCCCCGGTGCGGCCTGCTGTCAACGGCGCTTCCCGACGCGATGGTGATTTCACCGATCGAGCTGCGCGGCCGACGAAAGAACCTCCCCAACTCCTCGGCTGGCTGCGGAACGTCGGCTCGACTCAGGATCGACTCTCCCGGAACATGTTTCGTGTTCCGAACCGGCGCAACCCGAAGCTTCCCCGCCGGGCATTGCGGCAGGTGCGTGACCATCGCGGACACCAGCACGGACGCCGGTTGCACCGAAAGAACAACATCGGAGCCGGAATCAACTGCCGCGCCTGGCAACTGCTGAACCAGCACTCCCCACTCGCCGACGATCGCACCGTGCAGCCGTGTCACCGTGTTCATCCGGGGGCCGTGAAATCCTGACACTTCGATGCGTACGGTGGGCTCGGCCAGTATCTGCAACGCGTCAGTCATACTCTCGTCGAGAATCTGCTGGATCCGCAGTGCCGCGTTTTTTCGCTGCATAGTCAGTTCGGTCATGGTTTCGGCCGCAGGACGGAATTTCAATGGGTACGGCAGTCTGTCCCGACCTACGGCTTCCCACAGAATCTGGAATTCCATTCCGGTGAAATGCCACTGTGACTGTGTGTTCACTGCCCCAGCACCGGTGTTCACTGCCCCAGCACCGGCGGCGTTACCATCGGCAGGTCCCCGATCAGTTCGTTTCCGTTGTCGAGAGTGATGAGGTAGCCCGGCGTCTCGTGCATCTTGTCGTCGTCGCCTTGTCCGCGGCCGCCTGCCATGCCTCCCATTCCGCCGGCCATCATGCCCCGGCTACCGGTTCCCCCGAGACTGCCTGCCGCACCGCCGCGGGCCCCGCTGCCGCCGGCACTGCCCAGGCCGCCGCCTGCCACACTGCCGCCCAAAGCGCTGCCACCCAAACCACTGCCACCCAAACCATTCGCGCCTAACCCACTGCCCGCGGTGCCGCCGCCCGCCCCACCTGCAGATCCACCGCCGCCAAATCCGCCAGCTCCAGGGCCGCCGGTGAGACCGGTACCTCCACCAAGTCCGGTGCCATGTCCGACACCAGGGATGGACCCACCGGCGACAGACTGCGGCACAGCGGAAGCCGCCGAGGTAGTCGAGGGCCCGGAACCACTTTCACCCTGGCCGTTTCCCGACCCGGAGACTCGTCCGCCGTCGCCGACCCCGTCGCCTGGCGTCGCACCTGATCCACCAGCCGAAGCACCGTTACCCGCGCCGTCGACGGTCGGTTCAGTCCCGGCGCCACCTGCCGAATCTGTTGTGCGCTGTTCCAATCCGCTACCACCGCTAGATGATCTGCCCGCGGCGGACGCCGCTTGCTCGTACGACATCTGATCGGTACCGGTCTGGAACGGACTACGGCCACTGGTGGTTCCGCCGCCGGAGGTGATGGGATTGAATGCGGGCGGCAGGACGGGAACCTGATCATCGGCACGTTTCAGATACGGCAGGTACATCTCCTTCATGACTTGGCGCGCCAGTCGCTCCGCTTCCTCTGCTTCATGTTGCGCCTGACGCCACGACTCCCCTGGAATCATGCTGATGAGCTGTTCCCCAAGCGATGCGTCGTTTGGCCGCGGTATCGACTGTTTTGCCTGTCCCAGCGCGATCCTTGCTTCTTCGACTTTGTTGGCTACCAGTTGCACTCGGGTCTGAAGTTCCTGGCCGTCAGCCGAGTACGCAAGAACAGCCTCCAAGGCCGCAGATCCACCCTTGCCCTGCCAGCCGTCACCGATTGCCGATCCGACTGCGAGGTTGAAGGCCGAGATTCCATTCACGACCCGCTCCGATATCTCGGTCCAGGCTTTACTGATCGCGACAAGAATGTCGGGCTTCATTTCGTCGACATGCGCAAAAATTTGAGCATGAGACATGGCGTCGAAGGGGTCGTCTTCAATAATGGCGTGTTCGCTGTACTCCAACGCCGTCGCCCGCGGAGTCAGTGCATCGCGGATTGCCCAGTTCACTTCGCGTTCCAGGTCTGCGAGCGTCGATGCTTCGGCGATTGTGTCGTCGAACTCGCCGCGATCGTCGGTGAAATGGTGGAGCACAGCAGTCGGCGTCAATGCCACATCGGCGATACGACCGGGCACCGATGCCACAAGGGCGAGACCATCCGCCACAACATCATGAAGACTCACGACAATCCCCCGAATTCATCCGCGCCTACCTGAGTAGACGCATCGGTGATGCCAGGGGTTCCGCCGCGGAAGGAATTTCTTGTTTGCTCAGGCGAGCGCGGACATGGACTTCCAGGTCGGGACATCGATCGCCCAGTCGTAGATGTCGCCGTCGGCGGCGGAGAGGTCGATCGACGTCCCGGTCACCTCGACGGGGTCGCCGTACAGCGCGGTTCCGAAATACTCCTGCGCATCCGACATCGAGAGATTGATGCATCCGTTGGTGACGTTCGACGAACCCTGAACTCCCGTGGTTTCCGGGTTTGCGTGGATGAACTCACCGTTGTTGGAGATGCGAACGGCCCACCGTTCGCGGACGTTCTCGTAGAACGGCGGATTGGACATGAGGAAATCTTCGTACTTCTCGGTCACCATGTGGATGCCGCTGCGCGTGACGTTGCGGGCCTCGTTGCCTTCGCCGTAGCTGACGGGGATGTCCATGATCGTCTGGCCGTCGCGGACGACCTGCATGCGGTGGCTGGGCGCGTTTGCCTTCACGATCTGACTACGACCGATGGTGAAATCGAGAGTGAGGTCCTGATCGCCGTACGCGCCGCCGCCGTAGCTCAGTCCGTACAGCTTCGCGTCCAGATGAACGACGGTTCCCGGGACCCAATACTCGGCGGGACGCCAATGCGCGCGCGAGCCCCCGTTATCGTCCGGCAGCCACGCCCATGAACCGGCGGTCGCCGGAACGCTCGTGACGACAAGAGCCTTCTCCACCGCTGCTTTGTCTACGACGGAGTTGTCGAACTGAAGGGTGATCGGCGCCGCTATTCCGACTTCCTGACTGTCTGCGATGTTGAGGGTGCCGCCGGTCTGCGAATCGGGTGCCAATGTCGTGAAACTGCCCTCGACGGGAACGGTTTTCCCGTCGGTGCCGGTGGCGGAACCGGACCACGAATACGTGGCCGCGTACCCGAGAGCCTCGCTGACGACGTAAGACGTCCGGTCCGCAGACAGCTGACCTGCGACGGGTGTACCCGCCGAGTTGTGCAGCGCAACCTCGTCGAGAGTGCCACCCGTGACCGTGACGGACACCGGGGCGATCGGGCTGACGTCCCTGGTACCGACAACCGGCGTCGCGACAACCTGCGCAACAGGTGCTTTTTCAGCTGGTGATGCCTCGCCGGCCGTCTCGGCGCCACCGATGGTGCATCCCGCAACAGCAAGCATCGCCGCAAGCAGAACAGCTACCAAAGCAGCAAGACGCGAACGTTTTCTCCGAATACCCAGCTGATGCACCTCAACAGGCTACGCGCGCTAACTATTGTCAGCTCATATCCGGCAACCCACGGTGACCGGTTCCGGCTCGAGACGCACACCGAACGCGGCGTCCACGCCGTCCCGCACGGTGCGGGCGAGAGCCACGATGTCCGAGCACTTCGCATCACCGCGGTTTGTCAGGGCGAGTGTGTGACGAGTCGACAACCGAGCCGGTGCGTCCTCACCCGGGTACCCCTTGGAAAAGCCGGCTCGCTCGATCAGCCACCCCGCCGACAGCTTGGTTCCGCCGACCCCCGGATACTGCGGGACAGTCACATCCCCGAGCTGCGTCGTAATCGCGGAAAGAACTGCGGGCAGCCGATCCTCGGGCACAACCGGATTGGTGAAGAAGGAACCCGCGCTCCACGTGTCGTGATCGTAAGGGTCGAGCACCATCGCCTTACCGGCGCGCAAACCCAGAACAGCTTCGCGGACCTGCGACGACGGCAATCGATCACCTTCCTGAGCATCGAGTGCCGTGAACAGTTCCCGGTAGGCCAGGGGCGCGCTCAGCCCGTCCGTTGTCGCGTCGAATTCGACGGCCAGAACCAGCGCTGCGTCCGAATGCTTGAGGACGCTCGAGCGGTAGCCGAGTTGCAGAGTCGACGGGTCGACCCAGGACACCTCTCCGGTGCGACGATCGAGCAACTGGACCCGCCGAAGTCGCGAGCCCACCTCGACGCCGTACGCGCCGACATTCTGCACGGGGGTTGCACCCGTCGAACCGGGGATTCCCGACAGGGCTTCGAGTCCGCCCAATTCCGCGGCAACGGATTGACCGACCACCTCGTCCCACACCGCGCCGGCCTCGGCGACAACACGATCCGTGTCGAGGGTCACCGTGGTGTTCGCCACACGAACCACAACTCCGTCGAAACCCTCGTCCGAAATGACGAGATTAGACCCGCCCGCCAAGATCAGCGTCGGCACATTCTCCCGGTCGAGAAGCCGAACGACGTCGACCAGAGACTGCGTCGTCGGGCATTCCGCGAGCAGCCGCGCAGGTCCTCCTACCCGGAGCGTCGTCAATCCCGACAGGTCAATGTTCTCGGACACGAAAGCGCCGGAATCTACGACGCGTTGGCCAATGGTTACGTCCCACACATCGGTAAACGGTAGCCTCCACAATCGTGAGCCGTCGCATCGAGCATTCATCGAAGTACACCGTCCCCGTCGCCAAGGTCCATGAGGCGGTGACGTCGGAGCAGTACTGGCGTGACCGTATCGCCGCAGTAGGTGGCCCTGGCGCCACCATCGACGAACTGACTGTCCGGGACGAAACCGTCGCAGTCACCATGTCTCAGGTCATTCCGGCCGAGCACCTCCCCTCCATGGTCTCCAACTTCATCAAGGGTGACATCGTCATCAAGCGCAGCGAGACCATCGCACCGCTCAACGGCGGAACCGCGACGGGAACCTTCTCGGCGCACGTCGACGGCGTCCCAGCACGCATCGAGGGCACCCAGGTGCTCAGCGGAGACGACACGGGCTGCACCTTGAGTGCCACCGGTGAGGTCGAGGTCAAGATCCCGATTTTCGGCGGCAAGATCGAAAGCGCGATCGTGGACGAGGTCACCCGCCTGATCGAGGCGGAGCAGGACTTCACGCGGGACTGGATCGCAAAATAGGGCATTGCGGGCGGGGTAGGTTTTTTCTGTAACAGCAGGTAGCCGGTATCGTTTGCGATCATGGCTCGACGCATCGACTACTCCGCCCGCTACCAGCACTCCCCCGAACAGGTCTACGAAGCACTGACCGATCGCGGATACTGGGACGCCCGGGTCGAGGAGATGCGCAAGCATTCCGAAAATCGGGTGGAACATTTCGAGGTCAGCGATTCCGGGATCGAACTCGTCCTGCACCATGTCCTGCCCCGTACTGATCTGCCCGATATCGCGCAGACCGTCATGCGCAACGACCTGATCATCACGCGCACCGAGTCGTACAGCCCGTTCGGTGACACGGTTACGGGAACCTACGAGGCCTCCATCCCAGCCGGACCGGGCAGTCTCACCGGAACCATGGAACTGTTCGGCACCGAAACAGGATGCACCCTGCGGACGTCCTCGGAAGCCAAGGTGCATATCCCCTTTGTCGGCGGGAAGTTGGAAGAGCTGATGCTCACCAATCTTGTCGACCTCTTCCGCACCGAAGCTCAGGTCACCGCGACCTGGCTCGCCGCTCGCTGACCCCCGGTGAAGACTGCTCCACCCCCGAAGATCGAGGGTGTCATCACACGCGGGACAACCGGCATCAACCGTCTGCGGCGCAGCGACCGCTGGCTCGTGCACAACCGAGCCATTCAACGTGCATTGCACGACGCCGCCGACCCACTGATCGTCGACCTCGGCTACGGCGCGCGCCCCGACACGACGTTCGAGATGGCCGATCGCCTCACCGCAGTTCGACGCGACCGCCGGGTCATCGGACTCGAAATCGACCCGGCCCGCGTGGTGGAAAGCCGCAACGGAGTCAGTTTCGCGCGCGGCGGGTTCGAATTGGCGGGTCTGTCACCGGTTTTCGTTCGCGCTTTCAACGTATTGCGCCAGTATCCCGAAGACGCGGTGGAATCGGCCTGGTTGCACATTCAATCCGGTTTGGCGCCTGGCGGTTTGATACTCGACGGGACGTGCGACGAACTGGGGCGTCGGTGCGCCTGGGTGCTGCTCGATGCGCACCGACCCCTGACCCTGACCTTGGCGTGGGATCCCTTCGACATCGAGAAACCTTCGGACATCGCAGAACGATTGCCCAAGGCCCTCATTCACCGCAATGTTCCGGGAGAGCCGATTCACGCACTACTCACGGCCGCGGATCGCGCGTGGGCCACTGCGGCGCCCCATGCATCGTTCGGTCCCCGTCACCGGTGGGCTGCTGCGCTGGAAATCCTTCGTGGGCAAGGTATTCCTGTCCAACCCGCGCGGCGACGCCTGCGTGACTGCATCCTGACCGTGCCCTGGCACGTCGTAGCACCGAACCCCTGAACTCGCAGACACGAAGCGCCTCGCCGCGGAGATGTTCTCCGCGGCGAGGCGATATCGTCAATACTGGTTCGAGCTAGGAACCGAAGATGGTGCCCAGGTCTCCGAGCGAACCGCTTTCAGTGCCTGTGCCAGGCTCTGCCGTGACCTTGACGGTGACGCCGGCCTGCGTCTCGGAACCAAGATATCCGTCAGTTCCGCTGAACACCGCGGTGATCCGACGATCGCCGACCTCGGTGAAGGTATGCGAGAGTGTGGCTTTACCGTTCACTACCGCAACCGGTCCGCCGATCGGGGTGGTTCCGTCCATGAACTGGACCGTTCCGCCGTTGAGTGTAGGTGCAACGGCCGCAACCAGATCGACCTGTGCGCCCTTCATGGCGGACGCCGGAGCGCTCACAGTGATGGACGTTTCCTGATCTTCCGCGGCCGGAGCCGTGACCGAAACCGCTTGCACGACCGAGGTAGAGGTGAGGAATCCGCTCGCGCCCGAGTACACCGCCGTAATGTCGTGAGTGCCGACACTGCCGAACTCATGCATCATCGACGCCTTGCCGTCGACGACCGCCACCGGCGAACCGAGAGTGCCCGAACCGTCCTTGAACTGCACCGTGCCGCCCGTCGGCGCCGGTGTGACCGTCACGGAAAGACCCACTGCCGTACCGGTTTTTGCGTTCGCGGGAACAGTCAAGACCGTCTGGGTCTGCTGGTCGACAGGAGCCGGTGCGTCAACCTTCACAGTCTGGACACTCGAGGTCGAACCCAAGAAGTTCCCCGAACCGGAGAATACCGCGGTGATGTGGTATTCACCGGCGTCGTTGAACGTCGGTGTGATCGTGGCTTTACCCAAGGCGTCCACGGGAATCGGGGAGCCCATATCTCTGGCTCCTTCCTTGAACTGCACCGTGCCGCCCGCAGCACCGGTCGACACCGTGGCAGTGAACGACAATTCCTCTCCTGTCGAAGCGCTCGACGGACCGACGAGGGTGGTGGTGGTGCTCTGCTCGACCACGACGGGAGCGACCGTCACGGTATGCGGCGTCGACGTCGAGGTCTGGTAGACACCTGCTCCGGAGTACACCGCCACGATCGAATGCGCTCCGGCTGCATAGGAACTCGTGATCGAGGCCTTGCCGTTGGCGTCGACGGTAACGGCATCGCCGAGGGCGGTTGCGCCGTCCTTGAACTGCACCGTGCCACCCACCGGAACAGGCGAGACCGAAGCCTCGAGTGTCACGGATTCACCTGCGATCGCGTTCGCTGGACCGGTAATCGCGGTTGTCGTGGACTTGTCCGCTTCGGACACAACGACGTCGACTGCCGACGACGTCGAGGTTGCCACCATCGTGTTGCCGAGGTACGTGGCCGTCACGCTGTGCGTGCGGACGCCGGTCGGTGTCCAGGCAAGTGTGGCAACACCATTGGCGAGCGCGCCCGAACCGATCGTGGTGACACCGTCCAGGAACTCCACCGAATCACCGTCGGAACCCCCGGTAACCGTCGCCTTCAGCGGAACGGACTGCCCCAACTGCACACCACTGACCGGGGACAGCGTCGTCGTCGAGACGTTCTTCGCCACGCTGATCGACGGACCGACACCCTTGAGCTGCCCCGACCCCAAGGTCCCACTCACATGCAACTCAGTCGTCAAATCCACACCACGAGCACAACCCGCACCGACCGTATAACTGAACTCAACCGTTCGGAACTTCGGATTGATCAGACCACCATCCCAGTAAACCGCCCAACTGCCCGAGATCTTCGCGTAGTCGGCAACAACCTCGACCTTGTCACGGCCGATCACCGAACCGTCAACCTTGGCCGAATCCGTCACATAGGTAAGACAATCCGGATGAACATCTTTGACCTGCTGCAAGTACTCGAGGGAACCAGTTCGAGTCAGTACCGACTTCACGGTAATCGTGTCACCCACGCTGGGCGTTCCGTTCGAAATAGTGCGCACAACCTTGTAACCGTGCACATTTCCCTCCGCCGTCACCGGAGCCGCCCCCCGCAACCCCGACACCAGCGACCGCTACGAAACCCGCAGCAACAGCAAAAACACCCACACCACCGACAACACGGCGAACAGAACCAACAGACATAGATTTTCCTTCTCGAGAAGCGAGCGATATAGGTGATGCCCCACCGCTTCACGCGAACGGGGCATCACCAGGCGTCGAATGCCTTAGGAACCGAAGATGTTTCCGAGCGAACCTGTTCCGCCGGTGCCGGGCTCTCCGCCCTCGACGGGTGCTGCGATCTGAACGGAGACCTGATCGGCCGAAGCCGTCACCGTTCCGGCGCCCGAGTATTCGGCCGCGACGACTCGCTGGCCCTTTGTTGCCGGCGTCCACGAAATGCCGGCTTTGCCAGAAGAATCGACCGTCGCTGTGCCGATGACCGACTCACCGTCCTTGAAGGTGACTGTGCCACCGGCGTTTGCGGGGTTGATCTGGGCCGAAATGGTCTGCGCAACACCGACCTGTCCTGCTGCTGCACTGAGAACTGTTGTGGAACTTGTTGTTCCGGTGGGTTGCTCGGCAACTGTTGTACTCGCTGTAGCGCTCGAGCCTGCGACTCCGGATCGGTCGGCGAACACAGCTTCGACGGTCTGCGCTCCTGCAACCGTCGGAACCCAGGCGTACGTGGCTTCGCCATTGCCGGCGACCGGTACCGAAGCCAGAACCGTGGCGCCGACTTTGAACGTCACTGTCCCACCTGTTCCCGGCGCAGACACCGTCGCCTTGAGGGTGGTCGACTTGCCCACCTGAGCGCCCGAGATCGGCGCCAGCGTCGTACTCGACTGAGCATCGGCCTGCGAAACGTTCACGTTCAGCGCCGCCGAAGCCGACCCGACCGCCCGTGCGGTGTCGGCGAATTTCGCGGTAATCGAATGATCTCCGCGAGTGGACGGCGTCCAGGCAAGTGTGGCAACACCATTGGCGAGCGTGCCTTGACCGATCTTGGAACCGGCGTCGAAGAACTCCACCGGATCACCGTTGGCGCCACCGGTCACCGTCGCGCTCAACGTCACCGATTGTCCCACCTGGGCACCGCTGACCGGGGACAGTGTCGTCGTCGAGACGTTCTTCTGAACATTGATCGACGGGCCACGCCCGCCTGTCGTGTCATTCACCCAAGCCGAACCGTCGAAATGCACTGTGCTCGCCAAATCAGTACCGCGATCACACCCCGCGCCGACCCGATACTGAAACTCGAACGACTTCGTATTGTTCTGATACAACGGCCAATCGGTGATGCTCGCGCTCACGCGCACCGAGTCAGTGCTCACCGGAGTCTCCGGGGCGTACGCCTTCCCGTTCACCTTCGCCGAACCCTCGACATACGTCATGCACGACGGATGAAAATCCCGAACCGCGTACAGATAATTGACCACAAAGTCGGTCCGCTTGAATACCGTGGTGGAAGTGATCACATCACCTTCGGACGGCGTCCCGTCACTGATAGTTCGAGTGATTTTGTAACCACTCGAATTGAACTCAGCCGTCACCGGAGCCGCACCCGCAACCCCGACACCGGCAACCGCTACGAAACCCGCAGCAACAGCAAACACACTCAAACCACCGACAACACGGCGAACACCACTCACAGACATCCCTCTCGACGACGGAGCAGACAGGCGTCCAGTACAGGCGTCTAGGACAAGTGTCCATCTGCTTTGATGCCGTGACGTTATCCCTTTGCTTGTAACGCAACTACGCTTTTCGCCAAATTGGTGCATTTAGCGCAAAATCGGTTACGACTACAGGCTTGCGGTGAGTGCCAATTCCACGCGAACAGCCACGTCGACGGCGGCGCTCTCACACGAGCGGTACAACTCATGGGCGTCCAGCCGACCGATCGCGACTCCGTCGGACACCACTTCATTGAGCAGTTCCTGGGAAATACCACCCGACGCAATGTCGAGGACAGTGCGCACCGGCGTCGTAATTCGAATGGCTCCGAACTGCTCGCATTCCGATTCTGCGAGCAAGCACCGGTGCAGAGCAAGCTGACGGGTCGGCGCCGAAACGGGCACGCCGACGGACAAGTGCAGGAACCGTGGTTGCAAGTGCCCGAGACCGTGAAGTTCGGCAGCGCTGTAATGCGAGACGGTTGCCCGGCCGGCAAACCACGTACACCATTTGGCAAACTCGTCCATCGCGGTGCGGCGCACCCGATCCAGTCGGAACAGCCCCGGACACTCCGAAATCCAGGTTCCGGATTCCACGAGCCCGTCCCAGTCACTGCCGGCACAGCCCAGGGCGGCAGCCTGATCAGTCGCAACAAACCCACATTGACGCAAGGCCAACAATTCGAGTGCTTCGTAGTCTGGAGCCATGACCACCTCCGGTGACCGTCTGGAGCGCTTTCCCGCCAGGCTACGGCATCCTGTGTTTCAGATCACAGTATCGGACGGGCGCGTATTCACAGAGTTCGTTCAGAGTCGTCGGGAAGAATCCCTGAGATGACTGTCGCAGCAAACAGCGCGCCCCCGCGCAATCGTGTGCTCATCATCCTGCTCGTCGTAATCGCTGTACTGGTCGCAGCGCTTGTCGGCGGAGAACTCTACGTACGCAATCAAGTCAAGAGCTGCATGGCCGACCAGTTTCAGAGTGAACTCGGCTCACAGGTAGACGTGGGCTTGAGCTGGAAGCCGGTACTGCTTCAGGCCATCGACAAGAAGGTCCCGTACATCACCATCGACAGTGACGATTCGTCATTCGGGCCGGCCACGGGGATGCAGGTGCACGCCAAGGTCAACGACATCAATCTCCAACCGTCTGACGGAAACAGCGGAACCATCGGAAGCTCGAGCGCCGATGTCACCTGGTCCACGGCCGGAATCCTGGCGACACTCCAGGAACAGACTTTCGGCGGACTTGTCACCGGCGTCACGGCTGACTCCGCCGCTGGAACTTTGGCCTTCGACGTCGGACCCGCGGGCCTTGCCAAGCTCACGGTCAAGCCGACCATCTCGGGCGGAGTTGTCGACGTACAAACCGTCGGCGCCGAGATCCTGGGCTTCGGACTGCCGACCGACTTGGTCGACGGCATCGTCGCGACCCTGACCGACAGCTTGCAGACCTACCCCCTGGACATGAAGCCCACCGAGCTCACGGTGACCGACGACGCGATCGAGATTTCACTCGAAGGCGGCGCCTTCGCAATGCCCGTTGCCAACGCCTCGGCCCAGAATGCATCCGCGGTTCCCGACAGCTGCGGAATTCTCACCTGATCTCTACCTGTTATCGGACTTTTCCGACTGATTTCGGATAGCTGTTCTATTCGAACAGGATTTCGATTACGGTGGGAGGATGTTCGATCCAGGGGTGGGAAGTTTCGGTATCTCAGCGCAGCTGAGCGGTACCGAAACCGATTGCGCCCTCATCGATCTCATGAGTGAGTTGCATTCATGTGAGGCGATGCTGGTCGAGCGGAAACTGGCCGTGGTGGCGGAGTTCTTCACCCGTCGTAGTGCCGAGCATGTCGAGGGCGGTACGTGGACGTCGTCGGCGCACGAGCTCGCCGAATCCGAGATCGGCGCGGTCCTGACGATGGGGCGGGCCGCGGCGGGGAAGCTCATCGGGTTGGGTTTTGCGTTGAAGACGCGGTTGCATCGTACGCGGGCGGCGATGGCCCGCGGTGAACTCGACTTCTATCGTGTCGGTTTGATCGAGTCCGCTACCGCGAATGTCAGTGACGAGTTGATCGACGAAGTCGAACGCTTGCTGCTCGAGCAGGTTCTCGCCCCACCCGTGGACGGTGGTATCGGGTTGACGGGTCGCCGCTTGACGGCGGCGATCGACCGGATCGTGGCCCGCCTTGATCCGGAAGGACTGCGGGAGCGCCGACGTCGAGCGCTGGCGGATCGGTTTGTCGGGGTCAGTGCCGCCGAGGACGGTATGGCCCGCATCCTCGGCAGTATCCCGGCGGAGCAGGCGCGTGCGTTCGACGGCCGGTTGCGGGAATTGGCGATGTCGGTGTGCCGACACGATTCGCGTACGTATGAGCAGCGCCGCGCTGATGCGTTGGGCGCTCTGGTGAGCGGTTCCACGGTGCTGGTGTGCGACTGCGACCGCGGGGATTGCCCGCAGGACCGAAGTGGTCTGGTGATCATGCGCCGGCCACTCGTGCATGTCGTGATCAACGAATCCGCACTAACCGCAGGCTCGAATGAACCCGCCCACCTCGACGGGTACGGCGTCATCAGCGCCGAGCACGCCCGCGACATCGCGAAAGACGCAGACGTTCGGGAGGTACGGGTGCCAGAAACACCTGTGCCCGCGTCGGCGACGGTCTACCGCCCCGGCGCGGCACTCGATACGTGGCTGCGAGTCATTGCGGGAAGCTGCCAGTGGCCGCACTGCGATGCCCCCGCCTGGAATTGCGACCTCGACCACAACGTTCCTTTCAACCACACCGACCCCACACAGGGTGGGAAGACGGTTGCGTCGAATCTGAGTGCGTTCTGCCGCAACCATCACCGCCTCAAGCACTCCGGAAAGTGGCGGCTCGCCCCGAACCTGGATCGCAGCATCACCCTGACCTCGCAGACCGGTCACTGCTACCGCACCAGAGCCGCCGGACTACTCACCGGCCAACAGGAACCACCGCCACCGGAAGGAGGAACCCGGCGACGAACACGTTTGGAAAACAAAGCTGCCCGCATCCGAAGTGAACGCAAACATCGCCTCGTCAAGATTCAGTACCGGGCGGCAAAACATGCGGAACGGAAACGACGGCAAACGTTCCAGATCTCCACACCCCGAAAACGAGTGCCCCAAAAAACCGTCGACTACGGTAGCGACCCGCCGCCATTCTGAATCACGTCAGAATCAGGGCAGTCCGGTGCTACTCCCCCAGACCGTCGAGCACGGCACGGGTTCCCGACAGCCCGAGGCGGGTGGCGCCGGCAGCAATCATGTCGAGCGCCGCCTGCGTGGTGCGGATTCCTCCGCTGGCTTTGACTCCCACCGACGGCCCGACGGTTTTGGCCATCAACGCGACGGCCTCGACGCTTGCCCCGCCTGCGGGGTGGAAACCTGTGGAAGTTTTCACGAAGTTCGCGCCCGCATGTACTGCCGCACGGCAGCATTCGACTATCGCTTCATCGGGCAGTGCCGCAGTTTCGAGGATCACCTTCAGTACCGCGTGCTCGCCCATGGCTTCACGGACGGTGAGTACGTCGGCAAGCACAGCGTTGTAGTCACCGGCGAGTGCTGCCCCGACGTCGATGACCATGTCGATTTCGCGGGCACCTTGATCAACAGCGAGACGCGCTTCGGCGCCCTTCACCAAGGAGTGATGCTTGCCGGACGGAAAGCCGACCACAGCGGCGGTAATCAGACCGTCGGCGCGGATCGGCAGCATCGACGGTGAGACGCACACAGCGAGAACGCCCAGTTCCCGGGCCTCGTCGATCAGCGCCGTGACGTCGGCGGCCGTGGCTTCGGGTTTGAGCAGGGTGTGGTCGACCATTGCGGCAACCTGTGAACGAGTGAGCGCAGCGTGGGCCATGAAAGAAAGCTTGGCATACGACCATGCGTCGAGCGGCACTGCGACACCTGAGAGACTAGGCGGTATGACCGCTGCACCCTCGACTGATGATCGACGCTACGTACTCTCCCTCGGCTGCCCCGACACGACGGGCATCGTCGCGCGCATTTCGTCTTTCCTCACCGATGTGGGTGGCTGGATCGTCGAAGCTGCGTATCACGCTGACGCAGACACCGGATGGTTCTTCACTCGTCAGGCCGTGCGGGCGTCATCGGTGAGTATCAGCATCGAGGAACTGCGTGAGCGTTTCAAAGCCGTTGCGGCCGAGATCGGACCCGAAACCGAATGGACGCTGCACGATTCGGGGGCTCCCAAGAAGATCGTCCTGCTGGTGAGCAAGGAAGGTCACTGCCTTCACGACCTCCTCGGACGCGCGGCCGGCGGCGAACTCCCAGCCGAAATCAGCGCAGTCATCGGAAACCACGAGGACTTACGCAGCGTGACCGAGCGTCACGGGATCGACTTTCACCACGTGCCCTTCCCCAAGGACCCGGCCGAACGCGGACCGTCCTTCGAGAAGGTGCGCGCCCTGATCGACGCCCATGACCCGGACGCTGTTGTCCTGGCTCGGTTCATGCAGGTTCTGCCGCAGTCACTGTGCGAGCATTGGGCGGGCCGCGCGATCAACATTCATCACAGTTTCTTGCCGTCGTTCATCGGGGCCCGCCCGTACCACCAGGCTTTTGCGCGTGGTGTGAAGCTGATCGGTGCGACGTGCCACTACGTCACCGCGGAACTTGATGCCGGCCCGATTATCGAGCAGGACGTTATCCGCGTCGACCATGCCGACGATGTTGCCGACATGGTCCGCCAGGGTCGCGATATCGAAAAGCTTGTTCTTTCCCGCGGTTTGCGGTGGCACCTCGAGGATCGAGTGTTGGTCCACGGCCGCAAAACTGTGGTGTTCAGCTAACCCGGTGTTCAGCTAACCCGGTGTTCAGCTAGCAGGGCGATCAACTAGAGATTGCGCAACCGCACGATCTCGCGGTCGAATTCGTCGATGCTCTCGATGGACGACATGTGACCGACGCCGGGAATCACGATCAGCCGTTCGAGGTTGCCGGCTTCGTCGAGCACCTGCGCAAGTTTGCGTGCGTGGACGGGTGGCGTGAGTCGGTCGAGTGATCCGACGAGCACGGTGGTCGGCACTTCGAGATTGTCGAGTCCCTCGTGAATGTCGAGTGTGCTCAGGGCCGCTCCCCAACCGCCACGGATGCGCGGCTTGCACTCACGAACGATGTTCTCGCAGAACTGAACTTCGGCTTTGGTGGCGTTGGGCGACATCGAGACGTACTGGATTGCCTTGGTCATCGCGCCCGAGGACACGAATGGCACGGGCGAGCTGAGGATGGCGCGGCCGACCGGAACCGGTACCCGCGGGAAGCGTTCCGGGAGCGGAATCACGGTGGTTTCGGCAATCAGGCGATCACTTGCCGTGCTGGCCAGCATCACCGCCGACGCGTACTTCTTGACGTCGTCGGGGTGCTTTCCGGCCCACGCGATGATGCTCATGCCGCCCATGCTGTGCCCGACGATGACAGCTTTCTTGTCTTCACGGACAGTCGCTCCGAGCACTGCCGAGAGGTCGTCGGCGAGTACGTCGGGTCCCAGCGGAAGAGTGCCGACGGTACTGCGTCCGTGTCCGCGCTGGTCGTACGTGATGACGCGGTATTCGCCGGCCAGCGCGTTGACCTGTGGGTACCAGAATTCGGTTGAGCAGGTCCAACCGTGACTGAGCACAATCGGATCACCGTCGGCCGGGCCGTATGCCCGGATGTTGATGATCGCGCCGTCTTCGGTGGTCAGTTCGCTGATGTCCGCTTTGAACGTCGGGGTCTTCAGGAGTGCGTTCGGTTCGACGTCGGAAACGAGGGTGAGACCTCTCGTGGAGCTCCGACGACGGATAGCGGCGACGGCTGCTGCAAACGCTCCGGCTCCGGCAACTCCGGCCAATACCCGGAGTGTGGTGGTTCGCGAACTGCTGGACATGCATGTACCCCTGACTGAATTCGAAAGAAGATCGATACGGATGATGAGTGTCAGATGATGTGCGCTCGGCGCAGCAGCATCGTTGACGGGCCGCCGATCAGGCCGACCTCGGTGAGAAATTCGACGGTATTCGCGCATCCTCGACGCACCATGTCGTGGTAGTGGACATTGTTTTTCGCGGCGTGGATTGCCGCTTCGGCGTCGAGTCCGGCGGCTGCGTAAACGTTTTTGTTCACGAGGCTGGTGACCACGAAGTATGCGGTGACGGCAAGTACGAACCGGATGCGAGCTTGCTGGAACCGGGTGACGTGGGCTGCTCGTCGGACGGTTTCCTCGCGGGCGAATCTGATGTGGCGGGCTTCTTCGACCACGTGGATTCTGCTGACGGTTCGGGTGAGTGGTTGGACTCGGGTGTCTCGCATGAATTCGCGTTGCATCATGTCGAGGATTTCTTCGGCGAAGAGTGTTCCGCCGTAGGCCAGGGATCCTGTGGCCGTTGCCTTGAACGGGCGTGCGGCGGTGCGGATCCAGGCCTTCGGCCGGTAGGACGGGACGCCGAACTTTGCTGCGGAGCGCGCGAACATCGTGGAGTGCCGGCATTCGTCGGCGATTTCGGTGAGCGCGAATTGCACGTGCGCTGTGGACGGATCGTGGAAGTAGATGTCGCGGACGAGCATCTGCATGAGGATCATTTCGAACCAGATGCCGGTGCCCGCGATGCTGGCTGCTTCGTGGATGGTGAGGGTGATGCGTTGTTGCTGCGTCATCTCGTCCCACATCGGTGTGCCGTAGAGGCTGCACCATTCGGGGCTCATCCCGTACAGGTCGCCGCGGACGGGCGCTTCCCAGTCGATTTCGATCAACGGGTCGTAGGACGTGCGCGCAGCCGAGGCGAGGAGCTTGGACGCTGTTTCCTGGCGGTCACCGGCACGCGTCAGTCGGGATTGGCGCCGATCGTTCGTAGATCGGTCATGCTCGACAGACATCGCAGTTCACTCCCCACGAGGACCGACAATCTATGTGTGACTGCCGTTAACCCACAATAGCACCGCATAGTGCCACCCCGGTGGGGACGAACCGCTGAAAACGCGCTACCAGCGCGGACCGCGCTGGATGTCGTCCACGCGAGGCCGCACGTCAACGAGATAGACGCAGATTGCGACTACCGCGATGATGCCCAGCATTCCCACCGGAGACGTCACCAACAGCACCAAAGCCGCCACGACAAGGATGCCGAGCCAGATCGGCTTGGTCAGCTTGTTGACTGCGGTGAACGCGTCGGGGCGCTGCCGCACGGCATGCACGATCGCGAAGACAGCACCTGCCAAGGCAAGCAACTTCAGTGCGAGAAAAATCAGGCCGATAATGCCATCCACAGCTACCACGTCTTACATCCTAGTTTCCGTACGCCGACATCACGAACAGAAGGCTCCTGCACCCGAGAGCGCAGGAGCCTTCTCACCAGTCGAGCCAGCTGATCAAGCCTTCTTGGTCGGTGCAGCCTTGGTCGGTGCAGCGGTCTTGGCCGGAGCGGCCTTCACCGGTGCGGCAGCAGCCTTCGCGGGAGCAGCCTTCGCCGGTGCAGCCTTGGCCGGAGCAGCCTTCGCGGGTTCAGCCTTCTTGGCAGCTGCCGTTGCGCGCTCCTGGACATCGGAAGCGGCAGCGGTCACGCGAGCTGCAGCTTCCTTGGAAGCCTCGTCTGCCTGGTCGCCGAGGTCGAGGACCTTGAGCGCAGCTTCGTCGCCCACATCAGCGATCTTCTCGCCGGCGTCGGAGATCTTCTCGCCAACCTCTTCGGCGGTGTCGGAGATGCGTCCGGCAGCGCGGCCGGCCAGCTTGGCAGCCTGCTCGCCCACGGCGCGCGTCTGACGGGCAACGGTTCCGAGTGCGTCTTCGGTCAGCTCGACGGCGTCACCGAGAGCGGACTCCGCAGCGGCGATGCCCTCTTCGACGGCCGGCTGCTTGCGGATGCGCTCAACTGCATCTTCGCCGCGCTCTGCCAGCGAGTTGTACAGATCGCCTGCAACCTTGAGGTATGCCTCGGCGACCTTGCGGAGCTCGTCGGGTGCAAACTTTTCGCGCAGCTCGGCAAGCTCCTCGGGCAGCTCGGACGGCAGGCCGGCGAGACGCTCACGAAGAGCCTCAACGCTTTCCACGACATCGCCCTGCACTGCGGCGAACTTTTCGCGTGCACCGTCGACGCGGCCGGTGACGTCGTCCTGACTGGTCTCGGCGCGCTCACGAACCTGGGCAACAACGTCGGCAACGGCCTGGACGACGAGGTCGCCGGCGCCGACTGCGGCGTAGATCGAGGTCTTCACGTTGTCGATGGCAGTCTTATCGGTCATGGTGTTCTCCTTCTGGGAGGTCTGAGTCCGGAATTGTGGTGGGGGCTGTGCTCTGGGCTACTGCAGCGGGCCGCGTCGAATCGTTCTCCCGACAGAACGAGTCGTAGATCTCGAGCAGCACTTGTTTCTGTCGCTCGCTGATGGAGGTATCTGCGAGTACGGCGTCACGGATCGGACTGTGTGGCCGTTGTTCGAGATATCCGGCCTGGACGTAGAGGACTTCCGAAGACACTCGGAGCCCTTTTGCTATTTGCGCGAGCACGTCAGCTGACGGTTTCCGTAGGCCTCGTTCGATTTGACTGAGGTACGGATTGCTTACACCGGCGAGCTGTGCAAGTTGGCGCATCGAGACTTGTGCGGCTTCGCGCTGCGCACGAATGAATCCCCCGATGTCGTGTGCCGCAGAGCTGACGACGCGCGCTGCCAAGTCGCTGGCTCCGGCTGCGGCACCGGATGATTCACGTTCTCCTTCATCGGAGTTCGTCGACTTCGCAGACATTGCGTCTTCCCTTTCCTGTGGACATTTCCCAGAGTAAGAGAGGGTGCTAACTATTGCAAGCACTACTGCTAGCACTGGGGTGCACGTCACATTCGAGGGCCGACTAGCCGAAAAGCAGCGTCGATACCGTGTAGATGAACAGACCGGCTATCGCGCCGACGACCGTGCCGTTGATGCGGATGAACTGAAGATCACGACCGACCTGAAGCTCGATCTTGCGACTTGCTTCTTCGGCGTCCCAGCGCTCGACGGTGTCGCTGATGACTCCGGTGATCTCGTCGGTGTAGTTCTCCGCGATGTACGTCGTACCGGAGGCAAGCCACCCGTCGACCTTCCTGCGCATCGACTCGTCGTCGCGCAGGCGGATGCCCAATCCGACGACGTTCTCGGCGACCTTGGTCCGCAGGGTGCTGTTGGGATCGTCTACCGATTCCATGATCAGCCGCTTAGCGACCTTCCACGTCGCGGACGCGAGTCCGGTGACTTCCTCGCGCCCCATGATCTCGGCCTTGATGCCCTCGGCCTTTTTGATCGTCTCCGGATCGTTCTGCAGATCGTCCGCAAAATCGATCAGGAAGCGATTGGCCGCGAGCCGAACCTCGTGCTCGGGATTTGCCCGCACCTTCCACGTGAACTCGACCAGTTCCTTGTAGATTTTCTCGCCGAGCATCGCGTCGACAAATTTGGGTGACCACGCGGGCGAGTCCCGGACGATCACCCGGTCGATGGTCTCCTGACTGCCGAGCGCCCACTGATGGGCGCGTTCGGCCAGCAGTTCGATGATCGGCAGTTGCTTGTTCTCCTTCAGAAGCTCACCGAGTACCCGACCGATCGGCGGGCCCCACATCGGTTCCGCCAGACGTTTGACGATCGTGTGGTCGATGACCTGCGCGATGTCCTCGTCGCGCAGCACTTCTACCAGTCCGCGCAGGATCGTCGACGTCTCCGCGGCAACACGCGCAGCATTGTCCCGCTCTGCCATCCACGTGCCGAGCCGCAGCGGGATCTGCGCCTGCTGCACCTTCGCGGACACAACGTCCGGGGCCAGGAAGTTCTGACCGACAAACGAACTCAAACTGGCCCCGAGCTGGTCTTTCTTGCGTTTGATGATCGCCGTGTGCGGAATCGGTATGCCCATCGGATGCCGGAACAGCGCCGTGACGGCAAACCAGTCCGCCAGCGCGCCGACCATTCCTGCCTCGGACGCGGCCCTCACATACCCGACCCACTCGCCCGCGCCGCGTGATTCCTGCCATCGACAGATCAGATAGACGACCGTCGCGAAACCGAGGAGACCGGTCGCGAAGAACTTCATCTTGCGGAGGTCTCGACGCTTGGCGTCGTCGCCGAAAGTCGAGTCGAAATCGTTAAGGCTCAATTGCTGCACCCTTGCCATTGTGCCGAAAGCTTGTCGCAGGTGCGTCGAAGCCGCAGGTGCGTGCCCACCGTAATTGCCCGGACACTAAGCTGAAACGGAATGAGACCGCTTGGACGTGGATCGCACCACAGATATGAGATACCCGTGGCTAAGAACGCTGTGCAGGACAACGAGCAGGTAGACGGCCCAGTTGTCGCTGACACGAAGCCCGAAAAGTCCGACGGACGCAAACGACGCTGGCGCGAGCACAAGATCGCCCGACGTGAAGAGCTTGTCGACGGCACCATCGCGGCGATCCGGGCGCGTGGCCGTGAAATCGGTATGGATGAGATCGCGTCCGAAATCGGTGTGTCCAAGACTGTTCTCTACCGGTACTTCACCGACAAGAGTGACCTGACGACCGCCACGATGATGCGGTACGTCGAGACAATTCTCGCGCCGCGCATCTATCAGGCCATCAGCGACGAACTCGACGATTTCGAACTGACACACGCCACGATCACCGCGTACGTCGAGACTGTTGCGTCGGACCCGGCGATCTACCTCTACGTCATGGCCAACGGAGCCGGCGCAAGCCGCGACGTCGTCGCCGAGTCGGAGCGCATGATCGCCGAACTCCTGTCCACGGTGCTGGGCAATCGTCTGCGCGAGATGGAAATGGATTCCGGTGGATCTCTGCCGTGGGCGTACGGCATCGTCGGCGGTATCCAGTTGGCGACGCACTGGTGGATCTCCAACAAGTCGATGTCTGCTGAATCCTTGATCGACTACCTGACAATGATGACGTGGGGCGGCATCACCGGAATCGCCGCCGTCAAGGGTTCACCGGCCAAGTTCAAGTCCATGCCGCATCCGCTGATCGCTCCCGAATAAGACTGAGCCTGAAGTTCCCACGGAGGCCACCTCGGCTGTGGCACAGTCTGCGGGTATGACCGACGACTCACTGTGGGAAACTCCGGCCATGACGACCCTCCGATCGCAGCCTGGCTTCGATCTCGAAGGTCTCGACCGCAACAGCACTCCGGGATTCACCGGAAAGAAAGCTGACGGCGAGCGTCTCCTCGAAGAACGCGGCGCGGTGCTGTCGGGCTTGCAGGAAATGTTGTACGCCAACGGTCGCTCGGGCGACTCGCGATCAGTCCTCCTCGTCCTGCAAGGAATGGATACATCAGGCAAGGGCGGGATGATGCGCCACGTCGTGGGCCACGTCGATCCGCAAGGCGTCGACCACGCGTCGTTCGGTGTTCCGACAGACGAGGAAAAGCAGCATCACTACCTGTGGCGGATCAAGAAGCAACTCCCCCGCGGCGGTTATCTCGGTGTATTCGACCGCTCTCACTACGAGGACGTTCTTGTGGTGCGAGTTCACGATCTGGTGCCGCCGGATGTGTGGGGAGCACGCTACGACGAGATCAATCAGTTCGAGAAGGAACTGGTCGAGGCCGGCACCACCATCGTCAAGGTCGCGATGTTCGTCTCGCTCGACGAGCAGAAGAAACGTCTGCAGGAGCGACTCGACCGGCCGGAGAAGTACTGGAAGTACAACCCGGGCGACGTGACCGAACGAAAACTGTGGCCCGCATATCAAGAGGCCTATCAGGCGATGCTCGACAAGACGTCCACCGAGTACGCCCCGTGGTACGTCGTGCCATGTGATCGCAAGTGGTACAGCCGCATCGCCGTCACCGAGCTGTTGATCAACGCGTTCGAGAATCTCGACCTGTCATGGCCACCAGCCGATTTCGACGTCGAAGTCGAGAAGGCTCGACTCGCCGAAGCCTGATAGAGGCTCAGAACAAGTGGGGCGTTTCCCGATGCACCTTGTGATCGTGCCGAACGGTTCCGCTGTACAGCGCGATCATCAGACCTATGGATACGGCTGCCGCCAGCCCGGAAACCAGCGCCCAGCCGACGTTCCCTGATCCGGCTGCAAAGAGGAATCCACCCAGACAGACAACAGTGACAAGAACAAGGAAGTACGACGCCCATGCCGCAAAGAGATTGAGCTTCATGATGGCTCCTCGGGGTCGGATCTCTTTCGATTCGACCGTACGCCGCAGACCTATGCTCGACAAGCGGGTTTCCCTGGCGGCACCTGGGGTAGCCGAATTACATGAATATCGGAAACCTTTTCCGCAGAATCGAATCCGCCGACCAACTGGACGGTCCGTCCACAGGGCTTCAGCGCAGAATCCTCGACGCGGCCTCACGCTCGCCGGCTACGCGCAAAGTTGCCTCGATCCTTCGCGGATCACCAGTCGAGCACCCACTACATCCCGCACTGGTGGCCGTCCCCATCGGAGCGTGGACTGCGTCCGTTGTCTTCGATTATGTTGTGCGGGAGCCGAAAACAGTGCGCAACCTGATCCTCCTCGGACTCGTCACAACACCGCCCGCCCTCATCACCGGCTGGCTCGACTGGTCTGAACGCAACACGGTCGCGCGCCGGGTCGGGCTCGTTCACGCCGCGAGCAATGCGGTAGGCATCGACGCTTTCCTGGTGTCGTATTTCTTGCGCAGCAACGATTCCCCGCCGCCGCCACTCGCGCGGTTGCTGTCACTGGTCGGGCTGAGCGCTATCGGCGTCGGCGGCGCACTCGGCGGGCACATCGTGTTCCGGCTGATGGACGATCTCGACGCCGAGACGGCGTCAGCGCCGGTCCTGGATCCGGCGCTGAACGTAGTGAACTAATAGCGCTGAACGTAGTGAACTAGCGGATCTGAAGGTTCAGTGCGCGTCGTGTCCGTACTGACGTAGCAGGCGCGCAGTCCGATCGGAATCTGCCAGCGGACGATCGTTGGTCCACGACGCGCGTCGGCGCATCCGGGCCTCAGGGGTGCCGACACTCGCGCCGAATGCCGCGACCACGTCCGCAGTGGGCACTGCGTCGTCCCCGAGGTATCCGAGAACGATCAGATCCTCACCCGATCGGGTTTCCACTGCCAACGCCCAACCGCATGTTTCCTCCCACAGCAATGCAACTTCCCGGCCAGGGAAGCGTGGAACCTCTCGATCGAGGGCGATGTACGCCTCCATCGGATGCTCACCCCGGCAGCACCATTGCTCGATTCCTGCGCCGACGCCCTCGGCCACCGATTGGATGTACCGCTGGAATCCGAGCCCCACACTCGCGTCGACTAGTACCTGTTCGGTCATCGATCCACTCCTCACCTTGCGTGCTTGAAATGTGCCCATCCCGGGGCGAAGCGAAACCCGGTTCAGATCCCCAACCGGGGGTATCCGAAGACGAAACAGTCAACCGAGAGGCGCCCAGATGACTTATTCGCCCGCCATCGCACCCGGACGAATGCTCAATATCTCCATGGTGTCGGTCAATGCGGACCCACTGGCTCAGGTGGGCAATTCCCTTGCCGGACGCCAGCATCTGCACGTCGACGAGCTGTCTTCGGCGCTCGTTCGCGCGGGCCATGACGTCACGGTGTACACGCGGCGGCAGAGTGCACACGGCCCCGACCGTGTTCGTGCACGCGGCGGCTATACCGTCGTGTATGCCGAAGCCGGTCCGCTGCATGCGCTGAGCGACAAGGAACTGCTGCAGTATCTCGGCGAATTCGGTGGTGAACTACGCAACTTGTGGACTCTGGATCGGCCCGATGTAGTGCACGCTCATTTTTGGATGTCGGGTATCGCCACGGAACTGGCAACGCGAATCCTCGGCATTCCGGTTTTGCAAACATTCCATTCGCTCGGTATCACGGAACGGCGCCATCTCGGCTTGTCCGACGAAAACCCCTCGGAGCGTTCCCATCTGGAGCAGTTGGTCGCGAAGGGTGCGACGCATGTAATCGCAACGAGCTCGGACGAGGTGTTCGATCTTGTTCGGCTCGGCTCCCCTCGCTCGCGGACGACCATGGTTCCGTCCGGCGTCGACATCGACCACTTCACACCGGAGGGGCCGCGGGCAAAACGAAACGCGCCGCACCGATTGTTGTGCGTCGGAAGGTTGGTCGAGCAGAAAGGGTTCGACGTCGCGATTGCGGCTCTGGCGTCGCTGCCCGACACCGAACTGGTGGTGGCCGGAGGTCCACCGTCGTCAGGTCTGCCTACCGACGAGATCGCCACGCAGTTGCAGAAACTCGCCGAACGACTGGGCGTCGCGGATCGAGTGAAACTTCTCGGCCGCGTTCCCCACCAGTCGCTGCCGAAGTTGATGCGGTCGGCAGACGCACTACTCTGCACGGCCCGCTACGAACCGTTTGGCATCGTCGCACTCGAGGCTATGGCTTGCGGTGTTCCCGTTGTCGCGACACCGGTCGGCGGACTGCGCGACACAGTGGTGGACGGATTGACCGGACACCGCGTTCCGGTCGACAATCCGAAGCAGACCGCAAGGGTGGTGCGGCACCTGCTCGACAACGCGGAGGAAGGAGCCTTGTTCTCACGCGCGGGTAGAGCCAGGATGTGCGAATCGTATTCGTGGGAACATGTGGCCGGCGAAGTTGTGCGGACCTACGGTCGCTGCGTTACCGCGCCGCCCCGCACGCGGGCGCACAGAGTCGCTCACCGAAGCGAAGTAGCTCGGTGAGCGACCTGATTCTCCTTAAGTTCGATACTCCTTGACGCTGTATGACTCAGCGCCTTTCAGGCAAGGAAGCGTTTGGTTTCGCCGAGGCCGACTGCGTGCTCCAACGAGGTGTAGCAGTCGAACATGGATTCCTGGCCGGCAGCTTTGAGGAGACGCTGAACCGGTCGCCCACAGATCAAGGCAAGAGCACCGCCGGCATCCCGGGTGAGGGTGGCAAGGATCGACAACGACGACAACCCGCACATACCCATGAATTCGAGATCCGACATGTCGACAACCAGGGTCCGACCCGGCACAACCTGGCTGGACAGATAATCGCGGAATGCGTTGACGCTCAACAAGTCGATTTCACCGCGAACCGAAATCACGACGGTAGTGGAACTGACCTTGTTCGCGCGAAACGAGGCAGTCGACGTCGCCGATGGCGGCGGACCGTAGTCGAGCGAACCTCGACCTGCGTACGAAAGACCCGGCTTCGAACCTGCGTTCGACTTCCCAGAGGCAGAGGGCCCAGAAAGAGGCGATCCTGGAACAGATGATTTTGGAACAACAGTCATGGTTCTCCCATCCCGCAACGGCATACACTGTGCAAAGAAACGGGGGATATCCATCAAGGGCGCACGCGATATCGGGCCCCATAAATTAATGGATAATCCCTCATCGGCTGTGTGCTCAACCTCGGTTAGGAACAGTACCCCGAGATGACGGAGGTCACAAGCGCGGTGTGAGCGTTCGGTTCGGTCGCACGTCACGAACTGGTGGTCAAGATTGTGCAAAGTTATGGTTTGAACTGCACCCTTTCGAGGTAATCCCCATTAAGCGTCTGCGCACCGGCGTAGATATTTTCTGTATAGGGGTGTCTGTGATCGTATCGGTCGGTATGGTTCACCGCACCAGCGTCCGGGGCCGGCACCTGGTACGACGATCCGGAGAACTCATGCAACATCTCAGCGCAATCGAACCCGAACAGGATCGCACTCAACCCGTCGTCGAGTTGAGAATCCGGGCAACCCTGGACCAACTGTCGATATTGCGGGCGCTCGCTGCAACCGTCGCGATTCAAGAAAGCTTCGACCTCGACGCCATCGCCGACATCAGGCTGGCTATGGATGAGATCTGTACGCATCTCATCGTCCGAGCTCTCCCCGACTCTGTACTGGTGTGCCGATTTGTCTACGCGGCGTCCCAACTACATATTTCGGTCGCAACCACGACAGCTGAGTCCGACGGCGCCGACCAGCGATCCTTCGGGTGGCACGTCCTGACCGCCCTCACCGACTCGATTTCCCTCGATCAAGAAGAAGACCCGAATAGCGCCGGGTACATCACGACTATGAAGTTCACCAAAGCCGACGGCAGGCGCCAGTGACATCGTCCGCCCATGGGACATCGTCCGAGCATGGCCCACCGCGGCCGCGTCGCCGGTCGACAGATGAGTATCGAGACGTCATAGCCGTTTTCGAGAAGCTGGACACCCTCGATCGTCACGGAGTTGAGTACGAGCGAGTGCGGGCCGCCCTCATCACGCGCTGCTTGCCTCTGGCCGAGCACATCGCCCGTCGGTTCGACGGACGCGGCGAGGCACACGACGACCTGGTTCAGGTCGCACGGCTGGGTCTGGTCAACGCGGTCGACCGGTTCGACGTCAGTCGTGGATCGGACTTCGTGTCGTTTGCCGTCCCCACTGTCATGGGAGAAGTCCGTCGACACTTCCGGGACACCGGGTGGGCGGTCCGCGTTCCTCGCCGCATGAAGGAACTGCACTTCCAACTCGGCCAGGCGATCAGCGAGCTGTCACAGCAGTTGGGGCACGCTCCGACCGTCGACGAACTCGCCGCGACCCTGGGTGTCGAACGCGAAGAAGTAGCCCAAGCGCTCATCGCCGGAAATGCTTATCAGACAGTGTCGGTGGACGGCGCTGCGTCCAACCACACCGACGATCTTCCCCTGGTGGAAACACTCGGCGATTACGACGCGGCTCTCGAAAATGTCGAAAATCACGAAGCTCTGCGTCCGCTGCTCGAGAAGCTACCGGACCGGGAAAGGACCGTGTTGATGCTGCGGTTCTTCGGCAATCTCACACAGACGCAGATCGCCGAGAAGGTCGGGGTATCTCAGATGCATGTGTCGCGGTTGCTCGCGAAGACCCTCAGTAGCCTTCGCGAGCAACTCGACTAGCCCGCAGTGATCAGATCGTGGCCGCGTCGATGACAAATCGGTAACGGACGTCGCTTGCGACCACGCGATCGTAAGCGGCGTTGATCTCACTTGCCGGAATGAGTTCGATCTCGGCCCCGATTCCGTGTTCGGCACAGAAGTGCAGCATCTCCTGAGTCTGCGGAATGCCGCCGACCATGCTGCCGGCCAAGCTACGACGGTTCGCGGCAAGCGAGAACGCGCGCACCTCGATCGGCTTCTCGGGCAATCCCAATTCGACCAGGGTTCCGTTGAGTGCGAGCAACGACATGTACGCGTCGATGTCGAGGTTGACCGACACGGTGTTGAGAATCAGATCGAACTGTCCACGCAATTCCTTGAACGTTCCGGGGTCCTTGGTGGCGTAGTAGTGATCCGCGCCGAAACGCAGGCCGTCGTCCTGCTTGCTCAGCGATTGACTCAGGACGGTGACCTCGGCACCCATCGCTTTGGCGATCTTCACACCGACGTGGCCGAGACCACCGAAGCCGATGATCGCAACCTTCGTGCCCGGTCCGGTTTTCCAGTGCCGCAGTGGCGAGTACAACGTGATGCCTGCGCACAGAAGCGGCGCCGCGACGTCGAGTTCGATGCCGTCGGGGATCGACAGCACAAAGTGTTCATTGACGACGATGGACGTTGCGTACCCACCTTGGGTGCGCTCGCCGTCGCGGCCCTTGGCGTTGTAGGTGCCGGTCACTCCGGTGCGGCAGTACTGCTCCTCACCGGCAATACACATGTCGCATTCCCCGCAGGAGTCGACAAAACAACCGACACCCACGCGGTCACCGACCTTGTGCGTAGTCACCTCGGAGCCGATCGCGGCAACTACACCGGCGATTTCGTGTCCCGGGACAACCGGGTATTTTGTTCCGCCCCACTCATTTCGGGCGGAGTGGATATCGGAGTGGCAGATTCCGGCAAACTTGATGTCGATGAGAATGTCCAGTGGACCGAGCTCGCGTCGTTCGATGGTGGTCTTCTCCAGAAGACCGTCAGCGGACATAGCGGCGTAAGCAGCAGCAGTAACCATGGGTACATGCCTACTCGCGCAAGAAGGGACCTGCAAATTGCAGGTCCCTTCTTGCACCGATTTGTCTAGTTACCGGCATCCTGAGCGTTCTCGGCCCGGCGACGTAGTCGCCTTGCCGCCGCGACCAAGTTACGCAGCGACGGCTCCAACTGCCACGGATGGCGAGTCTTGAGCCCACCGTCCGGGTTTGCCCACAAGCGATCGAGAGAAATCGATTCGCTTGCTTCCGTGAGCAATTCGTCGAGTTCGTCGATATCCGGGATCCTCGCCGAACGGGACTCGTACACACCGGGTCCGACGCCGTGGGTGAGCGCGCCTTCCTTCAGTGCGTCGAGCACCCACGTGATGGAGCGGGTCGCGACGATAGCCGTCACATCGGCGTCCAACCGTTCGATGGCGTCGACCACCGACGACCGAGCGGAGTACGTCAGATGCGTGTGGATCTGTGTTTCCGGCTTCGCTCCACCTGTTGCCAGACGGAACGCGTCGACGGCCCACTCCAGGTAGGCCTCCCGGCCGTCCTCACGTAGCGGCAGCAGTTCACGAATTGCGGGCTCGTCCACCTGGATGATGGCGATGCCGGCGGCTTCGAGATCTGCAATTTCGTCCCGAATGACAAGGGCCAGTTGCTCTGCCGTTTCGTAGAGCGGCTGATCCTGACGGACGAAAGAACGGGCGATCATGGTGACGGGTCCGGTGAGCATGCCCTTGACCGGCTTGTCGGTCAGCGACTGCGCGTACGCAATCCACTCGACCGTCATCGGCTTCGGACGCGCGATGTCTCCGTAGAGAATCGGCGGACGCGTGCAACGGGATCCGTAGGCCTGCACCCAACCGTTGTGCGTGAAGGCATACCCTTCGAGCAGTTCGGCGAAGTACTGGACCATGTCGTTGCGCTCGTGCTCACCGTGCACGAGGACGTCGAGTCCGATGTCCTCCTGCAGGCGGATGGTGCGTTCGATCTCTTCCTGGATGCGCTTGTAGTAGTCGTCCCACTCCAACCGCCCCTCGCCGAGTTCATAACGCGCCTGGCGGATTTCGTTGGTCTGCGGGAACGAGCCCAATGTCTGAGCCGGCACCAACGGCAGGTTCAGCCGTTCCTGCTGCGCCTTACGACGCTCTTCGTACGGAGCGCGGATACGATCTTCGGGCTTGACGGCGTTGACCCGGGCTCGCACCGCGTGCTTGAGCTTGAAGTGCACCTTTGTCGGGCGCTTGCGCCACTTGTCGGACGGACCTTCGGCGAGGGCCTTCGCAAGTGTGACGACCTCGCCGACCTTCTGCTTGGCAAAGGCCAGACGATCCGCGACGTCTCCCGGGATGTCGTACTCGGAGAGTACGTCGTACGGCACGTGCAGCAGCGAAGACGACGTGGAGACAACAAGATCCGGGACAACGTCCTTGAGCTCGTTGAGGTACGTCAAGGTATTGAAACGATCTACGCGCCAGACGTTTCGGCCGTCGACAACACCCGCATAGATACGCTTGCGCTTGATGTGGGGAACCGCAGCCAGTTCTTCGGCCGTGATCCGGCCGTGCACGAGGTCCAGCCCGAATGCCTCGATCTTGGTGGCAGCCAGGATGTTCAGAGCCTCGCCGAACTTGCCGTACGGTCCCGTCACCAGCAGACGCGGACGCAGCGGCGCGGTGGACAGCTTCTCGTACGCCCGTTTGAGCGCATCGAGCTCTTCTGCCGAGCGATCCTCCGTCACCGAAGGCTCGTCCAGCTGAACGCACGTTGCGCCGGCCTTAGCCAACTGCTCGAACAGCTTCTCGTACACGGGAAGTAGATCGTCGAGTCGATCGAGCGGAGTGAAATCGGCGTCGACCGCTTCGGTTGCCGGCCCCACTTTGGAGAGCAGAAGCAACGACACCGGTCCCATGATCACGGGACGCAGTTCGATGCCTCGTTCCTTGGCACGCTCGAATTCGTCGAGCAACGCCTCCGAGTGGAGTGAGAACTCCGTGGCGGCATCGATCTCGGGCTGACGGTAGTAGTAGTTGGTGCCGAAGAACCGGACCAACTCGAGGGGCGGGAAGTCGGGACGACCACGCGCCATCGTGAAGTAGAAATCGAGTGGGTCCAAAGCGCTTTCGAGCGGCTTGAACCGCTCGGGCACGGCACCGAACAGCAAGGCGTTGTCGAGAACGTGATCGTAGAACGAGAAGGTATTGCCGGGAACCTGGCTCAATCCCGTTGCAGCCAATTCGCTCCAGGTCGATTCCTGAAGTTCCTTGGCAACCGCGAGAAGTGCGTCCTTGTCGGAATTGCCGTGCCAGTAGGACTCGAGGGCACGCTTGAGCTCCCGCCGCGGCCCGATGCGCGGGTACCCCAGGACGCTGGAGCCGAATGCTGCAGTGCTGCTGGACATGCGGTCGACCTTTCTAACCGAGGGGCGCAAGCGCCCTGTGCGCCTTTGTGGTAGCCGTAACTACCAGAAAGGCACACAGGGCCATTGGCCTTAGCTTGCCTGCTTGGCGGAACGACCGTTGTCGGTGTACTCGTAGAACCCTGCGCCGGACTTCTTACCCGTCAGACCGGCCTCGACCATACGGAGGAGCAGCGGCGGGGCGGAGTACAGCGGCTCCTTGAACTCTTCGTACATGGAGTCGGCGATGGACTTGACGGTGTCGAGTCCGACCAGATCCGTCAGAGCCAGCGGACCCATGGGGTGCGCGAGGCCGAGAACCGTTGCCTTGTCGATGTCTTCCTTGGTGGCGAAGCCCGACTCGACCATGCGGATGGCCGAGAGCAGGTACGGCACCAGGAGTGCGTTGACGACAAAGCCGGAGCGGTCGGCACTGCGGACAACCTGCTTGCCCAGGACGTCACTGGCAAAAGCCTCGGCGCGCTGCGACACCGTGGAGCTGGTCTTGAGCGTCGTCACCAATTCGACGAGCGGCAGAACCGGCACCGGGTTGAAGAAGTGCATACCGATGACTCGCTCGGGACGCTTGGTCGAGATACCGAGCTTCATGATCGGGATCGACGACGTGTTGGACGCGAGAACCGCATCCGGGTCCGTCACGACCGCGTCGAGCTCGGCGAAGATTTCGCTCTTGATCTTCTCGTCTTCGACGACGGCCTCCACAACGAGCTGGCGGTCCGCGAAATCTCCCAGATCGGAGGTGAAACGCAGACGCCATGCGGCCTGCTCACGCTCACGTTCTGTGATCTTTCCGCTGCTCACGCCGCGGTCGAGCGAACGCAGGATGCGTGAACGCCCGGCTGCTGCAAGCTCGCGAGTCTGCTCGAAGACCAGAACATCGACATGTGCGCGGGCGCACACCTCGGCGATTCCGGCACCCATGATTCCGGCGCCGATAACGCCGACGCGCTGAATTTTTTCGCTGGTCACGTCAGCTCCTTGTTTGTCTCGTGGAGTTTGTCTGGTGGAGGTGTAGCTGTGGAAGCACTTCGAACCGCGTCGACGCTGATGGCCGGCGCAATCGGAACTGCCTTGAAGACGAGGGAAAAGTAGTGCGGTGATACAAGCAGGGGAGAGACCCGAAGCCGAGCCTCTCCCCCACCCGATGTCAGTTCTTAGTGGAACTGTCCCTCTTCGGTGGAGCCCTTGAGAGCTGCCGTCGAGGTGTTGGGGTCAACGGTGGTGGCGATGGTGTCGAAGTAGCCGGCGCCAACCTCACGCTGGTGCTTGATGGCGGTGAAGCCACGCTCTTCGGCAGCCTTGAACTCGCGCTCCTGCAGGTCGACGAATGCCGTCATACCTTCACGGGCGTAGCCGTAGGCCAGGTCGAACATGCCGTAGTTGAGCGAGTGGAAGCCTGCGAGCGTGATGAACTGGAACTTGAAGCCCATCGCGCCGAGCTCCTTCTGGAACTTCGCGATGGTCGCGTCGTCCAGGTGTGCCTTCCAGTTGAAGGACGGGGAGCAGTTGTAGGCCAGGAGCTGGTCCGGGAATTCGCTGCGAACGGACTCGGCGAACTTCTTTGCAACCTCGAGATCCGGCACGCCGGTCTCCATCCAGATGAGGTCTGCGTACGGTGCGTAAGCCTTGGCGCGAGCGATGCAGGGCTCGATGCCGTTCTTGACGCCGTAGAAGCCTTCAGCCGTGCGGGTTCCGTCGAGGAACGGGCGGTCGCGCTCGTCCACGTCGGAGGTGATGAGGGTTGCGGCCTCAGCGTCGGTGCGGGCGATGATGACGGACGGAACGTCCGCAACGTCGGAAGCCAGGCGAGCCGAGGTCAGGGTGCGGATGTGCTGCTGCGTGGGGATGAGCACCTTGCCGCCGAGGTGGCCGCACTTCTTCTCCGAAGCGAGCTGATCCTCCCAGTGAACGCCTGCTGCGCCTGCGCCGATCATGGCCTTCTGCAGCTCGTATGCGTTGAGAGCGCCACCGAAGCCGGCTTCGGCGTCGGCAACGATCGGAGCGAGCCAGTTGCTGACGGAGGTGTCACCCTCGGTCTTGGCGATCTCGTCGGCACGCAGCAGTGCGTTGTTGATGCGACGAACGACGGTCGGCACCGAGTTGGCCGGGTAGAGGCTCTGGTCCGGGTAGGTGTGGCCCGAGAGGTTAGCGTCGCCGGCAACCTGCCAGCCGGAGAGGTAGATGGCCTTGAGGCCGGCGCGAACCTGCTGCACAGCCATGTTGCCGGTAAGTGCACCGAGGGAGTTGATGTAGTCCTCGTTGTTCACGAGATCCCAGAGGATCTCGGATCCGCGGCGAGCGAGGGTCTGCTCCTCGACGACGGTGCCCTGGAGCTTGACGACCTGATCGGCCGTGTAGTTACGAGTTACGCCCTTCCAGCGAGGGTTGGTGTCCCAATCCTGCTGAAGCTCTGCTGCGGTCTTCGGGGTGCCGGTGGTCGACATCAAGACTCCATCTCTTTGATCTACTGGTCTGGCCCGTTGTGAGCAGTACGTGAGCGGTACGTGCGTACTGCTTCACATCCTTGCCAGGCCCTTTTTGTTTACTCATCGAGAATGACACATCGAAAAAGTGCCGTCTACCTGTTGCTAATGCCAATCTTCGCTAGCTTTTCAACACACTTTGCTAAGACTGTGAAGATCGAGAGGGGTCCAAACCTCACCAATCGGGCAGGTTTGCTACTGGCCGGTAGCAAGAAACTGCAGGCTGTGAACGAAATGCACACAACCTTCTCCGGCGACGCAAGCGCACTGCCGACGGGTCGTTCCAGCATCATTGCCGGCAACATTTTGTGACTCGGAGTGACCGCAATCACGCCCGCCTGGGCCGAATTCGCGGATTCCCGTGTGCAGGCGGGATTTTTTGCACACAAGTTGCCTCGAAACGCGCGTTCCGGCCTGATTTCGCAAACTTGCGTGCACCTGGGCTCATCGTTCCGCTGCCGCCCACGCCAACCTCCACTAGCGTGACCGCCATGCCCCTGTACGAGTTTCGCTGCACCGGCTGCGGACCGCTCGAGCGGTCGTTTGCGATGGCCGAGGTTCCCTCGTCGATTGTGTGCCCACAATGCTCCGCCGATTCCCGACGCGTGATGTCCACACCGAGATTGAGCCACGCATCCTCCGCGGCGATGGGGCTACTCGACGCCACTGCGCGATCCGCGCATGAGCCGGCAGTAGTCAACGGCTCACTGCCGGGCACTCGCCGCGCCGTCACCCCGACGACGTTTAATCCGTTGCACCGCAAGCTACCTCGACCCTGAGTGTCACCATCGATGATGAGGAGTTCACATGCCGGAGTTGCTGTTCCCCCTCGATTCCACCAAGAAGTTCACCGAGCAGGCCATCGTCGGCCATAACCGCTGGCACCCTGATATTCCGGCCGCAGTGACGGTGAAGCCGGGCGATGCGTTCCGTGTTCACTGCCGCGAGTGGTTCGACGGCGCCATTCACAACGACGACTCCGCGGACGACATCCTCAATGCGCCCCTCACCACCGTGCACACGCTTTCCGGCCCATTTGCCGTCGAAGGGGCAAAGCCCGGCGACCTCCTGATCGTCGATATTCTCGACATCGGCCCTATCCCCCAAGAAGATTCGGGTCCATTGGCCGGCCAAGGCTGGGGGTACACCGGCATCTTCCCACGTAACAACGGCGGCGGATTCCTTACCGACCAGTTCCCCGACGCATACAAAGCGGTGTGGGATTTCTCAGGGCAGACGGCTACGTCGCGCCACATCCCGCACGTATCGTTCACCGGTATCGTGCACCCAGGACTCATGGGCACTGCGCCGTCAGCAGCCTTGCTCGCCAAGTGGAATGCCCGCGAAGGTGCATTGATTGCCACCGATCCCAATCGCGTTCCCCCGCTGGCACTTCCGCCCGAGCCCCGGGACGCCGTGCTCGGAACCCTCACTGGCGCCGACTACACCCGCGTTGCCGGCGAGGCCGCCCGCACAGCTCCCCCGCGCGAAAACGGCGGCAACCAGGACATCAAGAACCTGACCAAGGGCAGCCGAATCTTCTACCCCGTATTTGTCGACGGCGCGAACCTGTCCGTCGGCGATCTGCACTTCTCCCAGGGCGACGGTGAGATCACCTTCTGCGGCGCCATCGAGATGGGCGGCTTCATCGATCTGCGCGTCGACATCATCAAAGGCGGCATGGACACCTACGGGGTATCCGAGAATGCGATCTTCATGCCCGGCAATACAGATCCGCAGTATTCCGAGTGGCTGGCATTCTCGGGCACATCCGTGACGCTGGACGGTGAGCAGAAGTATCTCGACTCCCATCTGTCTTACCAGCGCGCGTGCCTGCACGCGATCGAGTACCTCACGAAGTTCGGCTACGCGCCGGAGCAGGCGTATCTGCTACTCGGCGCTGCACCGATCGAAGGCCGACTCTCCGGCGTCGTCGATATACCGAACTCCTGCTCGACGGTGTATCTCCCGACCGCGATCTTCGACTTCCCACTCGCCCCGTCTGCAAACGGGCCGTTCCAGATCGATCCGGGCATGGGTGCGCCGCGTTCGGAGAACAAAGCCTAGGTTAAGTCTGCAAACACAAGTTTGCGAACTTCCTACACCCCTCGTATCCTGGCTAAATGTCGAAAACCTTTGTCGGTGTCCGGCTCCGCCAACTACGCACCGAGCGTGGGCTGAGCCAAGCGTCGTTGGCGAAGACGCTCGAAATATCGGCAAGCTATCTCAACCAGATCGAGCACGACGTCCGCCCGCTGACGGTGCCGGTGCTGCTACGGATCAGCGAGGTGTTCGGTGTCGACACCACCTTCTTCTCGTCGCAGGACGACACTCGTCTGATCGCAGAAATGCGCGAGGTGGCTCTCGATCAGGAAATGGGTATCGACGCCGACGCGCATGAGATCGCCGAGATGGTGTCGAGCCATCCGGGGTTGGCAAAGGCGATGGTCAATATGCACCGCCGCTTCCGCAACACCACGGCGCAGCTGGCCGCGGCCACCGAGGATCGCTTCTCGGACGGCAGTGGCAGTGGTTCCATCACGATGCCCCACGAGGAAGTCCGCGACTACTTCTACCAACGGCAGAACTACATCCACGATCTTGATACCGCCGCGGAAGAACTGACGTCACGCCTGCGCTTCCACCGCGGCGACATCGCGGGTGAAATCGCCCGCCGTCTCGAAACGATTCACGATGTGCAGATCGTTCGCCGAATCGACCTCGGCGAGAACATTCTGCATCGGTACGACCCCGTGAACCGCGTCCTCGAGATCTCGTCGCACCTCTCCGGTGGTCAGCAGGTATTCAAGTTCGCCACCGAGCTGGCTTACCTCGAACACAACGACCTGCTCGATTCCCTCGTCGCCGAAGGCAACTTCACCAGCGAGGAATCGGTATCGTTGGCTCGCCTCGGTCTGGCCAACTACTTCGCCGCGGCTACCGTCCTCCCTTACGGACAGTTTCACGATGTAGCCGAAGATTTCCGGTACGACATCGAACGTATGTCAGCGTTCTACTCGGCAAGCTACGAAACGATCTGCCACCGGTTGTCGACGTTGCAGAGACCGAAACTGCGTGGTGTCCCGTTCATGTTCGTCCGCGTCGACCGCGCCGGAAACATGTCGAAGCGTCAGTCCGCCACCGGTTTTCACTTCTCCACCAGTGGCGGCACCTGCCCCCTGTGGAATGTGTACGAAACCTTCTCCTACCCGGGCAAGATCATGCCGCAGATCGCCCAGATGCCCGACGGGCGACGGTACCTGTGGGTGGCGCGAACAGTCGAGCGTCGAGCCGCGAGGTACGGCCAGCCACAGAAGATCTTTGCCATCGGGTTGGGCTGCGAGATCCGCCATGCCCATCGTCTCGTCTACGGCGACGGCTTGGACTTGGACGAGTCCAATCCCGGCACACCGATCGGGTCGGGTTGCCGAGTGTGCGAACGCTTGAACTGCCCCCAGCGCGCCTTCCCACCATTGGGCAAGGCTTTGGACATCAGCGAGCACCGAAGCTCGATCTCGCCGTACGTAATTCGGTAGCGGCTCGGCGCTACTGCGAATGCGCGCGCAGGAATGCAACGGTGCGATCGAAGGCGATCTGCCCGTCGGGAGTATCCAGATCGAACTGGTACTCGTGTTCGAGCGCCGGTTCGTAGTCATCCGGGTAGAAGAGTGCGTCGACGTCGACGCCCAGACGAATAAGTCTGTCGGCAAACGGTTTCGACTGACCGGCGGTCAGTTCGTCCGCATTCCCGCCGGTGATGAAGGTCGGGGGGAAAGCCGATGTAACGATATTGATCGTCGACATCTGCCTGACCGCCGGTGAGTTCTCGAAGTCCTTGGTCCCCGTGTACGCCCAAACGGATTCACGGTCTGCCGTCCACCCGAATCTGCCGTCGGGATTGAGGAATTCGTACATATCGAAGACACCACAGTCCAAGACGACGCCCCGAACCTGCTGCGGCGACAGGCTCGGAGTGACTCCGACTTCGGCGGCGTAGACCGGGTCGGTGATCATTGCAGCGATCTGGCTCGAGATCTGACCGCCGGCAGAATCGCCGCCGAGGAAGAGCGCGTTCGGATCGACGTGCAACTGCTCGGCATTGTCGGTGATGTACCGATAGGCGTCGTTCAGTTGATGGAGCACTGTCGGGTACGTCGCGTCCGGGCCCAGAGTGTAATCCAGGGAGACAACCGTGAACCCTTGGCCGGCAAGACTCTTGTAGTAGCCCGAGTAATCCTCCTTGTCGCCGTAGACCCAACTACCACCATGAGTCCAGATGAGTGTGGGCAGCGCTGCCGACGCCGAATCCGGGAAGTAGACGTCGAGCAGGGCATCCGGATCGCCGTCGCGGTAGGTCACGTCGGTACGCGACTCGACGCCGGACGGAGCCAACTCCGACAGCGTCGCGGAAACCGAATCTGCACTTCCTTCCGCCATCCACCGCATTGCCAACGTCCCCGGCCATGGGCTGAAGTACGTCGCCAATCCGCCGACGATCATCAGCGTGAACACCGCGCTCAACAGGCCGAGCTCCCACCTGGGCGATCGACGTGTGGACGACTTGGGCACGGCAACTCCTGGGCGTTGGAAACAGCATCGGGCACAAGGCTAGCGGAGATGCGGTTCCTGGTAATTGCCTGTCAACTATCAACGACCAGATTGCCGGGATTGTCAAATTCTCAAGCAGAACAAGGGGATACGATCAATCAACCCGCGCCGACAGGAAATCCACGGTGCGCTCGAACGCCACCACACCGTCTGCACCATCGAGGTTGAACTGGTACTCATGTCCGAGCGGCGGCTCGTGATCTTCCGGAAAGAACAACGTATCCACCTTGACGCCGAATCCAGTCAGCTTGTCGGCCAGCGGTTTCGACTGACGATCTGTCAGTGGGTCGGCATTGCCGCCACTGATGTAGGCGGGCGGGAAATCGGCCGTGACGTGATGGAGCGTCGACATCTGTTGCGCCGCTACGCTATCGACAAAACGGCGATCACCGGTATATGCCCACAGCGAGCGATCGACGCCCCAGCCGATAATGCCTGGGCCGCCCACCATGTTCGCAACATCGTAGATTCCGCAGTTCAGCACAACTCCGCGCAGTTGATCCGGACGCAAGGCCGGCTTCACACAGACAAGGTCCGCGTACTCGGGATTGGTGATGATCGTTGCCAATTGGCTCGACAACTGAGCACCTGCCGAATCACCGGCCAGAAATATCTTCGACGGATCGACGTGCAACCTCGCGGCGTTCGCGAGGATATAGGCGTGCGCGTCGTTGAGCTGACCGATCGCCGTCGGATACCGATGCTCGGGTCCGATGGAGTAGTCCAGCGACACCACGGTGAAACCGCGAGAGGCAAGTAACTCGTAGTACGTGGCGTTGTTGGACTTGTCGCCGGAAATCCAGGCCCCGCCGTGTGTCCACACCACGGTGGGGAGCGCCGTCTGCGTACCGGCCGGGAAATACACGTCCAAGCGGGCGTCGGAGTCATCGGTGCGATAGTGCTGATCCCGAATAGCGTCGACGCCTCCCGGCGCGTGTTTGCGCAGCTTGTCGGTGACCTGTGCGGCGTCGCGGCCGAAGACCCAGCGCACAATCAGCGCGCCGGGCCTCGGGCTGCGAAGCAGGGTCCTTAGTCGATGGGACATCGGTGTCCTGAGTCGATGGGACATCGGTGTCCTGAGTCGATGGGACATCGGTGTCCTGAGTCGATGGGGCATCGGAGTCCTGACAGCTCGGCACTAGGTCCGAATCAGACTAACCCGACACCATCGAGGTTGCCGGATCAACAGGCCGACTCAGCGAGTTTCTCGCGCACAAGTTCCTTGACGGCACCTTTGGCCACCTTTCCGCCTGCGGCCATGGGCAACTCCGCCAACGTCATCACGTACTCCGGAATGTATTCGCGAGTGATCCCCTGCTCACGCATCCACTCGGTGAGCTCCGCCGCGGACAGTGCCTCGTCGCCGGAGGTCACGACCACGGCGCACACCTTTTCCCCGAACAGTGCATCGTCGACGCCGACCGCGGCAACCAAATCCACCAGCGGGTGCGCACGGACGTATTCCTCGACTTCGACGGCGGAGATGTTCTTGCCACCGCGAATGATGATGTCGGCCTTACGACCCACAACTCGGACGCGACCGTCCTCGTCGATTTCGACGATGTCGCCGAGCAGCATCCAGCCGTCTTCGGTGTACAGCTCGTTGTTCGCATCGACGTCGCCCCAGTAGCCCTGACACATCAACGGTCCGTTGACCGCCGGTTGCCCACGACGCATGGATCCGACCACTTCTGTTGCGGCGTCGTCGAATACGCGAACCTGCATCCGATCGATGACGTGTCCGCAGGTACGCAACCGAGTTTCGGAGTCGTCGTCGACGGTGGTGACGGAGACGGCCCCGGTCTCGTTGGAACCGTAGAATTGCAGCACGGACGCCCCGGTCCGTTCCTCGAATGCCAGCGCCTCCGAGTACGGAACCGCCTCTCCCCCGGTGAACATGACGCGCAACGAATCGAGGTTTGCAGTCGCAGCGGCGTCGGATCGCAACAGCATCTTGAATTGTGTACTCACACAATTCAACACGGTGACACCTTCACGCTCGATGAGATCGATCATCACCGCAACGTCGAATCGCTCCATGACAACGTTGGGGGCACCCAGCAACGCGGGCAGGAAATGCGACGTCCACAGGCCGAAACCGAAGGGAGCCGGAACCGCCCCGAGGAAGACTTCGTCCGGCCCGACATCGGCTGCCTCTGCGCCGATCTCGGAGAACGCAACCCATCGATCTTCCGTCTGGGTCACCAGCTTCGGAAGGCCGGTGGTGCCGGACGTCGAGTTCAGCATGGACACGGCAGCCGTCGAGAAGGTCGGGCTCGAGGCCTCGAATACCCGCGTCGGCACCGGAAGAGAAACAACGCCCCCCACCGCGGCCGCCCGTTCGAAGCTCACGGCTCCGGTGTCGTCGGCAAACACCACGTCCAGGGTGGGATGCGCCTGTCGCAGTTGTGAGATCAACTCCGCGGTGTCGACACCGCGCAAAGATCGCGTCGTCACCAGGACTGTGGCGTCGGAACGTTCGATCAGATGTGAGATCTCGCGGAGCCCGGATCGCGATCCGATTCCCACGGCCACCCGGCCGGTCCGGTACGCGGCACACAGCGCGGCGTGGAACACCATGGTGTCCGGAAGCAGTACCGCTACATGCCCGTATCCCTCACTGGAGAGCTCGAGCGCCGACGCAATGGCGTCCGCGGCCGCGTCGTACTGCGCCCACGAGATTCGCGAAGTCGGGGTAATAAAGGCCGTGCGATCCGGGATGGTCTCCGACCAGTGACGGACTATTTCACTGATACTGACGCCGGAAAATCGATCAGGATCGAGGGCAAACTCGCCGATAGCCACGTCCAACGTTGTGGGTTCCTGCATGATCGTCGTTCATCTCCCCTCGGCGCTGTGCACGCCCATCGACAATTTGTAAGCAGCATCCAGCGAAGCGGCGGCGCATTCGCGCACAATCTCGCCGCGTTGCATCACGTACCCACGGTCCACGACCGCCTTCAATGCAGACAAAGCGGGCTCGGCCACAATCACCGTAACCCCTTCCGATGCCAGTTGTCCTACAAGCGTGCGTAATTCAGCCACGATCTTGGGCGCGAGACCGGTCATCATCTCGTCGAGCAGCAGCAACGACGGTTTTGCCAGCAACGCCCGGCCCAGAACCAGCATCTGCTGCTCACCACCACTGAGGACCCCGGCAAAACTGTCGGCGCGCTCTTTCAGAATGGGAAAGCGCGCAAAAGCCGAATCCACCGCGTCCGCTGTGAGACCCAGGAGATCGGCGCCCACTCGTAGATTTTCGCGTACCGACATGCGCATGAACAACTGCCGTCCCTGCGGAACATAGGCAAAACCGCTGCGTGCGCGTTCGAGCGCCGACATCTTCTCGACCCTGCGACCGTCGACGGATATGCGCCCGGACGCCGGTACGGAACCGTAGATCGCACCCATCAGAGAAGTCTTGCCCGCACCGTTCGGTCCGACCAGCGCGGTGACCTGACCGGGCGGAGCGACGAAGCTGACGTCGCGCACCGCGATGGCCGATCCGTAACGGACAGTGACCTTATCGACCTCGAGCATTGCTCACACCCTCTTCGTCGTGTGAACCGAAATACACCTCACGCATCGCGTCGCTGGACAGGCATTCCTGCGGCGGCCCGTAGAAAGCGACGCCGCCGAAGTTCAGCAGGACCACCGTTGTCGCGAGTTCAGCGATCAGATCGACGTTGTGATCGACGAGAACAACTCCCTGGCCCTGCGCGGCAATGGAACGGACTGCACCCGAAATCGCATCGATACCGTCGTGATCCGCGCCGGCAAACGGTTCGTCCAGGAGCAGCACCTCCGGACCGGTTGCCATCGCACGCGCAACCTCGACCAACCGCTGCGCACCCAGACTCAGATCACCACACGCGCTTTCGGTGTCGGTGATCGAATACTCCCGCGCCAGTGCCGAAGCCTGGTCCGACGCTTTGTCCCAGTTCTCGAACGGACCCTTGATCGCCCACCACAGCGAGTGCAGAGGCGAGGTGATCCTGTGCCCGTACAGTCCTGGAATAATGTTGTCGACGGCATTGAGTTCGAGTGCCAACTGCGGGTGCTGGAATGTCCGCGAGAGCCCCTGCCTGGCACGGCGTTCCGAGGGGCCGCTCAGGGACTTACCGGCCAGGGTCACCGTTCCGGAATCGGCTTGTTGAGTACCGAAGATGCAGTCGACGAGTGTGGTCTTGCCGGCGCCGTTCGGACCGACCAGACCGATCACCTCACCCCGACCGACACTGAACGACACGTCGTCGACAGCACGCACACCGCCGTAGGACTTGTGGAGCCCACGAACCTCGAGCAACGGATCGGTCATCGGGAATCACGCTCCTGGTAGGTGGCAGTCAGACGGTCGATCAACGCGCGCGACCAACCGATCACGCCGCCAGGAGCGACGATCAGGATGACCAGAACCGCACCGGCAAGCAGGAGTTCACCACTGCCCTGATATCCGGGCATGTTCAGTGTCACGATCACCACGATGAGAGCGCCGAGCGGCGCACCCCACGCGGAGCCGCGGCCACCGATGATCGGCATGAAGATAGCAAGGAAGACGATGCTGAGAGTGAAGGTTTCCGGCGTCACCGCTTGAACGGAGACGGTGAAGAGCGATCCCCCGGTCGACGCGATCGCTGCGCCGATGGCCAGTGCCACGACGGTCAAGTGCATCGGGTTGACGCCGGAAGACCTGGCGACGTTCCGATTGTCCCGCGAAGCCTGCAACATCAGGCCCCACACGGACTTCCGCAGTCGATCGACTGCAACGGCGATGACGCACACGAACAGAATCGCGAACACGACCAACGAATATCGAGGTGGTTCCCAACCGAACATCGTCAGGGCCGCGACGCCGGAGATTCCCGCCGAACCGCCGGTAAAACTCGGTCCGTCGATGAGCCAGTGCTCGAAGGCAATTCCGAAAAGCAGAGTCACAGCAGCGAGGTAGAACCCTGAAAGCTTCTGCGTGGCAAGACTGAGCAGCACCGCCACACACGCCGCGACCAGTGCGCCGATGAGCCAACCCCACCACATCGACATCCCGGTCTTCACCGACATCAAGGCAACCGCGTAAGCCCCGATCGCCGCATAGGCGCTGTAGGCCATCGACAGGGAACCTGCCAGAACGAAGGGAACATACATCCCCAGCGCAATCAACGAGTACGTCGCGGCCAGGAAGATGAGGTCCTGCCGGTACAGGCTCGGCCCCATCCACAGGAGGAGTACGGCAACAACACTCACCGTAATGAGGGCTTCTCGCGACACGTTGCCGAGCCGCGCTCGCGACCTGATCGCGCGAGGTGTGGTTATCGCACCCATCAGACGCGCACCTTTCTCGAGAGCAGACCTTCCGGGCGGAAGGCGAAGAAGACCAGCGCGATCAGGAGGATCGCGGTCTGTGCGGCGCTGGCACCGAAGTAGTACGGCGCGAACACCTGAACGATGCCCAGCAACATTCCGCCGATCAGCGGTGCCCAGCTACGTCCGGTACCACCGATGACCAGCGCGATGAAAGCGGTAAGCGTCCAGGACAATCCACTGGTGAACTGCACACCGGCCTTGGGGGCGAACAACAGTCCGGCGATCGCGGCGATGACACCCGCGAGTGTGAAGGCGATCAGTCGAACACGGTCAACCGGCAAGCCCAGTACCCGTGCTGCCTCAGGGTTGTCGCCCACGGCGCGCAGCAACCGGCCGGCGGTGGACGTGTTCAGCCACAGTCCGATTCCGATGAACACGAGCGCGGTGGCCACGATCAGAACTACGGTCGCGCTGTCGAGCGTTGCACCGGCAACGGTGATCGGATCGAAATCGAAGATCTTCTGCCCCGGCAGCGGCGTCCGCCCGAACACGGTTCCCGCAAGCTGCTGAATACCGAAGAGCACCGCCGTCACGGCCACCAGGGCCGGCAGCTCACCACGTCCCGAGCGCTTCTGAACCTGCTTCACCACGAGCTTTTCGGTCAGTACCGAAAGCCCGACCGCAACAGCAATTCCCAGTGGCATGGCCAACCACAAAGCCAGCCCGTGATTGATCGCGATCCAACTGCTCGCCATAGCCGCTGCCATGGCGTACGGACCCATCGCGAAGTTGAAGAAATCCGCGCCGACCACCACGAGGTACATCCCCAAAGCGATCAACGAGAAGAAAGCACCGATCTCGATGGCTGCAAGCCAGAGTTGTGCATCTGTCATGTCCAGGCTCCTCGGTTATCCGCACGGGGGCTGATAGGAATCCCACGGATGGGCAGGTTTGTTGTCGTCACCGAATTCGACGAGCACCAGTCCGCACAGGCTGTCCGGGGCCAAGTGGTCGCCCGGGCTGAAGGACAGTGTCAGATCGTCCTGGCCGAAACTGGAGGGAAGACCCGAAACCTGCTGGAGTGCATCACGAACGGCGGTCCGGTCCCGATGATCACCGGCAATCTCGATGGCCTTCGCCAGCATCATGACCGCGTCATAGGATTGTGCGTCGTAGGCAGTCAACTGGTAGTCGGCGCCCTTGACCGCCCGGACCTTCTCGGTCAGCGCGGCAGTTCGCGCATTGTCGGCGCTGAGCGATCCCATGTAGACCATGCCACTGAGCGCCTTCGGATCGGCCAAAGCCCACGACGCCGGCTGATTTCCGATGGAGGCCAGGGAGAACCGTTGCGTCTCGGGGACGATCTTGGAGAGTGTGTTGTGCGCGAGAATCTCGAAGTGCCCACCGATACTGGCCACCAGAATGGCGTCAGGCTTCGTTTCCGCGAGTCGCGACACCTGCGCGGTGATGTCCGCTGCGTCCACCGGGGCCTTCTCGACGGCGGTGACCGTTGCGCACCTCTCCAGTGCCGGACGCAGCGTCTTGATGATGCCGTCGATGGAAGCGCTTGCGTCCCCGAGGATTCCGAGCGAGCTGTAGCCCAACTTCTCGAACGCTCCGCAATACACCTCGGCGTACTGCTTGAGCGAGTTGGGAATCATGAACGAATAGTCGTTGCCAGGAGGGGACGCAAACGCGTCGCTGAGGACAACGGGCGCAATCGCCGGGATCTTCGACTGCTCGAGAATCGATTTCGCCTGCAGGACCGAGCCACTGCCGGTCGCCAGAATGACGGCACTCGCGCCCTGATCCACCAACTTCCGAATGATCGACGGCGTCTTGGTGGGACTGCTCTCGTCGTTCTCGACGACCAGGCGTACGGGTTTGCCGTTGATCCCGCCTGCCTGGTTGATCAAGTCGACGCTCAGGCGGACCGTCTTGCCCGCAATGGTGCTGTACGACGCGCCAGGCCCGGTCGAATCCTCGTCCAGCCCAATCACGATCTCGTCATCCGGAATGACTCCGGCGGACGCACACGCACCCGTCCCGAGTACGACTGCCGCGGCTAAGGCTATCGCCTTCCCGAGTCTCACATCCCACTCCTGTCCAAAGAGTATTTGGTAAATCAAACAAGCGCTTGATTCACGAAGCTGGGCAGAAGTATGCACTGGGTCACACCGATAGTCAAAACCGCCGTAGATAGGGGGCGATCAGCCCCGTTGTTCGGCCTGAAGATCACGAATCGCGGTGCTCAGATCGCGGATCACCGACTTCAACTCGTCCACGTCCGAACGTAGTTCGGCAACCTCACCGACCGGCGGTGCAACGTCGACAATGTCGGTGGAGACCTTCACCCGAGCAGGCGCTGCGTAGGCGTCGCCACGGAGGGCAAAACCGTCGAGAAACACAAGGATCAAATTCCGCTGCAGTTCCGGCGCCAACTCAGCCAACTGCGAACGATATTGAGCCACCGTCGACCACACCGACTCCCGCATCAAGCGATGAAACTGCTCGGGATCGATGTCTTCGCGAAACTCCCCGTCGGCAACTCCACGCGCAATTGCCGTGCGCCAGTAGCTGTGCGCCTTCTGGACCGCAACGGTGATCGGCGCGTCGGACGGCTGGGACGACAGAATCGCTTCGCCTTGATAGACCTCGGTGGCGTACGGGTGGTCGAGCGCGGTATTGAACGACACCTCGACCATGGACGCCAACCGGTCGCGAGCCGATCCGCCAGGTTCGATCGAGTCCTCGTATCTGATGTTGAGATCTTCGAGGAAACGCACGACTATTTCGTGCGCCATCGCATCCTTGGACTCGAAGTAGTGATAGAGGCTTCCGGACAGAATTCCGACCTCGTCGGCGATATCTCGCACCGTCGTTGCCGCGATACCACGCTCGCTGAACAATTTAGCCGCGTGAGTGAGTATCTCTTCCCGTCGGGTCGAACGCACTGGTCTAATCCCCTCATCAATCGTCAAGCGAATGCTTGATCGAATATCGAGGATGCTAACACCGAGCCTGCTCTGACCTGCGGCGTGAGCACCCGTTCATCTAACCGACATATCGGACACACGATGGTGATCGAGTCTATTTCTTTCAGAAACAAGTTCTCCCTACGCTTCTCCGCATCGACGAATACAACGCCGTATACGCGAACCGGATACATCACATCCGGTAGTCCGTTCCCCGAAGCGATGTACCTGTAGCCACGCACCTGTTTTCACGTAGGTGGAAAGCCAGGTACCGAAGTCATGAAGACGAAAGGCCGTCAATGCGAACCTTCTCGAAGCGCACCCTCGCCGCTCCGGCAGCTCTTGCAGCTCTGGGTTTGGTACTCACCGGTTGCGGAAGCAAAGCCTCTGACACCACGTCGGGAGACACCACGGCAGCATCGTGCGTCGACACCGCCGGCGACACGATCAAGGTCGGTTCACTCAACTCGTTGTCCGGCACCATGGCCATCAGTGAAGTGACAGTGCGCGATTCGATTGCACTCGCAGTTCAGGAGATCAACGACGCCGGTGGCGTTTTGGGTAAGAAGGTTCAGATCGTCGCCGAAGACGGCGCATCCGAGCCGACGGTATTCGCAGAAAAAGCAGAGAAGCTCATCAGCAGCGACTGTGTCGCAGCAGTTTTCGGCGGCTGGACGTCGTCGAGCCGCAAGGCCATGCTTCCGGTCTTCGAAGACAACAATTCGCTCCTCTACTACCCCGTTCAGTACGAGGGCCTCGAGGATTCCAAGAACATCTTCTACACGGGCGCTACGACCAATCAGCAGATCATCCCGGCACTGGACTACCTGAAGGAAAAGGGCGCCAAGTCGCTCTACCTGGTCGGAAGTGACTACGTCTTCCCACAGACCGCCAATCGCATCATCAAGGCATACGCGGCCGCCAACGGCATCGAGATCAAGGGCGAGGACTACACGCCGCTCGGTTCGACCGACTTCTCCACCATCGTCAACAAAGTGCGCACGGCCGACGCCGACGCCGTATTCAACACGCTCAACGGCGATTCGAACGTCGCATTCTTCCGCGAGTACACCAATGTGGGGCTCAAGCCGGCCGACATGCCGGTGGTCTCGGTGTCCATCGCAGAGGAAGAGATCGGCGGCATCGGCGTGCAGAACGTCGAAGGACAGCTGACGGCCTGGAACTACTACCAGACCATCGACACCCCGGAGAACAACAAGTTCGTCGCGGCATACAAGGCGAAGTACGGCCAGAACAAGCCGACGTCCGATCCCATGGAAGCTGCGTACACCTCGGTGTACCTGTGGAAGAACACGGTCGAGAAGGCCAATTCCTTTGCTGTCAAGGATATTCAGGACAACGCCGACGGTGTGACCTTCGAGGCTCCCGAAGGCCTGGTCACCATCGACGGAGACAACCACCACATCACCAAGACCGCCCGCATCGGTGAAATCCGAAGCGACGGACTGATCTACACAGTCTGGGATTCCGGTCAGCCCATCGAGCCCGACCCGTACCTCGAGAGCTACCCGTGGGCCTCGGGTCTCGGCGCCAGCAAATAACAACCTGACCGCAATGAAACCGACTGGTAGAGAGGTGGAACGTCTGTCATGGATGTTGTGATCGGACAGCTGTTCACAGGCTTGAGCATCGGCTCGATTCTGTTATTGGCTGCATTGGGACTATCGCTCACGTTTGGCCAAATGGGTGTCATCAACATGGCCCACGGCGAATTCATCATGGCCGGCTCGTACACGGCCTACGTTGTACAGCAGGTAATCTCCAATGCAACCGGTTCGTTGATCATCTCTCTACTGGTCGGTTTCATCGTCGGCGGATTGATGGGTGTGGCACTGGAAGTGCTTCTGGTGTCACGGATGTACCACCGCCCGCTCGATACGTTGTTGGTGACGTTCGGCGTCGGACTGATCCTTCAGCAGTTGGCGCGCGACATCTTCGGTGCTCCCGCCGTCAACACCACCGCACCGTCGTGGCTTTCGGGTGGCGTCGACATCCTCGGCGCCGTAGTTCCGAAAACCCGCATCTTCATTCTGGTGCTGGCAATCGCGGCGGTGATCGCGTTGTCGCTGGCACTCAAGCAGTCGTCGATGGGTAGGCGCATTCGCGCAGTTGTCCAGAACCGGGATCTGGCCGAGACCAGCGGAATATCTTCCCGCCGTACCGATATCACCACCTTCTTCCTCGGATCCGGCCTCGCCGGTGTGGCCGGTGTCGCCCTGACCCTGATCGGTTCCACCAGCCCGACAATCGGACAGTCGTATCTGATCGACGCGTTCCTGGTTGTGGTCGTCGGCGGACTCGGACAGATGAAGGGCGCAGTGATCGCCGCCTTTGCACTCGGCATCCTGAACTCCTTCATCGAATACTCCACCACCGCCTCGATTGCCAAGGTCATCTTGTTCGTCATCATCGTCGTCTTCCTCCAAGTGCGTCCCCAGGGACTGTTTGCAGTCAAGACAAGGAGCCTCGTATGAGCGTCCTGACCAATCCCCGCATCCGGGTCTGGGGCGGATTCGCCGTCGCCGCGATCATTCTGTTCGGAATTGCCCCAGCCGTGCTCTCCGACTTCCGACTCTCCCTGCTGGGGAAGTTCCTGTGCTTCGCGATCGTCGCGGTGGGCATCGGACTCGCCTGGGGCAGAGGCGGAATGCTCACCCTCGGCCAAGGCGTGTTCTTCGGCATCGGCGCCTACGTCATGGCGATGCACCTCAAGATCGCCGACGCCGAACTCAAAGGTGACGCTGTACCCGATTTCATGGCGATCGCCGGCAAGACCGAACTGCCCGGATATTGGCAGCCGTTTGCCTCCCCGTTCGTCGCGATCTTCGCGGTACTGTTCCTACCCGCGACCGTCGCGTTTCTCCTGGGACTCGGCGTGTTCAAACGACGCGTCAAGGGCGCATACTTCGCGATCCTCTCGCAAGCTCTCGCAGCGGCATTCGCCATCCTGCTGATCGGTCAGCAAACCATCGGCGGCAGCAACGGACTCAACCGTTTCCGCACGTTCTTCGGCTTCAACCTCAACGACCCCGCCAACAAGCAGATGCTGTTCTTCATCGCCTCCGGAGTGCTCCTCGCCTCCGTCGCCCTGATCCGGCAATTGATGAACTCACGCTACGGTGAACTGCTTGTCGCAGTACGAGATCAGGAAGAGCGCGTGCGCTTCCTCGGATACGACCCGGCAAACATCAAGCTGGTCGCCTACGTCACCGCCGCATTCCTGGCCGGTATCGCCGGAGCGTTGTTCGTGCCCATCGTCGGCATCATCTCCCCCGCCGACGTCGGAATCGTTCCCTCCATCGCCTTCCTCATCGGTGTAGCGATCGGCGGCCGCGCAACGCTTCTCGGCCCGGTCCTCGGAGCCATCGGCGTGGCCTGGGCCCAGTCGGCCTTCTCGGAGAAAATGCCGTCGGGGTGGATCTACGCCCAGGGCCTGATGTTCATCGTCGTCGTCGGGTTCTTCCCCGCCGGAGTCGCCGGACTCTTTGCGCTCCTGCGTCACCGCCGCAAGCGTGAAAAGACCACTCCCGAAACACCGAAAATCAGCGAACCGGAAACTGTGGAGGTGTCCGTATGACCAGCACCGGTACAACCGACACAAGCGCACCGAACCCCGTACTGGGCGGCAATGCCGGAATGTCTTCCGAATACCTGGAAGTGCGGAACTTGAGCGTCAGCTTCGACGGATTCAAGGCCGTCGACAGTGTGGACCTGACACTGATGCAGGGTGACCTTCGCTTTCTGATCGGACCCAACGGCGCCGGAAAGACCACACTTGTCGACGCCATCACCGGACTGGTACCGGCGACGGGTTCTATCACCAAATCCGGTGAACAGTTGCTGGGCAAGAAGGTTCACAAGATCGCCCGCCTCGGCGTCGGCCGCACCTTCCAGACTGCCAGCGTCTTCGAAGAACTCTCCGTCCTGCAGAACCTGGACATCGCTGCCGGTGCAGGCCGCTCCCCCTGGGAGTTGCTGCGCACCCGCAAATCCGTCCTCCCCGAAATCGAGGAAGCCCTCGAAACCACTGGACTCGAAGCGCTGCGCGACACACCGGCTGGGATCCTCGCGCACGGCCAGAAACAGTGGCTCGAGATCGGAATGCTTCTGGTACAGAACTGTTCGGTGCTCCTGCTCGACGAACCCGTCGCCGGAATGAGCCTGGAAGAGCGCGAGGAAACCGGCAACCTCCTGCGTCGTATCGGTGGTGCACGCACCGTGGTTGTCGTCGAGCACGACATGGACTTCATGCGAGCATTTGCCACCTCGGTCACCGTCCTCGCAGCAGGCAAGGTTCTTGCGGAAGGAACTGTCGCGCAAGTTCAGGCCGATCCCAAAGTCCAAGAGGTCTACCTCGGCACCGCTGCGGCTGTGCCTCACGGCGAGGAGTGAATCATGCTTGAAATCAAGGACGTCCGCGCCGGATACGGACGCACCGAAGTCATCCACGGAATCTCGCTCACCGTTCCGGGCAACGGTGTCGCCGCCGTCATGGGCCACAACGGCGCCGGAAAGACGACATTGCTCCGAGCCGCTGTCGGGTTGATCAAACCGACCAGTGGAACGATCCTCCTGAACGGCGAAGACATCACGGCCATGCGGCCGAGTGCCCGCGTCAACCGAGGCCTCGCCTATGTCCCCCAAGGACAACAATCCTTCGGCCAACTCACCACGGCCGAGAACCTTCAGGTTGTCGCGGACGGCCGCAAACGCGGAAAGGCACTGATTGCAGAAGCATTGGATATGTTTCCCGCACTGACCACACTCCTCGACCGCCGAGCCGGGTTGCTGTCGGGTGGGCAACGACAACAGCTCGCCATCGCCCGCGCCCTCATCACCGAGCCGAAGATTCTGATCCTCGACGAACCCACCGAAGGCATCCAACCCAACGTCGTCGCCGAGATCGAACGCACCATCATCGACCTCACCAACCGCGGCGATCTCGGAGTCCTCCTGGTGGAACAGCACATCGGATTTGCGCTCCAGTCAGCGCAGCACTACAGCGTTCTCGCGGCCGGTCATGTGACGTCGACCGGAGAGGGAGGCACCACATCCACTGACGCCGTCCGACGAGCGATGGCCATCTGACATGTCCGCCGTCGAACATTCGACCGGATCGCTGCGGGATCAGGTGTATCAGGCGATCCGGGCCGATCTGATGGCCGGGAAGATCACGCCGACGGAACGGCTGAGCGAGGAGCGACTCGCGCAGATCTACGGGGTTTCGAGAACTCCGGTGCGAGAAGCTCTGGCCCGCTTGCAATCCGACGGTCTGGTTCAACGCGGCGAGCATGGGCTGTATCCGTATCGGCCACGCCTGGAAGATCTCAACGGATTGTACGAGCTACGAATATTGCTCGAACTACAAGGAATTCGCCGGGTGCTCGACACCGAGTGCGCCCGGCACGATGCCGATATTCTGGGTCCCGAACTGGAGAAGTGGTATGCGTTGCGCACCCAGTCACTCGAACCGGACGCCGGCTTTGTCACTCTCGACGAGGAGTTTCATACAGCGCTGCTGGTATCGGCCGGAAATCCCGCACTGACAGAGGCCTTGGCAACCGTCAATGCCAAAATCCGGCCAGTTCGGATGTTCGACTACCTGACACCCGCCGGGATCGAAGCGACGGTCGAAGAGCACATCGCGATAGCCGAACTTGTTCTCGACAACAAACTGCCACAGGCATTCGAGTCGTTGCGGGCGCACATCGACGACGGCAGGCTCGTGGTTGTCGAGCACGCTCGACAGGCACTCTCGTTGGCGGCACTGGCGAGTGCGGTTCGATACTGACGGGCGCATTTCGATATTTTGTGTGGTGAGGAAATAGGAATGGACTCCGGGCGGTTGCACTTCACAACAACTGTTTTCTGCCGCCTCGAAAGGTGCCCACTTCATGTCGGTTCCACTCTCCATCCTCGATCTTGCGCACATCGGCCAGAACGAGACCGCCAAAGACAGCTTCGACGCCAGTGTCACGCTGGCGCAGCGAGCCGAGGAGTGGGGCTACCAGCGAATCTGGTACGCCGAGCACCACAACATGGGCTCCATCGCGTCGTCCGCGACCAGTGTCCTGATCGGCCACGTTGCAGCTCACACCACCAAGATCCGGCTTGGCGCCGGTGGCATCATGCTCCCCAACCACGCACCGCTCACCATTGCCGAACAGTTCGGCACGCTGGAGACACTGCACCCCGGACGCATAGATCTTGGCCTCGGCCGGGCGCCAGGCAGCGATCAGAAGACGATGCAGGCCCTGCGCCGCGACCCCAGTTCGTCCGACAGCTTTCCGCAGGACGTCCTCGAACTTCAGGGATATCTTGGCGACACCTCGCGGGTTCCCGGCATCAGCGCAGTGCCAGGCAAGGGCACGCATGTCCCCCTCTACATCCTCGGTTCGTCACTGTTCGGCGCAAAACTGGCCGCGATGCTCGGCCTTCCCTACGCGTTTGCGTCGCACTTCGCGCCCAACGCGCTTCGCGACGCCGTGACCATCTACCGCCGCGAGTTCAAGCCGTCGGAGCAGCTGGCCGAGCCGTACGTGATCGCGGGCGTCAACGTCATTGCCGCCGATACCACCGAGCAGGCTCAGCAAGAGTTCCTCGAATCCAAGCGCAATCGCGTCAGCCTGCTTCTCGGCCGTGGCCGCACGTTCACCGACGACGAAGCCGATATGTTGCTCGACTCCCCCGCCGGTCAGCAGGTTCTGCAGATGGCCAGGTACAGCGCCGTCGGCACACCCGCAGAAGTCCGCACGTACCTGGACGAATTCACCGAGCACGCGCAGGCCGACGAGCTGATCACCGTCTCCACCGGCACCGACCGCGCCGCGTGGCTGCGCACGTTCGAACTACTCGCCGACGTGAGTAACCTGGTGCCCGCCTAAGCTGCGGGGCATGGGCGATCCATCCCGTCGCGGGTTCATCTCGGTACTTGCCGTACTTCTGTCGACGGGGTGGGCCGCCAACCACTTCGCCTCCCTCATCCCGGTACTGCGGGAACACGAGGGGCTCTCGCACGCCGTTCTCGACGGCGTGTTCGGCATCTACGCACTCGGTCTGCTGCCCGGACTGCTGACCGGTGGTGTGCTGTCCGATCGTGTCGGACGCGCGGCCATTGTTCTGCCAGGAGCGCTGGTGGCGTCGCTGGGCACGGTATTCCTCCTGCTGTGGCACAACACTTCCGGCCTCCTGGTTGGCCGTCTTGTGGTCGGCATCGGCGCCGGTCTGGCAATCGGCGCCGGCACAGCCTGGGCCGCTGATCTGCGCGGCAAAACCGGAACCGTGATGGCCGGCGTCGTCCTCACCTCCGGTTTTGCCTTGGGTCCCTTGTTCTCCGGCCTGATGGCTCAGTTCGCAGCCTTTCCTTTGGTCACGCCCTTTGTCGTCTCGGCGCTTCTGTCCGTGTGTTCCGTTGCCGCCGCGGCAATGTGGAGTCGAACACCCACCTCACCTTCGGCAGTGCTCCCGTTACCGGCCGACGGGGCGCGAACTGTCCGCTCGGCCTTGATCTGGGCGCTACCGCTCGCGCCCTGGGTGTTTGCCAGTGCGACAGTCTCATTCGTGACGATGTCCGCGCGACTCGGCGACCGATACTCCGGACCGCTACTCCCCGGAATAGCTGCGGCGCTCACCTTGGGCGCGGGCATCATCGTTCAAACCATTGCCCGTCATCGCGATTGGGGCCGGCAGGCCGGAAGCGTCGGTGCCGGATCAGCCGCGCTCGGATACTGCCTCGTCGCGGCCGGCGGAGCCCACCCGCCACTTGCCCTGTTTGTCGTGTGCGCCCTCACACTCGGAACCGCGTACGGCCTGTGCCTGCGTAGTGGTCTCCTCGATCTCGAAACCCTTGCGCCACCGGCATCCCGCGGAACGTTGACAGGCATCTTCTACGTCGGCACGTACCTCGGCTTCGGACTGCCGGTCTTGCTGGTTGTCCTCGAACCGAGCCTGGGACCGTCGATACCGATGCTCGTTCTCGCGGCACTCGCCGCGCTGGTTGCCGTAATCCGATTCCGGGCAGTGTTAGCGTCGTACCAGCCCACGACACTCGAGGAGTTCGCGTCATGAACGCACGCATCCAGCCCGGCCGATTCAAAGAACTCGGCCCGATCAACTGGGGAATCTGGCGTGTCCTCTCGAAAGCCGCGGGCGCACCGGACGCACACCTGTTCAGCACATTAGGCCGTACCGGCGGCCTGTTCCGTGGTTGGCTGCACTACTCCGGGTCGCTGATGCCCGGTGGCAGGATCTCACGCCACGACACCGAACTGATCATCCTGCGGGTCGCACATCTGAGGCAGTGCGACTACGAAATGGATCACCACATCAGGCTCGGCCGAAAAGCTGGAATCGACGCACCAGAACTTGCCCGAATTATCGAGGGCCCCAACGCTTCCGGTTTGAGTTCTCGTCACCACGCGATCTTGACCGCGGTCGACGAATTGGTTACCACCAAAGACGTCACCGACGTGACCTGGAACATGTTGTCCCAGCACCTCGACGACCGTCGGCTCATCGAATTCACTTTGCTGGTAACCCAATACGACGGTTTGGCTACCACCATCGGTACGTTGCGCGTCGAACGCGATTTTTCGTAGCCGCTCGTCAGGGCTTGCAGATACGAACTGTCGCTTCGCGCACCACTTCCCGGCGGCGTGCGAGTTCCTGCGCGTCCACGGACTGATTGTCGACAATGCCGGGTGCGACCACCCACGCGAACACGAGGCCGAAGATCAACGTGATGAGGTCTTCCGGATTCCAGTGGGTGGCAATGGTTCCGTCCTCCTGAGCAGTGCGAATCGCAGCCATCCGCGGGAGCCAACTGGAGTGCTCTTCGGCCTGCTTACGCATCCGAGGTCCTTCACCTTGCAGTTGACCCCAGATCATCATGCGCTGGATGTGCGGCTTCCTGGTCATGGCATCGAACAATTCGACAGCATGCTGCGGTATGTCCCCGCCCACCCACTCCACGCATTCCATGGCTTCGACAAAATCCGCGTCGAGCACGGCGTGAAAGAGCGCCACCTTGTCCCCGAAGTACGCGTAAAGCCGTTCCTTGCTGGCGTTGCCGTTCTTCGCGATGCGATCGATACGGGCGCCGGCCAGTCCGTACGTGCCGAATTCTTCCAGTGCCGCATCGAGAATTCGCTGCTTCGTTGCGGTCACATCTGTGGGAGCCATAGTGATTATCGTAACCGAACGAACTATTTCGTTTGACTCTCGAAGAAGCGCTCACCTACCTTGTAACGATGACCACCACTGACGTCGAAAGCGGCGCAACGCCGCCGTCTCCGGCGATCTCCGAGAACCCGAATCATCAACGACGCTGGCTGGTGCTCTGCATCGTCGCGTTTGCACAACTCATGGTGGTGCTCGACGGCACCATCGTCTCCATCGCCCTGCCCGCCGCGCAGGAAGAGCTCGGCATCAGCGACCTCGATCGCGCCTGGGTTGTCACCTCGTACGCGCTGGCATTCGGCGCACTGCTGCTCCTCGGTGGCCGCATCGCCGACTACTGGGGACGTAAGCGTTCCTTCATCGTCGGCATGGCCGGCTTTGCCGTGGCATCAGGCATCGGCGGCATCGCCCAGTCCGGTGTCGAACTCTTCATCGCCCGCGCCGGCCAGGGTGTCTTCGCAGCCCTGCTCGCGCCCGCCGCGCTGTCGATGCTCACCACCACATTCATCGGAGAAAAGGAGCGCGCCAAGGCTTTTGCCGTTTACGGTGCGATTTCCGGTGGTGGCGCAGCGATCGGCCTGCTGCTCGGCGGCGTCCTGACTCAGTACGTCGACTGGCGCTGGTGCCTGCTCGTGAACATCCCGATCGCGCTCATCGCGATTGCTGCTGCCGTCCCGATCGTCAAGGAAACCAAGGCGCACGGCGACACGAGCTACGACCTTCCCGGCGCCGTTCTCATCGCACTCGGCCTCGGCTCCCTGGTCTACGGATTCACGCGCGCCGAGCACGGCTGGGGCCAGACCGACACCCTCCTGTTCATTGCCTTGGGCTTGGTCTTCCTGGCACTGTTCGTGGTCGTCGAAAGCCGTAGCAAGAATCCGCTTCTGCCACTGAGCGTTCCGTGGCATCGCGACCGCGGCGCCGCACTGATCGGCTCCATGCTTGTCGGCGCAGCTCTGCTTGGCGGCACCCTGTACCTGACGTTCTACCTGCAGATCGTGCTCGGATTCAGCCCCGTCATGGCCGGCGTCGGCTCACTTCCGATGGCCTTCTTCATCGTGCTCGCATCCACCGCGGCCGCCCAGTTGTCCACCAAGATCGGCCCCAAGCCGCTCATGGTTGCCGGCCCCCTGGTTGCCGCAGTCGGACTGCTCATGCTTACCCAGATCGAAGTCCACAGCTCCTACTGGACCCACGTGTTCCCCGGCCTCGCCATCTTCGGCTTCGGTTTGGGTCTGCTGATGGTGCCCATGCAGAACCTCGCGCTGATCGGTGTTCCCGACCACGACGCCGGCGCAGCCAGCGCCCTCGTCAACGCGACCCTGCAGATCGGCGGCGCACTGGGAACCGCACTCTTCACCACGATCTACGCGTCGGCCAAGTCCGCATTCACGGCCGACAATGCAGCACCGATCCCGCCGGAAGGCATTCCAGTCGACTTGTCGAACGCGACCGTCCCGACCGGCGACGAATTGGCTCTGCTCCCCCAGCCGGTTCAGGACTTCATCGCCTCGATGACCGACTACGTCTTCGGCGCCGAGGTCTCCGGATACACCGCCGCATTCGGCTGGGCGGCAATCCTGTTGGCGATCATCGCACCCGTTGTCGTAGTGCTCGTCCGCGCCAAGAAGGGCGATCTCCCCGCTGAGGGCGCGGTACATATGGGCTAAACCCCTGTGCGCCTTTCCGGTAGTTCCCACTGCCGGAAAGGCGCACAAGCGGCTACGCCTTCTTCAGAACCTCGGCCACCGGCGTGCTGCTGCGGCCGATCAGTTTCTGCAGGTCACCGGACTCGGTGTCCAACGCTCCGTTGGCGATTGCCGCATCGGAATCCGCGAGAATCTCTGCGACAGGGGCAGGCAGGCCGACGCTCTCGAGAATGCCCTTGTATGCCTCCTCCGGTACGAACTGGTACGCGACGGGCTTGCCGGCAAACTCGCTGATCTTCTCCGCGAACTCGGCATACGTCAGTCGCTCGTCGCCGCCCAACTCGTAGACGGCGCCTTCGTGGCCGTCCGTGGTGACAACAACTGCTGCGGCATCCGCGTAATCCGCCCGAGCTGCGCCTGCGACCTTTCCGTCAGCGCCCGCTCCGGCCACTTCGCCGCGCTCGATAACGCCGGCCAGGTCATTGAGGAAGTTCTCCCAGTACCAACCGTTGCGCAGGAGTGCGAACGGAATTCCACTCGCGGCAAGCACATCCTCGGTTGCCTTGTGCTCGGCAGCGAGCTTCATCGACGTATCTTGCGCATCCAAAATGCTTGTGTACGCGATGAATCCGACGCCCGCAGCCTTTGCTGCGTTGATGATGTTGGTGTGCTGCGCAAGCCGCTGACCCACCTCGCTGCCCGAGATCAGCACCACTTTGTCAACGCCGGCAAAGGCTGCTTCCAATGCGGCGGTGTCGGTGTAGTCCGCCTTGCGAACCACGACTCCGCGGGCTGCGAGATCCGCGGCCTTCTCCGGATTGCGAACCACGGCGACGATGTCCGACGCGGGTGTGCCCCGCGTGATCAGTGCCTCGACAACAAGTTGTCCGAGGTTACCCGTTGCGCCGGTGACTGCGATGCTCATGCGAACTCCCGTTTTAGGTTGAAGCGTAAATTTGCTCTGCAACCATCATCCACTTATTTTTCGTAAGTGCAACCCCTAGAGTTAGCGCTATCGGTATGTTTAGTAGTAACCTGAGTACATGACCAGCACCGATACCCCTGCCTGTGCTGCCGAAACAGATCAGGATCCCACCCTCGAGGCCGATGTGTTCGCTCGCGGATGCAATTCCCGGGCAGCGCTCCAGAACGCAACCGGCCGCTGGGGCGCGCTTGCATTGGCAGCACTCCACGAAGGCCCGTACCGATTCAGCGCGCTACGTCGACGCGTCGACGGCGTCAGCGAGCGCATGCTCTCGCAGACCCTGCAGACACTCGAACGGGATGGCCTCGTGCACCGTGACGTGCTCGAAACCATCCCGCCCAAAGTGGAATACAGCCTGACCGAACTCGGCGCAGACGTAGCCGACAAGATCACCGCGCTGATCGAATTGCTCGAATCCCGCGTGCCGACAATCATTGCGTCACAAGAGTCCTACGACGCCCGCAATCAGTAACGCTCGCAATCGGTAAAGCCTGAGAGTCAGTCGAGCGCCCCCGAAAGCTGGGCGATGAACTCGTCGAACGCATACGGGACGCTCAAGACCGTCGGCGCTGACGTTGCCATCGCGTAATCCATGCCGACGAGGCGAACGATCCGGCCGTTGGATACCGAGGTCATGTTCGCAAACGGACCGAAGGCCATCAGCTTGTCGAGATTCGTTCCGTCGGCGTCGACAAGAATGAAGACGTCCGCGTCGAGGGTTTCGATGGACTCCATGCCCACAGACACCGAACTGTCGCCGGACGTGCACACCGCGTCGACCCCGGGCGAGGTCTTCAGCCCGAGCTGGCCCAGCAGACGGATGCGAGGATCGGTGTTGCAGAACACGATCAGGCCCTCGTCGGTGCGCATCGCGTACGTTGCAGTCTTGCCCTCGAACTGCGGATGCTCGGCGGCTTGCCGCTCGAAATACGCTCCGGTGTCGTCGATCAACTGCTGCGCGCGTGCGGGCTGCCCGAGCGCCGCACCGATCATGCTCATCTGCTTGTCCCAAGCGGTGTCCCAGGGCTGATCGGGAAATGCGACGGTGGGTGCGATGTCACTCAGTCGCTGATATTTCTCCGCGGTGATCCCCGAATACACAGCAAGGATCAGGTCGGGGTCGAGGGCGAGGATCTGCTCGAACGGCACATCCGGATTGGTGGTCATCAAAACCGGCGTCGCGCCGTTCAACAATGAAGCGTCCCAAGGCAAGATGTTGTTCTCGACACCGTCACCCGAGAAGCTCTCCATCGCGACTGGCACCTTGTTCAGCGCAAGCACCGAATCTTGGCTGCTCCACCCGATGGTCACGATCCGCATGGGTTCGGCGTCGATCGTGGTCGAACCGTAAGCGTGATCGACCGTCACCGGAAAGGCCCCGGCTTCGGCGGATTCTGTCGACGTGCCGGTCGACTCGGTACCGGCTGAGCTTCCACATGCGGTGAGGCCTACAGCAAGAGCGGCCGCGAGCAGTGCAAAACGAGTTTTCATGAATCGGGACGCTAGTGCGCCTTTGGCTCAGACCTGGACTCGAAGTCGCGATCTGGCGTATTGGCAATACAAAAAGGCCCGTGCGCCTTTCTGGTTGCGTCAGCTACCAGAAAGGCGCACGGGGCCGCAGGCCCTACCTAGAACACGGGGCCGCAGGCCCTACCTAGAAGTTGATCATGTGGCCGGCGAGGCCGTGGATCGCTTCCTGCAGTGCCTCACTGAGTGTGGGGTGCGTGTGGACGTTGCGGGCCAACTCGTTGACCGTGAGGTCCCACTTCTGGGCCAGGGTCAGCTCGGGCAGCAGTTCCGAGACGTCCGGTCCGATGAGGTGTCCACCGAGCAGTTCGCCGTGCGTGGTGTCGGCGATCAGCTTCACGAAACCGGTGGGGTCACCGAGACCGTGTGCCTTGCCGTTGGCTGCGAACGGGAAGTTCGCGACCTTGATGTCGTAGCCCTCGGCCTTGGCCTGCTCTTCGGTCAACCCGAAGGACGCGACCTGCGGCTGGCAGAACGTCGCACGCGGCATCATCCGGTAGTCACCGAGCGTCTGCGTGTCCGCGCCACCGATGGTCTCGGCAGCAACGACGGCCTGTGCCTCCGCGACGTGTGCAAGCTGCAGCTTGGCGGTCACGTCACCGATGGCGAAGATGTTCTCGACGTTGGTGCGCATGTAGTCGTCGATTGCGATGGCGCCGCGGTCGGTGAGGGCGACACCGGTGTTCTCGAGGCCGAAGCCCTCCACGCGCGGTGCGAAGCCGACGGACTGCAGAACCTTGTCCACGACCACGGTTTCGATCTCACCGGACTTGTTGTCCTTGATCGAGACGCTGACCTTGCTGCCGTCGTCGCTGATGGACTGGACAGCGGCGCCGGTCTTGATGGTGACGCCGAGCTTCTTGTACTGCTTCGCGATTTCCTTCGAGACGTCGGCGTCCTCGTTGGGCAGTGCCCGGTCGAGGAACTCCACGATCGTCACGTCGACGCCGTAGTTCTTGAGGACGTAACCGAACTCCATGCCGATCGCGCCGGCGCCGACGATGAGGATCGAGCCCGGCAGGTCGCGGGTGAGGATCTGCTCTTCGTAGGTCACCACGTTCTCGCTCAGCGAGGTGCCCGGCAGCAGCTTGGTGTAGGAACCGGTGGCGATGATCGCGTTGTCGAACGTGATCGTCTCGGTGCCTCCCTTGCTGAGCTCGACGTTGATGGTGTTGGCGTCGGCGAACGTGCCTTTGCCGTCGAATTCGGCGATCTTGTTCTTCTTCATCAAGAAGTGGATGCCCTTGACTCGCCCGTCGGCAACCTTGCGGCTGCGATCGAAGGCGGAGCCGAAATCGAAGGACACGTCTCCGGACATGCCGAACGTCTTCGCTTCTTTTGTGAAGATGTGCGCGAGTTCGGCATTGCGGAGAAGCGCCTTGGACGGGATGCAGCCCACGTTCAGGCACACACCGCCCCAGTACTTCTGCTCGATGATGGCAGTGCTCAGGCCCAGTTGTGCCGCGCGGATAGCAGCGACGTACCCACCGGGGCCGGCTCCGAGGACAACGACGTCATAGTGTGAGGTCACGATGTAACAGGGTAGTCCTGCATCGTTTTCCTGTCCCCGGATGGTCGCCTTACCGGCCAGTAGACCAAACTTCTGCGGCAACTCGGGCAAAATTTCCGCCGTAGACAGCCTCGATCGACGACTCGTCGAAACCTCGCCGACGCAGAACGACGTCCAAGGTGAGGGTGTCTTCCGGTGGAACCCACTGCAGCGGCCCCCACGCGGTGTAGGCCTCGGAGAACGACGCCGCGTGATTGTGTATCTCGTCGAGGAAGTCCTCCGCGTCGAACGAATAGTCCGAACCGATCCCGACGTGATCGACACCGACGAGTCCGACGGCTTCCTCGATGTGATCGGCCATGGCCTCGAGTCTGGCTTTGTTGTCGTCGGGGCCGTTGACGCCGAGGAAGATCCCCACGCCGTTGATCCCGATGACTCCCCCGGTGTCGGCACACGCCTTGGCCTGATCGTCGGTGATGTTTCGGGGGTGCTCCCACAATCTGCGCAGATTCGAATGGCTGTAGATCATCGGGCGCGCCGTGGCAGCGGCCAGGTCCAGACCGGTCCGGATCGAGCAGTGTGAGCCGTCCACCATCATGCCGACGCGATTCATCTCGGCCACGAGGTCACGGCCGTACGCGGTCAAACCGGTGTCGACGGCGTCGAGGCACCCACAGCCCGCGGCGTTGACGTGGTTGTACGTCGGCAACATCGAACGGACGCCCAGGTCGTAGAAGTACGCGATGTTGTCGGGATCACCGTCCAGAGGGTTGGAATCCTCGAGGTCGAATGCCAGCGCGATTCCGCCGGATCGCTGCACGTCGGCAACATCGAGAATCGTCGAAACCGGGGTGATTTCCGGGTACTCGACGCGTGCCTGCCAGGCAAAGCTCTTGACCAGCGCGGTTGAATCCGCACGTGTGTGCGGCGCGTAGCCGACATTGACCGAAACGTAGCTGCCCTCAGGACGCTGATACCGCAATAGCTCCGCAATGGAGGCATTCGAATGCAACGGCAGGCAGCAGTGCTGTTCCCAGATCGGATATGCCCGGTTCACCCGATCAGCATATAGGTAAACAGCGAGGTCAATCCGAAACTGGTCGATCGTTCAGCAAATCTTCGGTTCACTGGCGAATAGCGCGCCGATGCTGTAGAAAGATCAAGACTTGCACGCTCTATATGCGTCGGGATGTATAACCCATACGGAGAAGTGTCGACGAAGGATCGTTCCACCCGGGGCGGATCTACAAGGTAATTCAGGTGGAGGGTTCTTAAGCCTATGCGTTCTCGTACATTCAAGCGCGGCCGTGTGGTCGCCGCGATTGCAGCGGTGTCCGTGCTGCCGATGCTTGTCAGTCCGGCCATGGCTTCTGCCGGTGGTGACACCGCTGGAACTCGTACCGCTCCCGCAGCGTATTCGACGGATTCCTACCTCGCGAGCCGCACCGACAACGGCCGCAAGGCAACGATCACCGTGTACTCGCCGTCGATGGGCCGCGACATTCCCCTCGAGGTCATCCTTCCGGCTGACACGAGCGAACCGCGTCCGACGCTCTACCTCCTCAACGGCGCAGGCGGCGGCGAAGACCGCGCGACCTGGCAGCGCCAGACGGACGTCATGGACTTCTTCAATGACAAGAACGTCAACGTCGTCACCCCGGTCGAAGGCGCGTTCAGCTACTACACCGACTGGGTAAACGAAGATCCGGCACTCGGTGTTCAGAAGTGGCAGACGTTCCTAACACAGGAACTCCCGCCCGTCATCGACGCCGAATTCAACACCAACAAGGTCCAGTCGATCTCCGCGATCTCCATGACCGCCACCTCGGTACTCAACCTCGCGATCGCAGCCCCGGGCCTGTACAAGAGCGTCGGCGCGTACAGCGGTTGCGCCGAGACCAGCACTCCGGTCGGCCAGAGCTCCATCGAACTGGTTGTCGGCATGCGCGGCGAAGCAGATGTCACCAACATGTGGGGTCCGCTCGGCAGCCAGGGCTGGATCGACAACGACCCGGTTGTCAACGCCGAGAAGCTCCGCGGCACCGAGCTGTACGTCTCCACCGGCTCGGGCCTGCCCGGCCCGCATGACACCCTCGCCAACGAGGCAGTCGACGGTCAGGTCGGCGTGTTGGCCAACCAGATCATCGTCGGCGGCATCATCGAGGCAGCGGTCAACTACTGCACCCACAACCTCGCGTACCGCTTGAACGAGCTGCAGATCCCGGCAACGTTCGACTTCAAGCCCACCGGCACCCACTCGTGGGGCTACTGGCAGGACGATCTCCACAACTCGTGGCCGATGATCGCCAACTCCATGGGCGTCTGACACCACCAGTTTCAAGCACTCGACCCCGCTCTCCTCGCCTGGAGAGCGGGGTCGTGTGCTGAGTGGATGCTGGAACTACCAAACGCTCCCCTGACCATGGCAATTCTGGTTTACTGACCAATGACATCGACCCGGACACACGCCGGGTCACACGTAGTGGAGGTTTCAGATCGTATGGGCGCTCGTACATTCACGCGGGGACGATTGGTCGCTGCAGTAGCAGCACTGTCCGTGATCCCGATGCTGATCAGTCCCGCCATCGCCTCCGCGGGCGGCGACTCCTCAGGCACCACGGCACAAGCCACATCGGGTACCTCCGGTTCTTACCTCGCGAGCCGCACCGACAACGGCCGCAAGTCCACGATCTCCGTGTACTCGGCGTCGATGGGTCGCAACATTCCGCTCGAGGTCATCCTCCCCGCGGACAACAGCGCACCGCGCCCGACGCTCTACCTCCTCAACGGCGCAGGCGGCGGTGAAGACTCTGCGACGTGGCAGCGCAAGACCGACGTCATGAACTTTTTCCAGGACAAGAACCTCAACGTCGTGACGCCGCTTGAAGGCGCGTTCAGCTACTACACCGACTGGGTCAACGACGATCCCGAACTCGGTCGTCAGAAGTGGCAGACGTTCCTGACACAGGAACTCCCGCCCGTCATCGACGCCGAATTCAACACCAACAAGGTGCAGTCGATTTCTGCGATTTCGATGACCGCCACCTCGGTACTCAACCTCGCGATCGCGGCCCCCGGTCTGTACAAGAGCGTCGGCGCGTACAGCGGTTGCGCCGAGACCAGCACCCCTGTCGGCCAGGGCGCTATTCAGCTGGTGACCGGCATCCGTGGTGGGGCTGACATCGCGAACATGTGGGGCCCGGTGGGCAGTCAGGGTTGGATCGACAACGACCCGGTTGTCAACGCCGAGAAGCTCCGCGGTACCGAGCTGTACGTCTCCACTGGCTCCGGTCTGCCCGGCCCGCACGACACCCTCGCCAACCCGGCGATGAACGGTGAACCCGCCAATCTGGCCAACCAGATCATCGTGGGCGGCCTCATCGAGGCAGCGGTCAACTACTGCACCCACAACCTGGCCTACCGCCTGAACCAGCTGCAGATCCCCGCGCAGTTCGACTTCAAGCCCACCGGCACTCACTCGTGGGGCTACTGGCAGGACGATCTCCACAACTCGTGGCCGATGATCGCGCGTTCGTTGAACGTCTGAGTCCACCATTTTCGACCCCGCTCCTATTGCTATTCGGGAGCGGGGTCGAATGCGCTCGGCGGGGAGCAGTAAGAATGGAGCCATGACATCTGATCAGCACTCCCCCCTCGACGGCGTCGACAACGATCCCTACCTCTGGCTCGAAGACGTCACGGGTGAGACCGCTCTCGACTGGGTGCGTGCGCACAACGCCGTCACCGAAGCGCAACTCGCAACCGGTGAGCGCTTCGAGCAGATGCAATCGGATGTCCGCGAGGTACTCGACACCGATGCCCGCATCCCGTACGTGCGGCGCCGCGGCGAGTATCTGTACAACTTCTGGCGCGACGGCACGAATATTCGTGGCTTGTGGCGACGGACCACGCTCGAGCAGTATCAAAGCGACAACCCCGAGTGGGACGTGTTGGTCGATCTCGACGCGTTGGCCGAAGCCGAGGGCGAGAACTGGGTCTGGAAGGGCACTCAGTTGCTGCGCCCCCACCGCGATCGCGCCTTGATCAGTTTGTCGCGCGGCGGAGCCGACGCCGCAGTGGTCCGCGAATTCGACATGGAGACAAGGCAATTCCTCTCTCCTGACGGACCCTATTCTGGTTTCTACCTCCCCGAAGCCAAGACCGATATCGACTGGATCGACATCGACACCGTGTATCTCGGCACGGATACCGGGCCGGGATCACTCACCGATTCCGGTTACCCACGCCTCACCCAACGATGGAAGCGCGGCACTCCCCTCTCCAGCGCCGAAACGCTGTACGAGGGCGAGAGCACCGACGTCGCGATCTCCGCATCACACGATCCGACGCCTGGCTTCGAGCGCGACTTCGTCACCCGCTCCGTCGACTTCTACAACTCACGACGGTTCCAGCTCACCCTCGACGACGAACTCGTTCTGATCGACACACCCGAAGACGCCGGCATCTCGATTCACCACGAGTGGTTGCTGATTCGCACAAAGTCACCGTGGACAGTCGAGGGCACCGAGTACGCGACTGGCACCTTGCTGGCCGCTCGGTACGAGGATTACCTCGCGGGCGTTCGCGACCTGACGGTGCTGTTCGAGCCCGACGATCATTCGTCGCTCGACCACTACAGCTGGACCCGCGATCACCTGATTCTCGTAGTTCTGACCGACGTCCGGACCACCCTGCGCATTCTGACTCCCGCCGACAACACTTGGGAAGAAAGGCCTTTCGAGGGCCTGCCCGAGCTCACCACCATCGAAATCCTGGACACCGATCCCGATTCCGGCAACGAGTACTTCCTCAACGCCAGCGGATACACCTCGCCGGCAACGCTTCTGCACGGAGTCATCGGGGAATCCGAACCCACAGTTGTCAAGTCTGCACCCGCATTCTTCGATGCGACAAACATTGTGACGCAACAGTTCTTCGCAACCTCCGCCGACGGCACCCAGGTCCCCTACTTCGTGGTCGGCGCCGAAGGCAGCACACCCGGACCCACTCTTCTCTACGGTTACGGCGGATTCGAGGTGTCGCTGACGCCGTCGTACAGCGGTTCCATCGGGCGAGCCTGGCTCACCCGCGGCGGCACGTACGTCGTGGCCAACATCCGCGGCGGCGGTGAGTACGGACCAGGTTGGCACACACAGGTTCTCAAGTCCGGCCGGCACAAGGTGCACGAGGATTTTGCGGCTGTCGCGCGCGATCTGGTCGACCGCGGCATCACCACACCGCAGTTGTTGGCCGCCCAGGGCGGTAGCAACGGCGGATTGCTCATGGGCATCATGCTCACCAAGTACCCAGAGCTGTTCGGCGCCATAGTCTGCCAGGTTCCGCTCCTCGACATGCGACGGTTCCATCTCCTCCTGGCCGGCGCGTCCTGGATGGCGGAGTACGGCGATCCGGACAACGCTGACGAGTGGTCCTTCATCTCGCAGTACAGCCCGTATCAGAACATCGACGTGGACGGCTCGTACCCGCCGATCCTGATCGCGACATCCACTCGCGACGACCGCGTCCACCCAGCGCACGCTCGCAAGATGGCCGCGCGCCTGGAGGAGCTGGGCAAGCCGGTGCTGTACTTCGAGAACATCGAAGGTGGGCACGGCGGCGCTGCGGACAACGCGCAGTTGGCCTACAAGACCGCGCTGACCTACGAATTTCTGTGGCAGAAGTTCAGCTGAACGATCAGCGGTCGCGCAGCCAAGCGACGACGCACTCGGTCACAGCATCCGGTTTCCGGATCCAGCCGTTGTGACCGAGTGGTTCGTCGACGTGCACCATCGTGACCTGTGAGCCGGTGAGCTTGTCCACCAAGTTCTTTGCGGATCGACGCGGAGCAAGGTCGTCGCCGTCGATGGTGACGGACAGGACGGGCAGATTCAGGCGGGCGATCCGCTCCTCGTAATCGATGTCCGCGCCGACCGGTTCGATGGTGCCGGTGCGAGCAAATCTGGCCCAGTCGGTGATCAACACTTTCGATTGCCGGCCGAAGCCGCCGACGCTCAGCCGATCACCGGGCCAGAACCCGGCAATGTTGGCTGTCACCGACATTGCCGACGAACCCAGATACAGCCCCGGAGCGCGAATACCCGGGAAGCCCCGGTGGTACGGCGAACCGGACGCCACCAGGATCAACCCGCCGAGGCGTCCACGAATCCTCGCCGCGTACATCGTCCCCAACTGGCCGCCCATGCTGTGACCGAGCAGAAATGGTGTACTCGCCGGGAATCTTTCGCGCACCACTTCGAAGGTGGCGGGGAAATCTACGGACACCAACTCCTGATATCCGAAGCTCGACGACGCACTTGGACGCGGCCGACTGTCACCTTGTCCGCGCAATTCCCCGATCGCCGCGTTGAACCCCGCGGCGACCAACGCTTCGGCCACCGGATCGTAGAACCCTGCCGGCACACCGAGGCCGGGAAACATCACGACGACGGGAGCGTCGTCGACCGGTCCCGGAAATAGTCGAATCGGAGTGACGGTTCCATCGGGAAGTTGGATCGGCACGGTCTCCATTCGTCTCACACTAACCACCGCGGCGGCGTCGGTCAGCCGTCTTGCTATTCCAGGCTGCCCACAACCAGTGGATCAGGCGTTCCGACGACGTCGTGATCCTTGTTGTCGTAGTCGAACTGGCTGAGAACGTGCCGCATCGCATTGATCCGGGCGCGCTTCTTGTCATTACTCTTGATGACGGTCCACGGAGCCGTCTCCGTATCGGTGAAGCGGATCATCTCCTCCTTCGCGGCGGTGTACGCGTCCCACTTGTCGAGGGAGGCGATGTCCATCGGCGAAAGTTTCCACTGCCGAACGGGATCCACCTGCCGAATCGCGAACCGCGTCCGCTGCTCGAGCGGTGAGACGGAGAACCAGAACTTGATGAGGCTGATGCCGTCGTCGACAAGCATCTGCTCGAACAACGGCACCTGACGCAGAAAACGCTCGTGCTCCTCGTCCGTGCAGAACCCCATGACACGCTCGACTCCGGCCCGGTTGTACCAGGAGCGGTCGAACATCACGAGCTCACCCGCAGCGGGAAGATGCTGCACATAGCGTTGGAAGTACCACTGCGTCGACTCTCGCGCCGACGGCTTTTCCAGCGCAACGACGCGTGCGCCTCGCGGGTTGAGGTGTTCCATGAAGCGCTTGATGGTGCCACCCTTGCCTGCGGCGTCGCGACCTTCGAACACGATCGTGTGACGGGCACCGGTTTCTTTGGACCAGTTCTGCAGCTTCAGGAGTTCGATCTGCAGCAGGCGCTTGGCGATCTCGTATTCTTCACGCGACATCCGCGAGTCGTACGGGTATCCCTCGCGCCACGTATCGACCTCGAAACCGCCTGGTGCCGTGAGCAACACGGGATCGTCGTCATCACTGTCGTCGACGGTGAATGCCGTCGTGTCGGTCAGGTCCACCGCACTCGACAGCTCTGCGAAGGCGCTGAAGAAGGGTCGACGCTCTGCTATTTCGGTCATTCCTGACAGGCTAGCCATCAACAGCAACCAGTTGGTGACGTCCCGGTGAACGGGCGCGTTCGATGCCGGGCGAAGATCAGGGATAGATGGGGGTGATTCCCGATGGTCGAAGTGGCCTGGTCAGGCCAGACTTGAACCATGACATTCGAGAGCAACACACCCCGCCCGTTCACCCGATCCACCGACAACAAAATGCTCGCCGGAGTGTGCGGCGGGATTGCAGAATACTTTGACGCCGACGTCAATCTGGTTCGTGTTCTGGCAGTAATTGCCGCAGTGTGCACCGGTGGAACTGCAGCCTTGGTTTATCTTGCAGCCTGGATGCTGATGCCGTTGGGATAGGACGTTCGAGAAAAGCATTGCGGGGCCCACGCTTTACGCGTGGACCCCACAATAGAAACTCTTGACCTATTTTGCTGCTTTGAGCGTTCCGCCACTGAGTTCGGCAAGCGCGGTCAGGCCTTTGACAGCAATTTCGCTGACACTGCCTAATCCCTGGCCGATAAGAGTGCCGACGGAACCAGCAGCATCCATTACGGAGCCTTCAATCATGTTTGTTCTCCTTCTATCCACACAGTTACGTGATGGTCAGATAATTCAGGGCTGCAAGACTACGGAGCGACAACAGGGGGCGCAAAACTGATTGCATCAAGAGATCCGGAGACCCCACCGAAGGTGTCACTCAACGAGCCGAACAAGTTGGCACCCAAGTTATCCAACCCTAACAGCACATTCACCAGTGCTTGAGTTGCGGTTTCGCCATTCTCCATGACATAACCGAGGATATTTACCAGCGACCCCATTTTTAACTCCTCAACATAAATCTTGCGAACATTGTCTATCAGTACGCTAGCGGCAATACTGAATTCCAGTGGCGAAATGGAAAATTGTTTGCCAATCCGGATGAATGACGGCAAATACGCAGGTAAAGAGCATTTTGGGGCCCACGCGCTGTGCGCCCGGGCCCCAAAACCAAGCTCTTCGAGCTACTTGGCGGCTTTCAGCGTTCCGCCGCTCAGCTCGGCAAGAGCGGTGAGACCCTTGACAGCGATTTCGCTGACACTGCCTAATCCCTGGCCGATAATGGTGCCCACGGAACCCGCAGCATCCATGACGGATCCTTCAATCATGTTGTACTCCTAAATCTCTGTTCAGTGAAGTGGATGTGCCAACTGCTCAGATTGCAGGATCAAGCTGGCGGGATAGCTTCAGGAAGAAAGCTAATCGTATCGAGAGATCCGGAGATCCCTCCGAAGGTGTCACTCAGCGAGCCGAAGAGATTAGCCCCCAAGTTATCCAAGCCCATCAGCATGTTGAGAAGACTCCCCAACTGAGTGCCCATCCCGTCCGGCCCAAGAAGAATGTCCATCAAAGAACCCATGACTGAACTCCCTATCTAGAAGGTTCCCCACCCGACCGCCAAAGAATCGGTTCCGGCGAAGGTTCACCGTTGATGTGTCGTCTACGACCTTAGTGTTAATCCTAGAACCTGTGTCCGAAATGAACGATTAACTCGATTTTTCCATTCTCGAAACAATTTACCGGTCAAAATTCATTGCAGACCACAACAATTCCGGCCTCCCGAGCACCTAGCCGGAAAATCATTCGACGCCGGGCAGGTCGTACTCCACCGCCTGCCGCAGTTCGTCGAAGCTCTCCCGCAGTAACTCCACGTAGTGCTCCGGATCCAGCATCGCACCCCGGGCAACGATGACGTTGAGCGTCAAAGCCCCACCGGCCGCGGCAATCAGGAAGTGGCGCAAAACATCTCCGTCAACCGGCGCCTGCCCGCCCAGCACGGCAACAGCGGGTGCACCGTCGAACACGTTTCCGTCGATCGTCACCGGGACGTTACTGATCGTGGTGTGCTGCATGACCTCACGATCCGTATTCAGCTTGTTCAGGCGCCTCGCCAGTCCCGTCAGACGCAGCAACGGTGCAGGTGACGTCTCGATACGTGTGCTGAATTTTCGGACGGCGAGGTGCGAGCTACGCACTTTCGCCACCTGCGCAGAATCCCGAATGAGGGTCAGTTTCTCGACCGGATCCGCAACGTCGGAGTGCAGATCGACGGTCAAGAGCGCGAGCTGATTGGCCGACTCCCATTCTGCAATCTGCCGCATCGAACGCGGAACCATCGCCGCCAGAGGGCGTTCCGGTCGCTCGCCCTTTCCCTCGAGATACTTCTCGAGCGCCCCGGCCACCACCGCGAGGAAGATATCGTTCACCGTCACCCCTGGCACGGCGGCTCTGATCGCCTTGATGTCAGCCCCGTCGAGCGTCACGAACTCCAGAGCCAGATCACCCTCCAAGACGTGATTGAAACGCGTCGGCGGACGGTCTGCGACGTACTTCGCCAACTCACCGGATTCCTCGGCCTGCGTGATCTCTTCTGCGGCTACCTTTGTCGCCGAGAGCCCCTTCCCGAACCGGATCAGTTGTCCCGGGAATCCGAGGACACTACGCCCAATCATCTCCACGAGCGGCAGCCCCGACTCGCGCGCGGATGCCTTGGGTTTTGCCGGCCCCGAGAACAATCGGTTGGTGAGATTCCTGATTTCCAAACCGTCGCCGGCGCTGTGATGAGTTTTGAGCATGATCAACGTCAGGTCGCCGGGTAGATCGTCGATTCCACTGATTCCGGTCATGACCTCCAACTCCCAGGGCGGCCGCGTCAGGTCCATCGGCGCACTCAGAGACTTGCCCAGCAACGCTCGCACCGGCGCCCATCCGGGCCCCGACGCCTTGTGCACCCGCACATGATCGTCGACATTGAAATCAGTCGCCGGCACCCAGTAGGGATAGTCCAGGTCGAGGGGAACTCGCTGCACTCTGCTCGTGAACAGCGGCCAGTAGCCGAACCGTTCCGAAATCCATCCAACCGCGTCGGCGTGTGTCATGTCTGCCAGCGGGTAGCCCGCCGTGTCGAAGAAGTACGCGCACACCATATGACTCAGGTGGCCCTCGGACTCGTTGTAGATGAACTCCGCATCCCGCGGACCCAACTGAGCTACCCCGGTTGGCAACGAGTTCCGAAAGATCATGTGTGCCCCTCACATCCGACGCTGGAAGACTGTCCGGATTCTATCGGTCAGGTGTCCAAATATCCGGGGAATGCCCAGGCTTCTCCCCCGGACCTGAGTGCACACAAGTTCCTGTCGGCAGGCACATCCCGCCCTCCCCCGATGAGTTATGTGCAACCGTGCACGCGACACTCAGCCGAGCCGCCGCACTCATTCCCGCTGGTTGGGCCGAACAATTGCTGACGCGCTCGAGGCAACACTAGGGTGACTGCGATCACAGATTCGCGGCGAGGACAGGAGTTCATGGTGAGAACCACTCGCAAGGTGGACGACCCGGTGTCGGTAGTCGATCGAATTTCGGCCATCCTCGAAACCTTCGAAAACACAGGGCCACTCACGCTCGCCGAGGTAACTCAACGAACGGGGATCCCTCGTTCGACCACACACAGATTGCTCGAGCAGCTCGTGACCAAACGGTGGATCACTCGGCAAGAGCACCGATACGAACTCGGCAGCAAGTCGTACGAACTCGGCCAGTGGGCGCTCAATCAGAATCGGCTACGCCATGGAGCGGTGCCCGTCTTGAACCGGCTCGCTCGTTCCACCGGATTGACGGTCCATCTGGCGGCACTGAACAACAGTGACGTTTTGTACTTGGACCGCGTCCCCGGACGAACGCCACTAGCACTCCCCAGCCGTGTGGGCTCGCGACTTCCCGCACACGTCACCGCTGTCGGCAAGGCAATTCTGGCTAATCTCGAACCAGACAAGATGCAGAGCGTTACTCGCGCTCCGCTCCGCACGACAACTCAGTACAGCATCGCGTCGCAAGAATACCTCTACGCAGAATTGGATCGCGTCCGCGACCGCGGGGTAGCGATGGACCGTGAAGAATCAGTGCTCGGAATTGCCTGCGTGGCAACGTCAATCGGTCCACGCGATCACTACTACGGCAACCGCGCCGCACTCTCCGTCTGCGGACCCATCGACGACATGAAAATGAATCAACTCGTGTCAACCGTGCGTATCGCAGCGCGCGATATCTGGGATACCTGCGTCGCAAACGATCTTCGGTCCAAGAATCAATTCGAAGCGTCCTGATTCTGCTCTTCCGTACGCCCCATGAGTTGCGCGTAGATCGCACGATCAGTGCGCGGACCACCAGGCGTCGAAGCGCCGTATCGTTCGATCTCGGCAGCGATATCCAGCGGGCGGGTGTACGCAACACCTGGCACAAGTTCACCGTCGAGTAGCCCGTCCGGCACAAGCCAGGTGACTTCGAATTCGATTCCGTCGGGGTCGCGTCCGTACAGGGCCTTGGTCGCAGCATGGTTGGACGCTCCGCCGAGAGCATTCGCGGCCAGCATCCGATCGCGGCATTGCGCGAGTTCGCTCAGCGTCTCGACCTCCCACGCCAGATGGTAGAGACCAACCGCGCCGTCACGCGGACGCGGCGCGCTCGCTTGAAAGAGACCCAAGTCGTGATCGTTTGCCGAATTCGCGCCCCGCAGGAATGCTCCGCCGGGGAAATTCACGGGAAGCTTCTCGAATCCCAGTACGTCGCAGTAAAACGCCGCACTCCGTTCGACGTCGGAGACGAACAGCACCGCATGGTTCAGACTTCGAATAGCCATTGTTCTCCCTCACCTATACACAGCCGTGCCGTTATCCACAGACACATTCCGAAGTCCGCACACAGGCTTCGACACAGCCACAGTATCTACGTGGACGTTGTCACCCGGAACCAGCTCCTCGAACGAGGACTCGGCCGAAGTGCGATTGCGTAGGCCCGGCTATGCGGATTGCTCGACGTGGAGCCGCTACAGATGGGCCTCACTGCGCCGCTGCGCGAACGCTACGAGACCTTTGCGCCGGAGAGCTCGAGCGATCGTGGAGATTGATGGCCCGTCGGATCTCAATAATGTTTCTCAGGAAGCGAACTCCGCGGAATCGTTCCGCAGCGCCACGATTCCAGCGGCCGCCTCGAGTTCCTCGAAACTCGCTCGCAGCAGCCCGATGTAGTGATGAAGATCCGGCATTGACGCCGTGTCTGCAATGACATTCAGTGTGAGCCCACCGCCCGATGCGGCGACCATGAAGTGGCGCAAACCATCGCCGTCGACGGGCGGTTGGTTAGCGAGCACTGCCGCGCCCGGTGCCCCGTTCAAGGTCAACCCCTCGACGGAGAGTGGAATGTTGCTCACCATGGTGTGCATATAGCGAGGGCGGCTGAGTTCGTGTGAGTTTTTCCCCCGCGTGTACGCCATCAACCGCAGCAATGGTGCCGGCGCCGTCTCCACTGCGGCATTCAAACGCCGTACTGCGAGGTGAGAAGTGCGGGACTTCTCCGAGCGTGCAGAGTCCGCAATGTTCGCCACCCGTTCCAACGGATCCTCGACATCGGTGTGCATGTCGATGGCCAGGGTGACCAACTGATTTGCCGACTCCCACTCCTCGACCTTGCGCATGGACCGCGGCACCATCGCGACCAGAGAACCCTTGTGCTTCTCTCCCTTTTCGGTGAGATACCGCGCCAGTGCGCCACCGACGACTGCCAACAGAACATCGTTGATTGTGGCCCCAGGAACTGCCGCTTTAACCTGCCGAACCTCCGCCCCTGGCAGCGTGATCTGCTCCAGTGTCCCGGATCCACTCACCTTGCCGTTGAAACGGGTGGCCGGATGTTCGTGATAGCTCTCGACCCACTCACCGGCGGACTGGGCTGCGTCTACGGCCCTGGCAGCTTCCCGATTGCCGGGGACATGCCGCGCAAATCGCAGTAATTGCTGCGGAAAGCCCAGCACCGACTCGAGCAACATGCGTGCCTTCAAGAACGGCACTGTGGGCTCGAACTCGGCCGGCCGCAACCTATCCGAGAAGATGACCTCCCCCAGCATCTTGATGGCAATACCGTCAGCGCCACTGTGATGCGATTTGAGCACCACCGCCGTCAGCCGACCAGGCAGATCATCGAGCCCCTCTATTCCGTTGAAGAAATGCAACTCCCATGGCGGTCGAGTCAGGTCCATCCTCGAGGTCAACAATGCGCTGAGCGGCTTCTGCAACGGGGCCCAGCCGGACTCCGTGATATCGGTGACGCGAACGTGGTTACGGACATCGAAATCTGGGTCGGGCACCCAATGTGGATGTTCGAGGCCCAGTGGCGTGCGTTGGATGCGTTGCGTGAACATTCGATTGTGCCCGAGTCGCGCGGTCACCCATTCGACAGCCTGTTCCCCTGAGAATTCCGCTTGCGGGTGCTGCGAGGTTTCGAAAAAATACACGCCGATGAGGTGTCCCAGATGCCCGTCGGCTTCGTTGTAGATGAAGTCGGCGTCTCGTGGATTCAATTGCATGACTCCTGCAATCGAAAGGTTGGACAGTCTCATGGGCGCTCCTCACGTAGTGGTGCCTGACGGTGTATTCATGCTTCTGAAACCGAAAATTCCCGAGGTCAATGGGAACCTCGGGAATCTCAGGAGTTTAGGTCGGAAGGACCAGTTCACGCGGTAGATCGACGGCCGTCGTCATTCCACCCCAGCCTGACTACTTGGCGGGCGGGTCCTTGATCATCTTGCTGCCAGTGGAGACCAGGCCGAGCACGCCCGAAAACCACGAGACCATTCCAACCATGTATTTTTCAAGCATCAGATTATCCTCTCGCTAAAATCCGGGATCCGCGGACAGGGTGTCAAAGAACTTCCCAAACGTACCTACCAGGTCAACCGATCCGAAATTGACCAAGTCAGAAATGTAGGCCAGAAATATATCGAACATTGTATTCTTCTCCTTATTACTGGCCGGCCACAGAGCCGAGGACGGTTTGGATGCTTCCGGCCGAAGAAACGGATCCACTAACCGCGACATCGATCGCAGCCGAGATGACGGAGAAAACACTCTGAATCACTACGGTCACGTTCGCCAGTACGGGTGTAAGCGACCCCACGTCAAAACTCCCGATCACGCCCATCAAACTTGCAGTATCCACTATCTCTCCACCTCGCTACGATTGTTGAAGTTCACCATTGAAAATCGAAGTCAAATGATGCCACGAACGGCATGAACGCCACCATTCCTATTATCGACTTAACCAAATCACCATACGGTGGCTTAAACATTTCGGCTATCGATCCCAGGTCCATCATCCACTCCTGTAGTCAAAGAACGTTCGGAAAAAACTCGTATTCTCCATCAGCTGAGTTCAATGAATGAAACCAGCGAACCCGTGACACCGTCGACTCCGGGCATGAATGATCCCGACCATACATTGCCGATCAAATCACTAACCAATGTAGCCGCCGTCTGGAGAAACATTACAAGCATACCGATTCCCACCTTTCTGTAGATCTTGGAGAGCTCATTTGGATATTGAACATCTGCCCTGGACTGTTGATGCATACACAACAACAGAATTAGGTCACCGTAGGAAAGTCAGTGGCGCTGCGGCCACAAGCCCTGCGGGCTTACCCCTTCTGTGGCTGCGACTGGGGTAAGGCTAATGCAGGCGAGTCCGATTTTGCGAACTTTTGGCAAAGTTTTTTTGGCAATTTTGAAACCTGTTCTATTTTCGCTGGTCAGGTGTTCAGAACTGCGAAAAATCACCCGTGCCGTCGCCGAACGAAAGCATGCAAATCCGCACCCTGCAGTACTCAAGCAACCGTGCACAGCCACACTCTCCACCGAGCCTCGCCCCAAGGACAGTTACTTAGACTGTCTACCAATAAGTTTCGGAACATGAGCCCGACTAGTGAAGCATCGCATCATGTTTGGTCTGGACACCACAGAGAGGAAGCCACTCTGTATCCACCGAAAGTAGTAGCGCAAGAGCGCATCTCAACCCTCATACCCACCGAAAGTAGTAGCGCAAGAGTGCACCTCGACCCTCGTACCCACCGAAAGTACTAGCCCCAGTGGATACTTCGTATTGCCGTGGAGTGCATCGCGAAGTCGCCGCGGAACTCTTCGCCGAGAATCAAGCTACGCGGACTTGGCTTACAGGCCGTCGGACCTTCACCGCACATCGAGAAGTGCCTGCACCCTAGATCAGCGCAGGATCTACTCGTTGCGACTTTGCCGCCTCGGCAAGAGGATCGAACCTATTCTGAATCTTCATACAAAGCTTTTGCCAGCACCGCCTAGAGAACTGCTAGCCAATAGGAGGACCTAGAAGGGCGATGCCGGTGGGGGTGGAGCATTAGAATGTCGCAATTACCCTACCGGCACTTCGATGTCATCTCAGCTTATCGAGACCCAGCAAGTTTCCCCAGACCGGGAGCTACGAAGAACTGAACCGTGTTCCCTCACACAGGGAGCAGAGGCATTTCCAACCCGCGGCGATCGACGATCGACCCTGCTAGACAGACCCCGCTAGGGGAACTTCAGAGCTGCGAAGATATCGAGGGACATTCTTGTCCTTTCGTTCTCATCGAAGGAATGCGATGCCCCAACACAATCCTTCGAATTGCGCTACGACAGCTTAATGTGGAAGCTGGTGGCGTCGATATGATCGTTGAAAGTCGCCGCGTTAATTGTTGAGTGGTTGACCGAGAAGGCAGCCGGAGAAGCTGTGCTTCCCGAGCTCGTCGGGTCGTAGTAGACGTTCGTAATCGAGACTGTGCCGCCCAACGTAATCAGACCAGCCATGGCGAGGTCACCCGGCATGCAGTAGTCACCGTTAGCATTCGATGGGGCAGATAGATATGCGTTTGAGGTTCCGTTAATCTTTCCCTTCACTCGATATCCGGAGAGAAGTGTGACCCCGGATGCAGTGCTGGGGTCGCCGGGCAGGGCGGCGTTATGCAGATCGTGAAACCGTGGACTCCGCCGAATTGGAGTACACCTTTCCGCACATCGTGCAGGGCAGTGGATGCGATCGCTCGGACAAGCCGGATGCCGCGGACTAAATTCATCGGCCGGCAACATCGAACCATCAAGTAGTGAACGTGGGTGCCAAACTGCGGCACACCCGCACTCAACCCCACCCACGCAAAAGCCCGGCCCACCAAAAGGTGGACCGGGCCTGTAGAGCTAAGGGGATGGACTCAGAAGTCCATGCCGCCCATGCCGCCGGTGGGGTCGCCTGCGGGAGCAGACTTCTCCGGCTTGTCAGCGACAACAGCTTCGGTCGTCAGGAACAGAGCCGCGATGGACGCTGCGTTCTGCAGTGCCGAGCGGGTGACCTTGACCGGGTCGTTGATGCCTGCAGCGAGCAGGTCTTCGTACTCGTTGGTCGCAGCGTTGAGGCCGTGACCTGCGGGCAGGTTGGAGACCTTGTCCGCAACAACGCCGGGCTCGAGGCCTGCGTTGAATGCGATCTGCTTGAGCGGAGCGGACAGTGCAACGCGAACGATGTTCGCGCCGGTTGCCTCGTCACCTTCGAGCTTGAGGTCGTCCAGGGCGGGAGCTGCCTGGATGAGTGCTACGCCGCCACCGGCGACGATGCCCTCTTCGACAGCTGCCTTTGCGTTGCGCACTGCATCTTCGATGCGGTGCTTGCGCTCCTTGAGCTCAACCTCGGTTGCAGCGCCGGCCTTGATGACTGCAACGCCGCCGGCCAGCTTGGCCAGACGTTCCTGCAGCTTCTCACGGTCGTAATCCGAGTCGCTGTTCTCGATCTCAGCGCGGATCTGGCTGACGCGACCTGCGATGGCGTCGGCGTCGCCGGCACCTTCGACGATGGTGGTCTCGTCCTTGGTGATGACAACCTTGCGTGCCTGGCCGAGGAGCTCGAGGCCTGCGGTCTCCAAGGAGAGTCCGACCTCTTCGCTGATGACCTCGCCACCGGTGAGGATGGCGATGTCGGCGAGCTGAGCCTTACGACGGTCACCGAAGCCGGGAGCCTTGACGGCAACAGACTTGAAGGTGCCACGGATCTTGTTGACGACGAGGGTGGAGAGAGCTTCGCCCTCTACGTCCTCGGCGATGATCAGGAGCGGCTTGCCGGACTGGATAACCTTCTCCAGCAGGGGCAGCAGGTCCTTGACCGTGGAGATCTTGGAGCTGACGAGCAGGATGTAGACGTCTTCGAGGACGGCTTCCTGACGCTCAGCATCGGTGGCGAAGTACGCCGAGATGTAGCCCTTGTCGAAGCGCATGCCCTCGGTGAGCTCGAGCTGCAGGCCGAAGGTGTTGGACTCCTCGACCGTGATGACGCCTTCCTTGCCGACCTTGTCCATTGCCTCGGCGATGAGCTCGCCGATGGACGGGTCGCCTGCGGAAATACCGGCGGTAGCAGCGATCTGCTCCTTGGTGTCGATCTCCTTGGCGGTTTCGAGCAGGCGAGCTGTGACAGCCTCGACAGCCTTCTCGATGCCGCGCTTGAGGCCGAGCGGGTTCGCGCCGGCTGCGACGTTACGCAGGCCTTCGCGGACCAGTGCCTGTGCGAGGACGGTGGCGGTGGTGGTGCCGTCGCCAGCGACGTCGTCAGTCTTCTTGGCGACCTCCTTGACGAGCTCCGCGCCGATCTTCTCGTACGGATCGTCGAGTTCGATCTCCTTGGCGATGGAAACACCATCGTTGGTGATCGTGGGGGCGCCCCACTTCTTTTCGAGAACGACGTTGCGACCCTTGGGGCCCAACGTCACCTTGACAGCGTCGGCGAGGGCATTGAGGCCTCGCTCGAGGCCGCGACGTGCCTCTTCGTCGAACGCGATGATCTTTGCCATTGCGAAGTGATCCTCCGGATAGGGGGTGACACACAAGGTGACCGCTCGTCGGGTCACCTCATCGGCACAGGGCGACCGAATTTTGCTTAGGTCACCCATCTAGCCTGCGGTCTTAAGTCAGTGCCCGCGACGGACGACCGGGGGTGTCGATGGTTCCCGGTCTCACTGACTCGACCTGGCACTCACAGCTCGCGAGTGCCAATTGCATTTTTAGCACTCGAGCGTGCCGAGTGCAAGGTCAAGACTCAACCGGCGAGGCAGAACTGCCCGTTGGTGAAGTTCACCGCGAAGGACAAGTTGCCCATGCAGTTGACTCCGTTGGCGTCAGCCGTCGCTCCCGCTCCCCAACCGGCGATGGCAACAGTGAAGTTTCCGTCGGCCGCACCGGCGCGGGCGATGCCGCCACCGAGCGCGTAGGCGTGCGCCTGACCGTTACCGCGCGAAGCACCGAGAGCCGTTCCGAAACCGTTGGCGTACGTGTTGGTGTAGCTGTTGTCAGCCGAGACGCTGACGGCCGTGCCGCTCTCCATGGCGCCGGCCTGCGAGCGTCCCGCTCCAACAGCCTGTGCGCCACAGCTCGCGGTGTCCGACACCTGAATGTCGTTGACCAACGGCGGCGACACACATGTGACAGGTGCAGCAGAAGCGACTCCCCCGCCGGCCAGCGCCAGCCCCGCAACCAAGCCCATCCCCGCAGTCACCACAGCCCCTGTTCTCGCCAGGCGGCCCCCCAACCGACTACTGGTACTTCCGTTAACTCGTGAGGACGAGCGGCGGAACCAGACTGACGAGATCAAGGGCATAGAAAACTCCTTCTTGGAACACGTTCATGGATTCGGGCGCGAGAGTACCCGCTCTTATGACGCGCCGTCACGCATTGCAGGTCACGACTCGAGCAAGGTTTCCAACAAGCCCGGAAGATCCGCCACGGAATCGATGACATAGTCCGGCTGTTGCGTTGCCAATTCGAGCACTGCCTGCCGAAACTTGCCGGTACGCACCAGAACTCCGGTCAACCCGACTCTTTGCGACGAAAGGATGTCGCCGATCAGATCGTCTCCCACCATGACTGTCGCTTCGGCGTCGACGTCCATCAATTCGGTGGCCGCGAGAAAGCCCGTGAGCGACGGCTTGCCGACGGCGGCGATGTTGACGCCGGCAACTTCCTCGAAACCCGGTAGATACGTTCCGGTGTCGATCCGCAAGCCCGTATCGGTCTCCCACATCATTCCGCGGTGCATCGCGACCACCGGGACACCGTCGAGCAAATATTCGAGCACCTGACTCAGTGCCTCGTGAGTGAATTCGGGGCCGGCGCCGCCGAGGATGACAACATCCGGGTTCTTGTCGACCAGTTCGATTCCCTCGAGGTCGCTGGACACATCGCCGTTGTTGAGCACCCAGGCCTTCGCTTCGGGATACGTGGTGCGCACGTACTCCGCGGTGAGCCTTGCTGCAGTGACAATCTGGCTGGGCTCGACGGCAATTCCGGCGTCACACAACCCCTCCGCAATCAGGGTCGAACTGCGGGAAGTGGTGTTGGTGAGAAACCCACACGCCAAGCCTCGACTACGCACATCGCGGACCGCCTCGCCGGCACCCTCGATGGGCTGCCAGGACGTGAGTAGGACTCCGTCGATGTCGAACAGAACACCTTCGATGTCAGCCATTGCACCAGCCTATAGTTGCAACCCCCACGCGTCGCACCACACGAAACGAACCAGCTCAGTAGGCTCAGCCTCATGGACCTGCGCGACGACGATCTCTTCACCGTCGCGGGGTCCTTGGCGGAATTACTCGGAGCCCCCGTCACGATCGAAGACGAGAACTCGACCGTCCTTGCCTACTCCGGCGGTGAACAAGCCGTGGACGAGGCTCGGATCGGAACCATCCTCGGCCGGCAGGTACCCGGCCGAATTCGCGAACTACTCTCGAATGCAGGCGTTTTCGAGCGCCTCCATCGGGAGACGGACCCTATCTACGTCAACCTCGACGATCCGGCGATCACTCCCCGGCTTGTCATCGCCGTGCGAGAGAACAACATTGCCGTCGGGTCTATCTGGGTGGCACTCGCAGGCGAGCCGACGCCGACGCAGGAATCGACACTGCGCGCCGCTGTATCCGTGGTTGCCGAGCACATCGCGTCCGAGCGCGACCGGATCAACAGCACCAGACGACGCCAAACCGAGCGAGTCAAAGCACTGATCGGCGGCGGCGAGCAAGCATTCCGCGCCGCCGAGGACCTGCGACTGCATGGACCACTGACCGTAGTAGCGGTTGGAGCGACAACCGGATTCATGCCGAGCACCGTCGCGGCGTCGTTGGGTTTGTATCTCGACACACTTGCCGTCGACGCCGTAATCGCGCAGCTGATCGACTCGACGTATCTTGTTGTCGCCGCCGACGAAGCAAACACCCGTCGATTGCTGGATGACTTTCTCAGCCGCGCCCGCGAACGCGCACAACTTGCCGTTGCGGTGGGCCGCACTGTGAAATCCGCAAGCGAATGCCATCTGTCACGCGCCGACGCCGACCACGTTCTGGGCGCGCTGCGGCACAACCGGTCCGGCGGGATTGTCGCGGGTATGAACGACACCTTGGCCTCGGTGCTGGCATTGCATGTTGCCGACATCTTCGACGGACTGGGCGACACCACACCTCTGGGCTCCTTGGAAGAGCACGACCGCCGGCATGGCAGCGAGCTTGTCGCCACGGCCCGCACCTTCCTCGACAAGGGCGGTGATGTCGCGAATTCTTCCGCAGCACTGCACGTTCACCCCAACACCCTCCGCAATCGGCTACGCCGCTGCAAGGAGATGTGCGGGGTTGACCTAACCGATGCGGACACTCGACTGATCCTGATGCTTCAGTTCAAACTGCGCAATTGATCGCCCGTTGTGCATATGCACAATGCTTGATCTCTACCTGTGGCCGAACGGCCACTCCTTTTGCCCTCCCCTCAGCCCATGCTTGAAACAGAGCCGGTGTGACCGGCGTCTCGCATGTCAACGGAGCTAAAGGAGCAGGTCATGGGAACTCGTCAGAGCCCCGATCGTGTGGTCGTGGTCGGCGCAGGCATGGTCGGATTGTCGACGGCTTGGTTCCTCCAGGAACGTGGAGTCGACGTCACCGTCGTCGATCGAGATGGCGTCGCCGCCGATGCAAGCTGGGGAAATGCCGGCTGGCTCGCTCCCGCACTCACGCTTCCGCTCCCCGAACCTGCTGTCCTTCAGTACGGCCTGCGCGCGATGCTCAGCCCGTCGTCCCCGGTGTATGTTCCGCTGACAACCGATCTGAAACTGATCCGGTTCCTGGTCGGATTTGCTCGCCACTGCACCCCCTCGAAGTGGCAGGAAGCAATGTCCGTCTACACCGAGGTGAACCGCACTGCGCTGAGCGCATTCGACGAACTGGCCGACGGTGGCGTCAAGGAACACACCCGCCTGGCTGATCCGTTCCTCGCGGCGTTTGCGTCGGAGCAGGACCGCGAGAACTTGGTTGAGGAGTTCCGTCATGTGGAAGCCGCCGGCGGCGAGGTCGACTTCGATCTCCTCGACCACGATGCGATCCACTCGCTCGAGCCAACCCTCGGCAATGGTGTGAAGGCCGGAATCCGGTTGCGTGGTCAGCGTTTCATCGATCCCCCGCAATTCGTGAACTCGTTGGCCGACGCGGTCCGTGAACGTGGCGCCGAGATTGTCACCGGGTTCGATGTCGCGGCGATCAACGACCGCGCCGACGGTGTGAGTGTTCGCTCCGCCAACGGTGATTCGCGTGCGGCAGATGCCGTCGTGATTTCCAGCGGCGCTCGATTGAACAAGCTGGCCGCGCCGTTCGGTGTTCGCAAGCTGGTGCAGGCGGGACGCGGCTACAGTTTCAGCGTCACACCAGATCACCTGCCCAAGAACCCGGTGTACTTCCCCACCCAGCGGGTGGCGTGCACACCGCTGCACGACAGGTTCCGCGTCGCCGGAATGATGGAATTCCGCAGCCCGGACGCACCATTGGATCCGCGCCGGGTGCAGGCGATCATCGATGCTGCAAAGCCCATGCTCCGCGGCATCGACTGGACTGCGCGCGAAGAGGAATGGGTCGGCTCACGCCCCTGCACCACTGACGGGTTGCCGTTGATCGGTGCCACGAAGTCGCCGCGTGTCCACGTCGCGGGTGGTCACGGAATGTGGGGAATCGCGTTGGGCCCGTTGACCGGAAAGATGATGGCGGAGTCGATGACGGCAGGCACGATGCCTACTGTGATGCGCCACTTCGATCCGCTGCGCTGACCGCGGGTTTCACCCACTTGTAGTACGCGCCGGCCAGCAGGACGAGCCACCCGGCGCCCACCAGTAGAGCAACGCGGGTGTCGGAGATGACGCCCAGCAAGATGATGACGAACACCAGGAAACCGATCGCGAAGATCTGACCGTACGGCCACAGCGGCACTGGAAACTTCAGTGCCGCTGTTTCGTCGGCGCTCATCTGGCGTCGTGAACGGAACTGCGACAGCAGGATCATGACCCACACGAAGATGGTGGCGAAGGTCGCGAGCGACGCGATCACGAGGAAAACCTGGTCCGGGATCAGGTAGTTGAGCACGACGCCGACCAGCAACGCAACGGTCATGATGACAACGGTCATCCACGGAACTCCGTTGCGGGACACCTTCTTCATGACCTGCGGCGCTTGACCGGCGTGGGACATGCCGAACATCATGCGGCCGGCGCCGAACACGTCGCTGTTGATAGCGGAGAGTGCGGCAGTGATGACCACGATGTTGAGTATCGAAGCAGCGGTACCCAATCCGAGGTTCTCGAAGATCTGCACAAAGGGACTGTTGTCGCTGGTGATGGTCTGCCACGGAATGATGATCATGATGACCGCCAGGGTGCAGACGTAGAAGAGAATGATGCGTACCGGAACGGTGTTGACCGCTTTTCGGATGGTGCGCGCCGGGTCTTCTGCCTCGCCGGCTGTGATTCCGATGATTTCGGTACCGCCGAACGCAAACATGACGATCGCAAAGCACGCGAGGAATCCGCCGATTCCGGTTGCGAAGAATCCGCCGTCTGACCACAGATTGCTGACTCCCGCGTCGGTGTCGTGCACGCCGAATCCAAACACGATGATCGCGATGCCACCTACGATCATCGCGATGATCGCGGTGATCTTGACGAGCGTGAACCAGAACTCGAGCTCGCCGAACACCTTGACGCTCAACAGGTTCAGGGCGCCGATGAAGAAGACGACCGCCAGAACCCAGATCCAGCGTGGCACGTCCGGGAACCAGAACTGCATGTACAGACCGAAAGCGGTGACGTCGGCAAGACAGACGATCACCATCTCGAACGTGTACGTCCACCCCGTCATGAATCCGGCGAGCGGTCCCAGATGCTGGTTGGCGTATTCGCTGAACGAACCGGAGACTGGGTTGCGTACCGCCATCTCACCGAGAGCGCGCAGCACCAGATACACCGCGAGGCCACCGATCAGGTATGCCAGCAGAACCGACGGCCCGGCGCGCTTGATCGCTTCGGCGCTGCCGTAGAAAAGTCCCGTTCCGATTGCCGATCCCAGAGCAATGAAACGAATGTGCCGCGCCGTCAGCCCCCTCTTGAGTCCGGCCCGTTCGTCGGGCAAGGCGTCGGTGTTCACTCGGTACTCCAGTCGGATGGCAGGCATGCGTGCGCCGTCTATTGTCCGCTACCGGCCGCCAGCCTCCCGCCCACCCCTGCGACCTGGCCGTAGGGTGACCTGAGGCACATCGGGTATTGACGTATCGCGTACCGTCGGCAAAAGTGTTTGTAACTCGCCGTATCATCAAATTGACTGGAGAAACCATTGTCCAACACCCTCGAAGCCAGCATCGACATCAACGCATCCCCGCAGGATGTGTGGGCCATCGTCGCCGACCTCCAGCGGATGGGCGAATGGAGCCCCCAGTGCAAGAAGATGAAGGTCATCGGTGGCACCGTCCGTGAAGGCGCCAAGACGCTGAACATCAACCGCAAGGGCCTTCTCGTCTGGCCGACAACAGCGAAGGTTGTTCGGTTCGAGCCCAACAAGTCCGTCGCGTTCCGCATCGCCGAGAACCGCACCATCTGGTCGTACAACATCGAAGCGACCGAAACCGGAACCAAGCTCACCGAGCGTCGTGAAGCTCCCACCGGAACGTCCCAGGTCTCACAGTTCCTGGTCAAGACGGTCTTCGGTGGCAACGACAGCTTCGAGGTCGAACTCGTCAAGGGCATGAACGCCACCCTCGAGCGGGTGAAGAACGAAGCTGAGGCTGCAAGCGTTCCCGCTTGACCCTCGACCAGGTCGAGACTCCAGGATCCCTTTCATGGATCCCGTGATGAATCGAATAATGCAGGCACAAGAATTGGCGAGCTCCGGCGATCGGGCCGGGGCTCGCTCTGCGTTCGAAAGCGTGTGGCGTGACGTCGGCACTGACCCGCTACACGTTGTCACCCTCGCGCACTACATGGCCGACGTTCAGGACGATCCCGCCGACGAACTCCGGTGGGATCTACGCGCGCTCGAGGCGGCTGATTCGCTGACCGATGCGCGAGCGCAAGAACACCATTCGACACTGCAGGTTGCCGGCTTCTACCCGTCGTTGCACCTCAACCTGGCCGCCGACTACAACAAACTCGGCCGAGCCAGCGAGGCTCACGAGCATCTGACCAAGGCCGAAGACGCGGCCGCAATACTCACCGACGACGGATACGGCCGAATGATTCGGGACGGCATCGCGCGATTGCGGGCAGAATTCGATCGTGACCACTAGCCCCGCGCTCCTGACCCCTGCGCTCCTGACAATCGGCGAGATGGCGCGGGCGTCGGCGCTACCGATCAGTGCGCTTCGCTTCTACGACAAGGAAGGCGTGCTGGTTCCGCACTCCGTCGACCCCCACACCGGTTATCGCTGGTACACCGACGACCAACTTCGCGACGCTCGCCTGATCGCGGGCATGCGGCGCGTCGGGGTTCCGGTTCGGGAGATGACAGCCGTCCTGACCGGACCTGACCCGCACTCGCGGTTGGACGCGCACTTGCGCAATCTCGAAGACGGGCTCGCCGACGCCCGAGCCGAACTCGATCGAATCCATCGGCTCATCGATTCCCGGCCGACCGCTACCGGCGTGGACCTCGATTCCTGGGATGTACGACGCGCACTCGACGCCGTGCTTTTTGCCGTGGACGCGGACTCGGAGTTCCCGATCCTTCGCGGCGTACATATCGACATTCACGACGGCGTCGCGGCGTTTGTGACCACCGATCGGTACCGGCTAGCGGTCGCAGAAGTGAGCGTGCGGTCCAACTTGACCGTCTCGGCAGTCGTTCCGCTCGCCTTTGCTCGATTGATGCGCGACATCGCGGGAGTCGTGACCCTCACCTTCTCCACCCGCACTGTGACCGCGTCTTATCCAGGCGGGTCGGCGTCGAGTCCGCTCATCGAGGACGGTGAATTTCCGGACCATCGCATCCTGCGTGAAGAGCGCAGCGCAGCCGAACTGAGTGGCGACCAACTGGCCGCCCTGCTCAACGGCACCGCGGAAACAGCGATCGTGAGCGTCGACGCCGACGGAAGCGCTCGGATCGATCCGGCTGACGTGGTTCCCGCAGAGAGGTTCCGAGTGCTGGTCGATCGGCAGCGACTACGCGAGGCCGCGGCCGCGCAACCCGGCCGGGCACTGGTAATTCGAGCGAGCGGCGCGGCATTGCCCCTCGCTATCCGCACCGCCGACCACCCCGGGTACTTCTCGTACTTGATGCCGATACAGGCTGCGCATCAGTAATACAGTTGCCCGCAACAACAGATGCCGCAGTAATGGATGCCTCACGTAATCTAGTGGTGCACGACGCCCCGTAGTGTCTGTGCGGCCAGCAGTACACCGACCGAGTAGTTAGAGGAGCCTGTGGCACGCCGACCCACACCCCCCGGAACCCCGCAACCCACCGGAATCGGACATATCGTCGATCTGGTTCGGCATGCGATTCCGCCGCTTCATCCCGCCGGTCTACCGTTTGTGCTGGCTCCGCTGGGTGTTGCAGCCCTGGGTCGCAACCGTAAGTGGGTGCGTCGAGCCGGCCTTGTGTCCGCAGCTGCCTGCGCCACCTTCTTCCGTCACCCGCACCGGGTACCGCCCAACCGCATCGGCGTCGTCGTGGCCCCGGCCGACGGCGAGGTCGCACTGGTCGACAATGCCGTCCCGCCAGCCGAACTGAACCTCGGCAGCGAACCTCGACCCCGCGTGAGCATCTTCCTGTCGGTTCTGGACGTACACGTCCAGCGCGCTCCCGTCGGAGGCACCGTCAAGACTGTTGTTCACCAGCCGGGCAAGTTCCTCTCCGCAGACCTGGCCGACGCCAGCGAGGTCAACGAGCGCAACAGCATGCTCATCGAGACCGCGACCGGACACGACGTTGCCGTCGTACAGATCGCCGGTCTGCTGGCGCGTCGTATCGTCTGCTACGCCGGCGTCGGTGATTCCCTCCCTATCGGTGACACCTACGGTCTGATCCGCTTCGGATCGCGCGTCGACACGTACTTCCCGGCCGGAACGACCTTGCTGGTCGAACCAGGTCAGCGCACAATTGGTGCTGAAACCGTCATCGCGCAACTGCCGTGAAGACACCGAGAATGAAGCCAGCCGTGAAGAGACCGGTGGTGACAACCAGCCCGGCCATGAAGGTGCCCAAACGCACGCAAGCCGTGCGGTTGTTGCCGTCCGTCATCACCATCCTCGCGCTGTGTGCGGGCCTGTCCGCCGTCAAGTTCGCACTCGACGGCGAGCCTGGCATCTCGCTCGCGATGGTCGGTGCTGCGGCGGTCCTCGATTCACTCGACGGCCGGATCGCCCGGCTTCTCGACGCGACCAGCAAGATCGGTGCCGAGCTCGATTCGCTGTCGGATGCCATCTCGTTCGGCGTCGCCCCGGCGCTGGTCCTGTACGTGACGTTGTTGGACGACACCAACTTCGGCTGGATAATCGCGTTGGTCTACGCCGTCAGCATCGTGTTGCGCCTGGCCCGGTTCAATACACTGCTCGACGAAGACGACGTCCCCGCGTATGCCCGCGAGTACTTTGTCGGAGTGCCCGCGCCCGCAGGCGCCCTGATCGCCCTCACTCCCCTGGCCGCAACCATCCAGTGGGGTGACGGTTGGTGGTCGTCGCAGGTAGTTGTTGTCATCTGGATGTTGTTCTCGGCAGCCCTGATCGTCAGCCGCATCCCGACCCTGGCCATGAAATCGGTATCCGTGCCGCCGCACATGGCTGCCGCGCTGCTGGTGCTCGTGGCCCTGACCGCGGCCGCACTGATCACGTTCCCGTACGTGCTGCTGATCGTCCTCATTGCGATCTACCTGGTTCACATTCCCTTTGCCGTCCGCTCCAAGCGTTGGGTGGCGGCGCGCCCGGAAACGTGGGACATCAAGCCGTCGGAGCGACGGGCGATCCGTCGTCAGCCCACAGCGGGTGGACGACGCTCGATGGTGCGCCTCGGTTTGCGTCGGCCTCGCTAGGTCAGGACCGCTAGGTCAGGACGTAGTCTCGGGGAGTGACTTCGCCGGAACTCGCCCTGACTGTCCGACTCAACACCTCCGCAGCAGATTTACGACGCGGTGTCGTGCGCCTGCATCCCGAAGCCTTGGCGGCGTTGGGTATCCGTGAGTGGGATGCCATCGCCTTGATGGGCGCACGCGGAACCGCTGCCGTCGCGGGCCGGGCCCCCACCGGCACACCGGCGGGCACGATCTTGTTGGACGACGTCACGATGTCCAATGTGGGTCTCACCGAGAACTCTTCCGTCGTGGTGGGTCCGGTGACGGTGTACGGAGCCAGATCCGTCTCCGTCACCGGTTCCACCATGGCAACCCGCTCGATCAGCCCCACCGTTCTACGCCAGGCCCTGCTCGGCAAGGTCGTGAGCGTCGGCGATACCGTCTCGCTTCTCCCTCGCGACTTGGGCCCGGGCACCAGCACTTCCGAAGCCACTCAAGCTCTTTCCCGCACCTTCGGTGTCGCCTGGACGTCGGAACTGCTCACCGTCACCGGGGTCGACCCGGCCGGTGGGCCGGTGAGTGTGCAGCCGAATTCGGCGGTGGACTGGGGAACGGCCAGTCCCGCCGGCGTTGCCCGTGTCGTTTCCGGTGCCGGCGTCGCTGCGCCTGTCTCTGTCGCTGCCGAGCCCACCCCTGCCGTTCCCCTCGACCACCTCGTGGGTGCGCAGTCCCAGGCCGCCAAACTCACCGAATGGCTCGGCCTGGCGCTCGACGAACCGGAACTGCTGCGCACCCTCGGCGCTTCCCCGCACCTCGGTGTTCTGATCACCGGACCGGCAGGGGTCGGAAAAGCCACACTGGCCCGATCGGTTCTCTCGGCACGAAAGCTCGTGGAACTCGACGGCCCAGGAGTCGGTGCAACCGAAGCGAATACCCGCCTCCAGCGCATCGTCGACGCCGTAGCCGGCGTGCGCGGCGGTGGGGTCCTCCTGATCACCGATATCGATGCATTACTGCCCGCCACCCCCGAACCCGTCTCCGCGCTCATCCTCGAACAACTGCGCAGTGCCGTCGCCACACCCGGAGTCGCGTTTGTCGCCACGTCGGCGCACCCCGAAGCCGTCGACGCCCGCCTGCGGGGTCAAGATCTGTGCGACCGTGAACTCGCGCTGAGTCTGCCCGACGGTGCCACCCGCAAGGCACTCCTCGAACTGCTGCTCCGCAGAGTTCCCACCGGCACACTCGAACTCGACGCCATCGCCTCCCGCGCCCCCGGCTTCGTGGTTGCCGACCTTGCCGCGTTGTGCCGTGAAGCCGCGCTGCGAGCCGCGACCAGAGCATCCAAATCCGCCGAAGCTCCGGAGATCACCCAGGACGACCTCGTCGGAGCACTCGAGGTGATTCGGCCACTGTCCCGGTCCAGTACCGAGGAATTGTCCATTGGCAGTGTCACTCTCGACGACGTCGGCGATATGGTCGAAACCAAGCAGGCACTTACCGAGGCTGTGCTCTGGCCACTGCAGCACCCCGATTCCTTTGCCCGCCTTGGTGTCGACCCGCCCCGCGGCGTCCTCCTCTACGGTCCGCCCGGCTGCGGTAAGACGTATCTGGTTCGTGCCCTTGCCAGTTCGGGCCACCTGAGCGTGCATGCCGTCAAGGGCGCCGAGCTGATGGACAAGTGGGTGGGAGCATCCGAAAAAGCGGTGCGCGAATTGTTCCAGCGCGCCCGCGATTCTGCTCCTTCACTGATCTTCCTCGACGAAATCGACGCCCTCGCCCCGCGCCGCGGGCAGAGCTCGGACTCCGGGGTGTCGGATCGCGTCGTCGCAGCCCTGCTGACGGAGATGGACGGCGTCGAACCGCTGCGTGATGTCGTGGTGTTGGGCGCCACCAACCGTCCTGATCTGATCGACCCCGCACTGCTGCGGCCAGGCAGATTGGAACGCCTGGTATTTGTTCCGCCGCCGGATGCGGACGCGCGCAAGGCAATTCTGAAGGCGTCAGGTAAGTCGGTGCCGCTGGCAGAAGATGTCGACCTCGACGCGTTGGCAGTAGATCTGGAAGGCTACTCGGCGGCCGACTGCTCCGCCCTGTTGCGCGAGGCCGCCCTGGCAGCCATGCGCCGCAGCATGGACGCCGCCGACGTCACCGTCGCCGACGTAGCCACCGCGCGCGACAAGGTCCGCCCATCACTCGATCCCGAGCAGGTCGCTCACCTGCAGGCATACGCCGACAATCGATGAGGACTGACATGGATGCTGATCTGGTTCTGTATGGCGACATCGTCACGATGCACGAGGACGTTCCGCGCGCGAACGCTCTGGCCGTGACCGGTGGCCGGATCACGGCGGTGGGCGAGCGAGCCGACATCGACGTGCTCATCGGCGAAGGTACCCGGGTGGTGGACGTCGGAACTGCCTGCGTTCTCCCCGGATTCATCGAACCGCACGGGCACCCCCTCGAAGAGGCGATTGTGCTCGGGCCGGCAGTGGTCGACATCCGCCCCGTCACGATCGCGGACGCGGATACCGTTGTTACCACCGTCATCGACACCGTCGCAGCACGCGGCGCGGCCGGTGCATCGCTCAATGGCTGGGACCCCTTGCTGCAGACGGGTTTACCCGAACCCACGCTCGCATGGCTCGACATGATCGCACCGAACCACCCTCTTGTGATCATGCACAACTCCGGCCACGTCGCCTACTTCAACTCCGCAGCAGCAGCGCAGGCCGGGATCACCCGCGACACCCCCGATCCGATCGGCGGATCGTACGGCCACGATTCCTCGGGGGAACTCGACGGCGCCGCCTACGAGACACCTGCCGTGTTTGCCGTTGCCGGCCACGCGATGACCATCGGGAGCGACTACCCCCAACTGCTGGCTGCCGAGTGCGCCCGGCTCAATGCAGCCGGCATCACCACCGTTGCCGAAATGTCGTTCGACCCACGAATGCGCCCGGCATTGAAGGCAATTGCCGACGCCGGTGGACTCACCACCAGGTTCCGACTCTACGAAATGTCGACGCCGGAACGCTCCACCGACGCCACCCCCGGCGAGGGCGACGATCTGGTCAAGCAGATCGGCATCAAAGTGTGGTCGGACGGTTCACCGTGGGTCGGCAACATCGCGACCAGCTTCCCGTACCTCGACACAGCCGCTACCCGCGGACTCGGCATCGCCTGCACCCACGGGCACGCCAACTACACCGGTGAGCAGATCCACGACATCAGTGCCGCGTACTTCGAGCAGGGGTGGCAGATCGCCTGCCACGCCCACGGCGACAACGCGATCACGATGGTGCTCGACGCGTGGGAGCAACTGCTGCAGGAGTTTCCGCGGACCGATCACCGCTTGCGCCTCGAACATGTCGGCGCCATGCGCGCGGATCAGTTCCGCCGGGCCGCTGAATTGGGCGTCACCGTCAGCATCTTCATCGACCACCTGCACTACTGGGGCGATGTGTTAGTCGACGATTTGTTCGGCCCCGAGCACGGCGGAGCGTGGGCGGCAGCAGGTTCCGCACTTGCCGCCGGGCAGCGCTTCACATTCCACAACGACGGCCCGGTCACCCCGGCCAACCCGCTGCGGAACATGCAGGACGCGGTCACCCGACTCTCGCCGAGCGGCCAGGTGCGAGCTCCGGAGGAACGTATCCCCGTGGATGCGGCGCTGCGCGCTCATACCGTCAACGCCGCATGGCAGCTCTTCAGCGAGGAGAGCATCGGCGCAATCTTCCCCGGCGCCTACGCGGATCTTGTTGTGCTGTCGGCCAATCCCCTCGACGTGGTGCCCACCGAATTGGCCGACATCGAGGTTCGCGCCACCATCCTCGAGGGGCGAACGGTGTACGGAGACCTGAACTCCGTCGGCTAGTTAGCACCGTTTGCACGCAGTGAGCACGGGCTCCAGCAGACTGGAAAGGGTGCTCGCCTTACACAAACCGTGCTAGCTCCCACCCCTACCAGCGGTTCTGAACTTCCTCCGCAAACCCGAGGAGGTCGCGGACTTCCACCGCTGTGCCGTCGTCGAGACCAACCGTGCCGGTAAACCTGCCGAACACCTGATGCTGAATGGACCGCAGGACACCCACGTCGAGTTTCGCGGCGCGGTCGATGATCGGCTCGAACTTCATCTCGAAGCGGCCGTCGTTGCTCGTGAAGTTCCACGGCGCGCCGTCGTAGGTTCGTGGGACCTCGAACGCCAGGCGATCCAGTTTGTGCGCAACACCATTGACAAAGACGATGTTCTCGCTGGCCGCCGTGGTGTCACCGAATCCGTAGCCGATGTTGAAGCCGAACCTCTCACCGTTCACCAACCCCGACGCCGAACCCCAGTACCAGGTGTTGTCGTAGGTCCAGACCCCGCGGCCCCAATCCAGCACTCCGAAAGCGTCTTCCGGAGCAAAGGCGTACTCCTGCGAACCGATCCGAACGCTGCCGGTAGCGGGCAGGCAGTTGACCTTCTGGTTGTAGTAAAACGACCGCGCGGCCTTCGGAAAGGGCGTGGCGATTACCATTCGATCATCGGCAGGGCATTCGAGAAACAGATCGGCGTGCAATCCCTTGCCACCGTCGAATGCCGGGTAGTCCACGATCAGCCGACGACCACCGTCGACATGCCTGAACTCGAAGCGCGCCTTGCCTTTCGACACCACGACGTCGCCGGAATCCGCACTGGGCGGCAACCCGAGTTTGCCCATCGGGAAGGGCAGCATGACGTTTTCCGTGATCTCACTCGGAGTGGTGAAATCCAGCCACGACACCCCGAGCAGGCCCATGTAGCCGTTGTCCGCGACGGTCAGCGCAATCCCGTATTCCGGTGTGAGCACGCAGTAGTAATCCCACTCCTTGAGCCGGAACTTGGGTGCCTTGACGGCCGACCGCTGGTAACTCTTGACCTCCGACGGCGCCCAACCCGCCTCTACGAGGTGCCCACGTGCATCGAGAAGCGGGCCTGGCGACATCAATTTCTGCATAGTTATTTCCAGCGCCCCAGGATCTCGTTGGCCCGAGTCGACAATGCCATCTGGAAGAACGGCCCGAAGCTCACGCGGGCCACGCCGAGCGGACCGAAACTGGCCGGGTCGTCCTGATCCGGGATCCCGATTGCATTGACCGGCAACGGAAGCTCCGACGTCAGACGCCGCTGTGTCGCGTTGTCGTGCCGTCCGACGGGGTAGAGCACATCGGCTCCCGCGTCGGCGGCCAGTTTCAGGCGAGCAATGGCCCGGTCCACACGATCGGCTTCGTCACCCACCTGCTTCACGAACAGGTCGGTGCGCGCGTTGACAACAACGTGAACACCAGCGGCGTCGGCGGCCTGGCGAAGCCCACCCACGAAATCGGCGTGCTCCTGTGCCTCACGCAGACGCCCACCTTCACTGTGCACGGTGTCCTCGATGTTGAGACCGACAGCGCCGGCATCGATCAACCCTTCGATGAGCACAGCGGGCTCGAGTCCGTAGCCACTCTCGATGTCCACGGAAATGGGTGCGTCGACGGCGCCGGTGATCTGCTTGATCCGGCGTACCAACTCGCCGAACGTGATTCCCTCGTTATCTGGCTTGCCGATGGAATCGGATACCGGGTGGCTGCCAACGGTCAGGGCGGCAAAACCGGCGGCCACCGCAAGATTTGCCGACCAGGCATCCCAGACGGTGGGGAGAATGACGGGGTTGCCTGGCTGGTGCAGCGCCAGTAGAGCAGTGGCTTTGTCATTGATCGATGTCATGCGAGCACTCCTGATGTGTGTAGGACGTGAACCTCTCGCCTACCGACTCTAGTGAGCTACCGGGCAGCCTGTGCTCTTGTAATCAACCTGGAACTCCTTGATGCCATTGATCCAGCCCGAGCGCAGGCGTCGGGGATCACCGATCTTGGTGATGTCGGGGACATTGTCGGCGAGCGCGTTGAACATCAGATCGATCTCCATACGTGCAAGGTTTGCGCCGATACAGAAGTGCGCACCCGTTCCGCCGAATCCCAAGTGCGGATTGGGGTTACGAGTGATGTCGAAAGTCATCGGATCCTCGAAGACATCCTCGTCGTAGTTTGCCGAGCTGTAGAGCATGACCACGCGCTGCCCCTTCTTGATGGAGACGCCGGCCAGTTCGGTGTCTTCGAGGGCGGTGCGCTGGAAAGCGGTGACAGGTGTTGCCCAGCGGACGATCTCGTCGGCCGTGGTCTTGGGCCGTTCCTTCTTGTACAGCTCCCACTGCTCGGGATTCTCGAGGAACGCAATCATGCCGTGGGTAATGGCATTTCGGGTTGTCTCGTTTCCGGCGACCGCGAGGATCAGCACGAAGAATCCGAACTCTTCGGGGCTCAAGGCGTCGCCGTCGATGTCGGCCTGGACGAGAGTGGTGACGATGTCATCGGCCGGGCAGGTACGACGCGCGTCGGCCATTTGGTACGCGTATCCGAGCACCTCGGTGGACGCGACAGCCGGATCACCCACGTATTCGGGGTCGTCGTAGCCCATCATCTCGTTGGACCACTTGAACAGCTTGTCGCGATCGTCCTGCGGGACGCCGATCAGATCTGCGATCGCCTGCAGAGGCAGCTCACTGGCAACCTGCTTCACAAAATCGCCCGGGCCTTCACCCACAGCGGTGTCGACGATGCTGCGTGCGCGCCGGTCCAACTCGTCGCGCATCCCGTTGATGGCGCGCGGGGTGAACAGCTTGGAAATCAGCTTGCGAAGTTTGGTGTGCTCCGGCGCATCCTTGTTGAGGAGCAGGTGCCGCAGCATCTCGACGGCCTCGCGCGGCATGTCGTCGGCGAAACGCGCAATGGCGGTGTTCTCCCAGCTCGAGAAGATATCGCTGCGCTGGCTGACCTCTTTGACATCGGCGTGCCGAGAAACAACCCAGTAACCCTCGTCCTGAAAACCGCCGACGGTAGGCGGCTGCTCGCACCACCACACCGGCGCGTTGCGGCGAAGTTCGGCAAATTCCTCGAACGGAATCCGCTCGCCGAGAATCGCGGGGTCCGTGACGTCGAATCCGGCTGGCAGGTCAGGTGTGCGCGTTGTATCCGAGATTGTCATGGCGTCCTCTGATCGGTCGATTGTGCCCTGCACCACAGAGTAGCTTTCACTAACGACCTGTCAAGTGACAGACGGGGAGTCTCGTGCAATTTCGCTGACAGCCGTAAGATTCCTCCAATGACAGACACCGCCGCCAAACCGACTCTGCGCGAAAAGCAGAAGCTACAGACCCGCGCCGATCTGGTGGCCGCCGCCGACGCACTGTTCACCGAACGGGGCTACGCCGCCGTCACCGTAGAAGACATCGCCGCCGCGGTCGGGTGCAGCCGTGCCACGTTCTATCTCCACTTCCCCGGCAAACTGGACATACTCAAGGCCCTCGGATCCAATTCCGTCGTCATCAGCACGCTCGCGATATTCCAGGACCTCGACCACGTCCTCGATTCCGGTTCACGCGCAGAATTTGCGGGGTGGATCAACCGGACACTCGACTGGTGCCGCGATCACCACCACCTGATGCGGGCATGGGACGAAGCCATGGTTCTCGAACCCGAATTTCGCACCCTCGCCCGCGACGGCATCTCGGCGCTCCCCAACGCGATGACGTCGTACCTTGCCCGCTGGCCGCAAGAACGCCGCGACGAGGCAAAACTGCGAGTTGAACTGCTACTCACCCAGATCGAACGTTTTTTCATCCGTTGGGCCGAGCAAGGCGCCATCACCGCCGGCGCTGACGTGGCCGCCGACGTCCTGACCGACATCTGGTTTCCCGCGTTGACCCCGCCGGCCTGAGAGCTGGCCCGCGATAGGTTGGTTCGATGCCAGTCGATTTCCGAGCGATTCTCACCACCCTCGCGGCACTCGCGTCGGGGGCACTTGCCGCCTTCGCCTTGACCAATCCCCCGCTGCAGGACTGGGCGATTGTCGCCTCGCAGTCCGAAATCGATCGCTGGATCAGCAGCGGTCCCACCTCCGTCGCACTTGGCGCCGTCGTAGCCGTCTTCGCCTGTGCGCTGTCGCAGCGGAGCGGTTCCCGCCGAGCAGCGTGGATCGCCGTTGCCGCAGCAACGGCGATCATCGCTCTGATCCGGGTTGCCGTTCCGGAAGTTGCCGTCCTCGATCTGCTGATCACCTTCGTGGTTCTCAAAAGCATTGCGGCGGGTGTCATTCTGGGCTGTGCAGTAGCCGCAAGCTGGGATCGGATCGCCGCAAAGAACGGCGTGCTCCTGGGTGTGATCGCGGGATACCTGTCTGCGCGCGCCTTCGGCACCGGGGCGGGGCGGATGAGCACCTCCGCGGTGGGCGAACCTGCATGGTTGTTGCTGGCGGCAACTGCTGTGATGGCAGTCGCCTGCGCGATAACCGCTCAGTCCGGATTCCGCATCAGACGCCCGGACGCAGGCGAGATCCGGGTCGCACTCATTGCCGCGATTGCCTTGGCAATCGGGCACCGGGTACTCGGATCCATCGTCGACCGACAGGAATTCGCAAGTACAGGTACCGCCTGGATTGTCATGATTCTCTGCGCCGCCGCGGCATTGGCCCTCACGGCGATTGCTGCCCGCCAACTCGGCGAGCAGTCCGGTGCGGGTGGCAAGTTTCTCTGGGCTGCAACAGCTCTCGCAGCGGCGTCGGCCCCGACCCTGATGCTTGTCAACGGTGAACACGGCCAATGGGCGTCGCTGGAATCTCCTTGGGTAGTGGTGCTCGCTTCGGGTGTGGCCGTCGCGCTGGGGTTGCGACTCAGCAAGCGCATTCCCGCTACCGTCGCGGTGGTCATCCTTGCCGTGGTGCCCCTCTCCGAACTTCTCCCTTTCACCACAGCCCACGCCGCGGTCTCGATCGTGGTGAAAATTGCTGCCCTGGGGTTCGGCGGAGCAGCATTGCTCGGTGCGCTTGCTCCGGCCAGCCTGGTCGACGCCACCCTCGGACTCGCGATCCCGTTCGCGGCAATGACGTTCACCTCGATCGCTGTTCTGGCCTATCAGCTTTCGTGGCCGCCGGTGCGGGTGAACTTCGCCTACGTGGAGGGTGAAGTGGAGCCTGCAACAGACACCATGACGATTCCCGTCGACTACGTCAATGCCCAGACAATCGGAACAGCACTCCTCTTCGTCACGATTATCGCAGTGTGCGGCGCCGCAATCAGACGGGTTCCACAAACCTCTAATTCAGCAGAATCCGGCGTATCCGACGCTCATTGACTACCGTGAAGTGGTGCCCGTCATAAGCAGGACGCCCCGTCTGATACTCGGCGGCGTGACGGCATTCGTGGTCACCGTGGTCGGCTTGGCTCCCTTCCTGGAAAGCCAGTCCAGGTCGATTTGGTCGGGCGATCGGTTCTGGTCCATCGGCACGATCGGGGCGGGTGTCCTGGCCGTTGTTGCCGTCGGCACCGCGGCTGGTCTCGCTCGTACCCGGATTCGGACGGCCGCGCTGGTTGCATGTGGTGGGCTCTTGCTGGAACTGCCAGGCCTGTATTACCAAGCCTTCGAGGCGCTGTCCCCGGTTGGTGCCGGCGTGGCGCTCGGAGCAATAACGGTCACGATTCCCCGCATGGTGCGGGCTGCCACCGTAGCGGGTGTGCTTGTTGCCGTGTTCGTTTCGGATGCACTGCTCGATCCCACGGCGGTTCCACGACGCTATGCGGACTACCTCGCGCAAGACACCACCCAGTTTCAGCCGCCGATCGTGGCCGCCACACTCATCGCCCTCGGACTGACTGCACTTACGGCGCTCGTATGGTGGCGCAGCAACGCCGACCGACATCGCGACGAGCCACCGGAACGGATGGCAGTGCGGCCTGTGGTGATCTCGGCAGTGCTGACGCTCATGGGCGTGGCCGTGAACTGGTGGATCACCATCAACACGGTGTGGGCGGCGATTCCCGTCGTCGCCTGTGCCATTTTGGTCACCGTCATCGCCGCGCGTGTTTTGGAGAAGGGCGGCCAGATCCTGCTGATGTCGACGGCCGCCGCGGCCATGCTGGCATCCGCGGTGGCAAACAGCCTGTCGGCGTCCGTGAGCACCGGGGCATCGGCGCCCGTTCCGACTGCGGTTTTTCTCACGGTCCTCATCATCGCGGCAGCAACGCTCGCTGCGTTTCGTCCCTCACTCGTGGGCGGCTACATCGTGCTCGGCGTCCTGTCCGTTGCCGGAATTGCGAGTTACGTCGCAACAACCACGTTCTCTTCGGAGAACGCGCTTTCGGTCAGCGACGTCCTGATCCGCATCTGCGGCGCCGGCGCGGCGTACACGATTGTCAGCGCCATGCTCAGCGAACCCGCGCGAACCGGTGCATCGCGCCTGCTCGTCGGTCTCAGTGTGATCTTCGGCCCCACGGCATTGGCGTTGCTGGTCTATCCGCAGTTCTCCTACGGGTGGACCGACTACACGCCCATCACCGGAGACACCCCGGTCAGCCGGTTCGAACCATCCGACGACGTCTTCATCCTCAACGGCGCAGCCCTCGTGATCGTGGCCATCTGCGCCTACGCGAGCCGCCGACTGCGCCTGATCAGTCAATCAGGTCCATCAACACCAAGCGTCGAAACACTTTGAGCGAACCTGGCGCCACCTCGTCCATAGCTTCGTACTCGGCGCACGTGAAGTACCGGAACTCGGCAATCTCGCTCGTAGGACGGGGCTCACCGTCCATCTCGGCGCGATAGCAACTCATGTGCAGCGCCGTACCCACCGAATGCCCGAACGCCTGAGCTTCGAACACGTCGAGAAACTCGACGGTGCCCGGTACCAGACCGACATCGAGTTCCTCACGAATCTCGCGGTGCAATGCCTGTTCGGTGGTCTCACCCGAGTCGATTTTGCCGCCAGCCATGTAGAACGCTGTCTTACCGACCGACCGGGTCTGAATCAGTCGGCGATCCCGAATATGTACAAGGGCAGCGGTGCGGATGATCTGCGGTTTCACCCGGTCCAACATACGTGTATCAGTTCACACGGTTGTAGTTCGAAGCGACGCACTGCACGGCGAAAGAAATCAGGCCGGTAATATATACACCCAGACGATGTCCTTGTGAAGGGGATACGTCCCGAAATTACCGATACGTTCGATTTGTTCGGACACCCCGCCGCCCGCTGAACACAACACGACGGAGTGCCTTTTGCTCAGTATTCTGCTTGCCCATGCCGTTGCCGCCCTCTTGGCTCCGCTTGTGGTGCGCAGGTTCGGGCGAAATGGATTTTTCCCGCTCTCACTGGTTCCGCTGATCAGCCTCGGCTGGGTCATCGACAAATGGGGCACAGTCGAGACACTCCACATCACGTGGGCTCCTGGCCTGTCGATGGACATCGACTTCAGATTCGACGCGCTCTCCGCGATCATGGCCGTCCTGGTTCTGGGCGTCGGCACGCTGATCCTGATCTACTGCGCACGATATTTCAACGACGACGAACCCCGCCTCGGTATCTTCGCCGCCGAGATGGTGGCATTTGCCGGCGCCATGTTCGGCCTCGTGACCAGCGACAACATGTTGCTGCTCTACATGTTCTGGGAATTGACCACGGTTCTGTCGTTCCTGTTGGTCGGCCACTACGCCGAGCGAGCCACCAGTCGCCGCGCCGCAACCCAGGCACTGTTGGTCACCACCGCAGGTGGTCTCGCGATGTTGGTCGGCATGATCATCCTCGGCCAGGCCGGTGGCAGCTACAACCTGTCCGACCTGGTCGCAAACCCGCCGACGGGATGGTTGACGTCCGTCGCGATCGTCCTGATCCTGATCGGTGCCCTGTCGAAATCCGCAATTGTCCCGCTGCACTTCTGGCTTCCCGGCGCCATGGCCGCACCCACCCCGGTCAGCGGTTATCTTCACGCCGCCGCGATGGTCAAGGCCGGCATCTACCTCGTTGCCCGTCTCGCCCCCGGATACGCGGATTCACCGCCGTGGCGCATCACCATCATCAGCCTCGGTTTGCTGTCGATGATCCTTGCCGGTTGGCGAGCCATGCGGGCGTACGACCTCAAACTCGTCCTTGCATTCGGCACCGTCAGCCAACTCGGTTTCATGATGGTTCTGGTCGGGCTGGGGACCCGCGACGCGGCCCTCGCCGGCATGACGATGGTGGTGGCGCACGCCATGTTCAAGGCTGCGCTCTTCATGGTGGTCGGCATCATCGACCACACCACTGGTACCCGTGACCTGCGTAAACTTGCCCACCTCGGCAAGACGGCACCCGCGCTGGCGATCATCGCGGCCCTCGCCGCAGCCAGCATGGCGGGGCTACCTCCGCTGCTCGGATTTGTCGGCAAGGAAGCTGCTCTCGAATCGGTCCTCGAAACAGACGTCCTCGGCCACTGGTCGTCCATCGCGGTCATCACCGTCATCGTGCTGGGTTCGATACTGACCGTCGGATACAGCATTCGCTTCATCTGGGGCGCGTTCGGACGCAAGACTCTGAGCAAGCCCAGCCCCGCCGTGAGCAAGATGCATGCGCCCAGCGCTCTGTTCCTGTTCTCCCCCGGCTTGCTCGCCGTTGCCGGACTTGCCGCCGGAATACTGTCCCCGCAGCTCGAGAAGCTGCTGACGCCGTACTCCACCACCCTGCCTGCCGGTCCGCACGCCGACTATCACCTGGCGTTGTGGCACGGCGTCAACACACCGCTGCTGCTCACCTGCGTGGTCATCGCCGGAGGTTTTGCGCTCTACATCGCGCAACGCCAGATCAGCCGCCTGCACTTCGAGCACCCTCCACTCGGCAACGCCGACCGTATCTACGACGCGACCCTGCGCGGCATGGACACCATCTCCATGCGTCTGACCGGCGTCACCCAGCGTGGTTCGCTGCCCCGGACGCAGTCGACCATTCTCGCGACGCTGGTTGTCGTTCCGCTGGTCCTGCTGATCATCGACACCGACACGGGCGTCGATCTCCGGTTGTGGGATTCCCCCATCCAGTTGACTATCGCGCTGATGATGATCGCCGCGGCCCTCGCGGCAACCGTCATGCGCAACCGTCTGGCGGCCGTGATTCTGGTCGGACTCACCGGCTACGGCTCCGGTGTGTTGTTCGCACTGCACGGTGCCCCTGACCTGGCGCTTACCCAATTCCTGGTCGAGACACTGACATTGGTGATCTTTGTGCTTGTGCTTCGAAAGTTCCCGGCAGAGATCGACGAGAGCAAGGCGATCGGGTTCAAGTTGCCGCGCGCCCTTCTTGCCGGTGCCGTCGGAATCACAGTCACCGCCATCGCGGCGTACGCAGTCAACGCTCGCAATACGCGTCCGATCTACGAACTGCTTCCCGACGCCGCGTACACCATCGGCAACGGCAAGAACGTGGTCAACGTCCTGCTCGTCGATATCCGCGCGTGGGACACTCTCGGCGAGATCTCGGTTCTGCTGGTTGCCGCGACCGGCGTCGCGAGCCTTGTGTTCCGTAACCGCCGGTTCGGCATCGCACCACGCGTCGCCGACGCTCCTTCGGTGATCGTCGACAAAGCGGCCGCAAGCACGGACACGACCTGGCTGCGCGGTGGTGATCTGATCGATCCGCGTCACCGCTCGCTGGTCCTCGAGGTCACCACCCGGTTGGTCTTCCCGACCATCATGGTGCTGTCGATCTACTTCTTCTTCTCCGGCCACAACGCTCCAGGCGGCGGCTTTGCCGGCGGTCTGACGGCCGGGCTTGCACTCGTGTTGCGCTACCTCGCCGGTGGACGCTACGAACTCGGTGAAGCCGTTCCCATCGACGCCGGAAAGATCCTCGGCCTGGGCTTGGCCCTCTCGGCCGGCACCGCGATCATCTCGCTGTTCCTCGGTGCCCCGGCTCTCTCGTCGGCGGTCTTCGAGTTCACACTCCCTCTCATCGGCGACGTCAAACTTGTCACCGCACTGTTCTTCGACCTGGGCGTCTACCTCATCGTGGTCGGCCTGGTGCTGGACGTACTCCGAAGTCTCGGCGCCCGCCTCGACGCAGAAATCGAGGTGAAAGCATCGTGAGCGCAAATATCGGAATGCTCCTCCTGATCGCCGTTCTGACGTCGACGGGTGTGTACCTGCTGATCGAGCGCAGCATCACCCGCATGTTGCTGGGAATGCTTCTGCTCGGAAACGGCATCAACCTGCTGATCCTGACCGTAGGTGGCAGCGACGGCAATCCGCCGATCGTGGGCCGCGACTCCGTCCACGAGGAAATCGCCGATCCGCTGGCGCAGGGCATGATCCTGACCGCGATCGTGATCACGATGGGCATGGCCGGCTTTGTTCTGGCACTGGCGTACCGGTCTTACAAGATCAACACCGCCGACGCCGTGGAAGACGATCCCGAGGACACCAAGGTCTTGCTGCGCCGGTTGCCCGCCGACGCCCCCGACCACGACCGATCCGACGACCCCGTCACCGGTGCGCCCAGCATCGGCGGCGACGCATTCGACAAGGACGGCAACCCCATCCCCCTGGAACAACTGGTCAACCTCGAAGACATCGAGTGCTACGAAGATCTTCGCGACGGCGATTTCGAAGACGAACCCGTGCCCGACTGGGCCACCGACCTCGCCCGCAAGAAAGAACCGGAAAAGCGCCAGAAAGACGGTAAGGGAGGTGCGCGCACGTGACCATTTCGTCCAACCTCATGGGCGCACTCGCGCCTCTACCCGTCCTGATTCCGATGCTGGGCGCAGCCGCAACACTCGTTGTGGGCCGGCGTCCCCGGTTCCAACGAGTCATCACCCTGATCGCACTGGTTGCCGTCGTGGCAGTGTCCGGAATGCTGCTGTATCTGGCAGACCGCGACGGCACCACCGCAGTTCAGGTGGGCGGCTGGGATTCGCCGATCGGCATCACCCTCGTCGTCGACCGCCTGTCGGCGATGATGCTGGTGGTCTCGTCGATCGTCCTGCTCACCGTCATGGTGTACGCGATCGGTCAGGGTATCCGCGACGGCAACGAAGCGCAGCCGGTGTCGATCTTCCTGCCGACATATCTAGCTCTGACCGCGGGTATTTCCAACGCCTTCCTCGCCGGTGATCTCTTCAACCTGTACGTCGGATTCGAGGTACTGCTGTCCGCGAGCTTCGTGCTGCTGACCTTGGGAGCGAGTGCCGACCGCGTTCGAGCGGGCGTCTCGTACGTCATGGTGTCGATGGTGTCGTCGCTGATCTTCCTCGCCGGCATCGCCTTCGCATACGCCGCGACGGGCACCCTCAACATGGCCGACATGGCCCTGCGATTCGACAACATCCCGGCCGGCACCCGCACCGCAATCTTCGGCGTCCTACTCGTGGCGTTCGGCATCAAGGCCGCTGTCTTCCCACTGTCTGCGTGGCTTCCCGACTCCTACCCGACAGCCCCGGCGCCCATCACCGCCGTCTTTGCCGGCCTGCTCACCAAGGTTGGTGTGTACGCGATCATCCGCGCGCACTCACTGCTGTTCCCGCAAGGTGAACTCGACAACGTCTTGATGGTGTGTGGTCTGTTGACCATGGTGGTCGGCATCATGGGTGCCATCGCCCAGAGCGACATCAAACGACTACTGTCCTTCACCCTGGTCAGCCACATCGGCTACATGATCTTCGGTATCGCGCTCTCCACGACCTCGGGATTGTCCGGCGCCATCTACTACGTCGCGCACCACATCATCGTGCAGACGACGCTCTTCCTCGTCGTGGGTCTGATCGAACGACAAGCCGGAAGCTCGTCACTACGACGCCTCGGCGGTTTGGCCGCGGCCAGCCCGATTCTGGCTATCGTGTTCCTGGTTCCCGCCCTTAATCTTGGTGGTATCCCGCCGTTCTCCGGTTTCATCGGCAAAGTTGCGCTCCTGCAAGCCGGCACCGCCGATGCCAGCTCACTCGCCTGGATTCTGGTGGCCGGCGGCACCGTCACCAGCCTTCTGACGCTGTACGCCGTCGCCCGTGTGTGGACCAAGGCATTCTGGCGCGCCCGCGCCGACGCCCCCGAAGGCGACCTCGCCGATGTCAGCCCGTCGGCTCTGATCGACGAATCCGAAGAGGACATCGCGTTCGACGACCGCGAGGATGTCGGCAAGATTCCCGCCTTCATGCTGATCCCGACAGTCGCCCTGGTCGGCGTCGGCCTCGCGTTGACGGTATTTGCCGGGCAGATCATCGACATCAGTGACCGAGCCGCGAAGGATCTACAGGATCGGTCCATCTACATCGACGCGGTTCTCGGCGATCACCGACCGATACCTGTTGTCGACAACCCTGTGACCGACAATCCTGTGACCGACACCCCGATTGCCGACACCGAGGAGGCGCCGCGATGAATCGCTCACTCGTACTCCGTATCGGAATCCTCCTGTGGCTCATGATCGTGTGGATCCTGCTGTGGGGCAACGTCAGCTGGGGCAACATTTTCGGTGGACTTGCCGTGGGCCTGGTCATCATGGTTCTCCTGCCGCTGCCCCCGGTCCCCGTGGAAGGTCGAGTGCACGTGCTCTCGATCCTGCGTCTGATCGGCGTGATCGTCTACTACGCGGCCATCTCCAGCGTCCAGGTTGCGTGGCTTGCCATCCGGCCGTCGCCGCCGCCTGTCACCGGTGTCCTGCGCTACCAACTGGGCATCAAGTCCGACCTGGTACTCACGCTGTGCATCGACGTCTTGAACCTGATCCCGGGAACGATGGTTCTCGAGATCGACCAGAACCGTCGGATTGTCTACGTCCACGTCCTCGACGTAGGTTCGCAGAAAGCGGTGAGCGCGTTCTATCGGTCGGTCGAAGATCTCGAGCGACTGTTCATCGCGTCGTTCGAGCGTGACTCCGACTGGCAACCAAGCCCGTGGCACCAACGTGACTACGAATTCGATGCGCCCCGAGCGGAGGATCAATAATGAACGGATTCATCACTACCATCCTGATCATCTCCGGAGTAATGCTCGCGATCGCCGCAGTCCTGACCACTTTCCGGCTCATCGACGGGCCAAGCTCACTCGACCGCCTGGTCGCGCTGGACACGATTGTCGCCGTTGCCATGTGTGGACTCGCGGTATGGGCCGCATACAGCGGAGACACCACGATCGTTCCCGCGATCGTTGCACTAGCTCTCGTCGGATTCATCGGTTCCGTCTCCGTCGCACGATTCCGGGTGAGTGACCGATGATCGGCAATATCCTCGACGTCATCGGCGTCATCGCCATCTTCCTCGGCTCGGTGCTCGCCCTGACTGCCGCTGTCGGCATCGTGCGGTTCCCCGACACTTTGCGCCGCATGCACGCGGCCACCAAACCTCAAGTCGTCGGACTTGTTCTCGTACTCATGGGCGCGGTGTTCCTGCTGCGCGGCAGTGTCGACATCTGGATGCTCGTCCTGGTCGGCATCTTCACCATGCTGACGGCGCCGGTGATCGCACACAGCGTCGGCCGCGTGGCCTACCGCGAGCAGCGCGAGCAGGACGCCGTCATGAAGATCAACGAACTGGAAGACCCGCCGCAGAGTCCGTAGCTGACTCCGCCGGGTCCGCGACGTCTCCGTTACGGCCGCCCCACTGCGCCAGTGCAGTGCCCGGCTTGGCGTAGAACGTCGCGAAGAACGCCACCGACATCGCGATGAGAACTCCGACAAGCAGCGGCCCGAACAGTTCCGGGTACGCCGCCATCTGCACGGACGCGAACCGGTACGACAGTAGTAGTCCGACGAGTATCGCGCTGCCGCCGAGTACCAGCCTGATGCGGAACCAACCCCAACCACGCTCCGGATCGTGCAGTGCCGCATCGAGAGTCAGGCACAGAACTGCGCCGGCGATGAGGTCGACTCCGTAGTGGAACCCGAAACCCAACGTTGCCGTCAACGTCGCGAGAAGCCAGAACGTACCCAGGGACCGCAGCCACCACGGGCCGCGGCGCGAGTGGGTGAACAGCGCAACTGCCCACGCCGTATGAAGACTCGGCATGCAGTTACGCGGCGCCGCGTCGTCGAACGGCAGCGACGCGGGCGCCGAGAAATCCACGTTGGGAACGATATTCGGCCAGAAGTCGCCGATCTGGAATCCGAGACCGCGTGGGCCGAACGCAAATACCGGACCAACCACCGGGAACAGGATGTAGAAGATCGGTCCGATCAACCCGATCAGCAGAAACGTCTGCAGAAGGTGATGCGACGGCCAACCCTTACGGCATTGGTACAGCGCGACAACAATGATCGCGACGGGCAATTCGACGTAGATCCAGTCGAGGATCGCCGCTCCCACCGGACCGAGTGCGTCGACTACCTGACCCATGACCCACGACGGGTTACCCAAGGCCTGATCAGCCAGGAACACGTACTCGTCCCACACGTCGGTGCCCACAAGAATGGTGAGGCACAGCCACGTCTCGGCTACCTTGGCGGCAACGATCAGCAGAATACCCAACACGGCTCCGCGCAGGACGCTGCTGCGGCGCTCGCCGGACAGTTTCCAGAAGGCGTACACGACCACGGCCGTGAGCACCCAGGTGCCGCCCGTTCCCATCGTGATCGGACCGCCGGCAGACCAGCGGATCACTCCGACCACCAGGTCGATGGCAACAGCAGCGGAGATCGCGTACACGCGTTCGCGGGTATTGAGCCCGACCATGGCCAATGCCAGCCCCACCCACGGCATGGTTGCCGAACGAGGAACCAGGAAGTAGTCACCGAAGAGGCTTTCCACCGGACCGAGATATCCCTGGTAGGACGCAAACGCTTGCACGCCGAGAACCAGGGCCAGCACCGCTGCACTGCCCAGGATCAGGACCTTGTGCGACGCTGCCCAGGACTGGCCCGTCTGTCCTGCTGAAGCCCCACTTCGGGACACACTGTCTGTCAACACCGGATAATAGTAAACGGCGTGTGAACGGTACCTGGACGGCGTCTGGACAAAGGTACTGTTTGTCCGAAAACTGCTCAGCAGCGCGTCAAGTACCCAACTCTGCAACCAACGCGTCGACCACTGCCACCAGATCTCCACCGTGAGCTTCCGCCACGCGTCGTTGACGCTGGTACGACGCTCCGCGGCGGGGAATGTCGGCGACCGATGCCAACTCGTCTGCGCACCCGAGCGACACCGCAATCGGCGTGAGATCTTCGAGCAGTCGCTCCAAGTCGTCGGTGACCAGACATTCGTTTGCGGCCGAGTCCAGAATGATCTCCGCGTCGAGACCGTATCTGGCTGCGCGCCACTTGTTTTCCTTCACGTGCCACGGCTGCATGTTCGGTAACGTCTCCCCCGCGCTGAGGCGGCGGTCGAGATCAACGATGAGGCAGTGCACCAATGCGACCAGCGCGCCCAGTTCCGCGCGCGTCGACACCCCGTCGAATACCCGGACTTCGATGGTTCCCCACTTGGGCGCCGGACGAATGTCCCAGTGCATGCCACCGATCTTGGTGATCACGCCGGTCTTCATCTGGTCGTCGATGAACGACTCGTACTCGGCCCAGCTCTCGAATTGGTACGGCAGACCCGCCGTCGGCAACTGCTGGAACATCAGTGCCCGGTTGGACGCATAGCCGGTGTCGACACCGGCCCACATCGGCGACGACGCCGACAGCGCCAACAGATGCGGGTACCGCTGCAACAGCGCATTGATGATGGGGAACACCCGATCCGCCGAAGACACTCCGACGTGGACGTGCACACCCCAGATCAACATCTGACGGCCCCACCACTGCGTGCGCTCGATCAGCTCGTCGTAATCAGGCGTGCGCGTGACCAACTGAGTGGACCACTGGGCAAACGGATGGGTACCCGCACAGATGAGGTCGACGGCCAGCGGATCCGCGGCCCGGCGCAACAGGTCGAGGGATGCATCGAGATCGCTCATGGCTTCGCCGACCGTGTCGTGAATGCCCGTCACCAACTCGACGGTGTTACGCAGCAACTCTTTGGTGATGTGCGGAGTCTCGGAGCCCGCAAGCTCCTCGACCGCCGAAAACACCTCGGCAGCTGTATTGGAGAGATCTCTGGTCACACGATCGACCAACGCGATCTCCCACTCCACGCCCAGTGTCGGACGCGGCGAACCCGGAAATGGAACTACCACGCAGAGAATCCAACCACAATGATCGCGAGAACACCGTGCTGGCTACTGCGTGGTAGTTGCCGAAGTGATACAGAACTCAGAGCAGAATCAGCTCTCGGTGATGACACCACACGCAACGCGTGCACCGGCGTCACCGGTATCGAGGGTCTGCTGATCCGGCGCCGGCGCGTAACGCGTCGGGATGTTGCCGAAGTTGTCGGCACCCGCGTGGATCATGACGGACGTGCCGCCGTTTGCCACCAGGTCGTCGACCTTGAACGCGTCGGTCGTGGTGACGAGGGTGGCCGAGCCGTCCTCGAGAACCTGTACGGACGTCAGGTCGCCGCTGGCGGGATGGCCGGTGTGGCCCTCTGCCTGGAAGTGTCCGCCGGCCGAGAGGAAGTTGCCCGGCTCGCCGCCGCTGGGTGCCACCGAGTTGGTCTCGCACTTGGCAACCTGATGAACGTGGAAGCCGTGGAAGCCCGGCGTCAAGCCCTTTGCATCGAGGGTGACCTTGACGTCACTACCTTCCTGCGTGAACGTGACGGTGCCGACCTTGCTGCCGTCTGCGCCGTTCAACGTTGCGGTAACCGTCTCGGTTGCGGAGCTGCCGGCGTGAGCAGTCGACGACGCTCCGTGGCCTTCGCTCTCGTGTGCGCTCGGGTCGGCCGCACCCGTCCACACAGGCGGAGTTGTACCGGGGACGTTGCTGGGCTCTTCGTTGTTACTGCAGGCAGTCAAGCCGAAAGCGGCTAGTGCGACTACGGGGGCAACGACGCGCCAGGACATACGCCGGGTGCTGCTGGGGGCCATCGAACCGCTCCTTTGGGTGGCGAGGAAGTGCAACTGATCATAACGGCGTGAGTAGTACACAGACCCGACGGGTGGTCCGAACCGACGGGTCAGTTGGACGTGACGATGACGATCACACCGGGAGACGCGCTTGCGATGCCGGCAAATCGTGGCTCTGCCGTCACACCGAGTTCGGCGGCAATCTGCTGCGCCGCTGCCTTCTCTGCCGCGGAAGATCCGTAGTACACCGTGGTGGTGCTCACTGTTCCTTCGCTGTAGTTACCCGTCTCCTCGACGTTCCAACCGGCAGCGGTCAATTCCTCCGCAGTTCCTGCTGCGAGACCGGACACCGTGCTGTTGTTGAGCACCCGGACACTGACGTTCGACGGGTCGACGCTCACCGACGCGCCGGCTGATGTCGTGGTGGCGGACGGGCGTGTCGTCGTGGTTTCCGCGGAATCGGTGTCGGTTTTTGCAGCCGGCGCTGTTGTCACGGGGGCAACCGCAGTTGTGGTTGCGGCCGGCGCGCTCGTCTCGGTCTGCTCGGCCGCCGTGTTGTCGGAATCGGAACCGCCGAGCGACGCCGCACCGAGCCCGATGAACACGATCGCGAGGGCGATCAGCACCATGGCGATAGCGCGTAGGGGTGGTCCGGACGGCTGCTCTTTCGGGGTACTCACAGTCTCGACCCTATCGCCAGTGAGCGGTTCGACCGTTCATCGACAGAGGTTTGTGTGCAGGTTTTGCGGGGCTTCAGGTCACTTCGAAGCCGAGGCGACGAGCTGCCCTGGCCTTCTGACGGCTGGCACGCAACCGGCGCAGGCGTTTGACCAGCATCGGATCGGCCGCCAACGATTCGGGGCGATCAACGAGTGCATTGAGCACCTGGTAGTAGCGGGTTGCCGACATGTCGAACAACTCTTTGATTGCTACTTCCTTCGCGCCGGCGTACTTCCACCATTGGCGTTCGAAGGAGAGAATGTCGTGTTCTCTGCGGGTGAGCCCGTCTTCGCCGACGTCGTTGATTCCCGCAGAACTGACGCCCGCAGAATCCTCGGCGCCATCGGTCCGGCTTCGACTACGCGCAACTGCGCTGTCCATGTCACTCCTCGACTGCTGTATTCGCCGTCAGTGAGACTGTGTCCCCCTGTTGCCCGCGTTCCCCCGGGCACATGGCCCGACCGAGCAACAAATCACATCGTTGTTCTTCAGCAACCATTGAACCACGAGGTATCGGACGGGCCGCGATAACCACGCGGGCGCGCCGCACTATCCTTGACGCCATGGCTATCCTCCCCATCCGAATCGTCGGCGACCCGGTACTGCACGAGCCCACAAAGCCGGTCACGCAGTCTCCGGCGGAAATCGCCGAACTGATCGCCGACATGTACGAGACGATGGACGCTGCCAACGGCGTCGGCCTCGCGGCCAATCAGGTCGGTGTTTCGCTGCGTCTTTTCGTGTTCGACTGCCCAGGTGACGATCGTAGCGACACCCGCCGACGCGGAGTCGTGGTCAACCCCGTCCTGGAGACGTCGGAAATCCCCGAGACGATGCCCGATCCCGAGGACGACTTCGAAGGCTGCCTCTCCGTTCCCGGCGAGCAGTTCCCCACCGGCCGCGCCGACTGGGCCAAGGTCACGGGCACCGACGCCGACGGCAACCCCGTCGAATACGAAGGCACCGGATTCTTCGCCCGGATGCTCCAGCACGAAACCGGCCACCTCGACGGCTTCCTGTACACCGACGTTCTGATCGGCCGGAATGCTCGCGCCGCGAAGAAAGCCATCAAACAGTCCGGTTGGGGTAAGCCCGGATTGACGTGGACTCCGGGTACGGTCGACGATCCGTTCGGCCACGACGACGAAGACTGAGACATTTGCCCATCTCGATCGGTAGCCGGGTGGTGCTGCGGTACAAGCTCCCACCCGGTTACTCGCATCCGATGACCGATGTGATCGGCACCCTCGAATCCGCGGACCCGGTCACGGTTCGCGGCAACGACGGGCGTGTTGTCACCGTATCGGCGGATCAGGTAATCGCGCTCAAAGTTCTTGCAGCGCGGCCCATTCGAGTGGGCGATATCCGCAACCTCGAGATCGCGGCGGCCGCCGGTTCACCGGGAACCGAGCAGGCTCGGATCGACGGTTGGCTACTGCGTATCGGGCACTCGCCCCATGACATGGACTCGGCACTCCCCCTGGGCGAACCCGGCGGCAGTGCGTCGCGAACCCCGGAAACGCTGGCGGCCATCCGCTCCTGGTTCGCGGATCGGGGACGTCCGACCACTCTGATGCTGCCCGATCGCCTCGGAATTGCCCCGCCCACGTGGATTTCCGGCGGCGAGGGCATCATATTTGCCGCCGATCTCGACAACGTTGCCCCGACGCCACCACAGTTCACGACCACCATCGACGACGCCCGCGCCGGGGACACTCTCACGCGTGTGGCCACCGGAACGATCGGCAGCGCCGAGACGATGATCCTGGCTTCGGCACGAGCCGCCGTCAGCGACGCCCCCGACGGCCGAAGGTGGGCAGGGCTGCTCGATCTCGCGGTGGCGCATCCGCACCGACGGCACGGAATCGGCACTCTGATCTGCACGGACTTGCTGGGGTGGAGTCGAAACCAGGGCGCAACCCATGCCTACCTGGCCGTTCCCGAAGACAACACCGCGGCAGTCGCAACAGCGCGCTCACTCGGCTTCGTCGAACATCATCGCTACCGGTATGCCACCGCGCCTGTCGGTGCCTGACGCTAGGCTTGCCCGCGTGCGCATAGCTACCTGGAACGTCAACTCCGTCCGTGCCCGTACCGACCGGATCATCGATTGGCTCGACCGATCCGACGTCGATGTCCTGGCGATGCAGGAAACCAAGTGCAAGGACGAGCAGTTCCCGTACGAACGATTCGAAGAGATCGGCTACAAGGTCGCTCACGTCGGACTCAGCCAGTGGAATGGCGTCGCTATCGCCTCTCGTGTCGGTCTCGACGACGTGCAGATCGGTTTCGAGGATCAGCCGGGCTTCACCAAGGACCCGGAAGCGGAGCAGGTGCGCGAGGCCCGCGCGATCGGCGCGACGTGCGGCGGGGTACGGGTGTGGAGCCTGTACGTTCCCAACGGCCGTGAACTCGACGATCCCCATTACGCGTACAAGCTCGATTGGCTCGCCAAGCTGCGCGACGACGCCGAAGGCTGGCTCAAGCAGAACCCGGACGAGCAGATCGCCCTCGTCGGCGACTGGAATGTCGCGCCCACCGACGAGGACGTCTGGGATCCCGCTGTCTTCGAAGGAAAGACTCATACGTCGCCGGCCGAGCGCGCTGCCTTCGACGCGTTCATCTCGTCCGGTTTCACGGACGTCGTCCGCCCCCATACTCCCGGTCCCGGTGTGTACACGTACTGGGACTACACGCAGCTCCGCTTCCCCAAGAAGCAGGGAATGCGCATCGACTTCATCCTCGGCTCACCCGCACTCGCCGCGCGCGTCGAGTCAGCCGAAATCGATCGGAACGAGCGTAAAGGCAAGGGTGCCAGCGATCACGCCCCTGTGATCGCACAGCTGGGTGCTTGAAAAGCGGGAGCCTGAAAAGCGGGAGTGACGAGAAAGCGGTCAGTCCTCGACGAGCAGATCGAGATATTCGGGATGCTCGCCGAGGTATCGCTGCACGTATGAGCAGACCGGGCGAACCGACCACTCACGTTCGCGGGCGCAGTCCATCGAGAACTGCACCAGTACCGCTGCCATTCCCTGGCCGCCGTACTCTTCCTTGACGACGGTATGCATGTACGCAACCACGTCGCCGGCTTCGGCGCCGCACCCGAGGATCTCATCTTCGTCGCGGTAGCCGAGGATGCCGACCAGTTCGTCGCCCGCGAGTAATTCGAACCGTTCATGCGACGGGTTGTCGATCAGCGTGATGTCGGTGTTGTTCATGGCGGAGTTGTTCATGGCAGAAACCTCCACTGCTGCACGCACGGTACCCAAACTGTGATCCATGACACTCATAGAAACAGTTACCGACGACGCTGTCCCGGGATCGCCCAATTTTTGCACCGAGAACGACCCGACCGCAATCGCACCGAGATTTTCCTTCGGCACTGAGATACAGTCGCCCGGTGCCGCTGTGAGCGCGCACGCACAAAATTTCACACCACCACGGGGGCTCGCACCAGCGGGCTGAGAGGACGGCTAGGGCCGTCGACCGGATGAACCTGACCGGGTAATGCCGGCGTAGGGAGCGCATTAATGCACGAGAAGTCTGTCAACAAGGCTGTCCCCGACAAGGCTGTCCCCAACAAGGCTGTCCCCAAAAAGGCTGGACACGCCGTGGCAGCTGTGACTACCGGCCCGATCGAGGGCAGCAGCAAGCACTATCTCGAATCGGATTCGCTCCGAATCCCGCTTCGACGCGTCACCCTCACCACTGGTGAGCACCTGGACCTGTACGACACGTCAGGTCCGTACACCGACACCGACGCCGACATCGACCTCGACCGCGGCCTCCCCCGAACGCGTGACACGTGGGACCGGAGCGCACGAGATTCGACACAATTGGAATGCGCCAGAGCTGGCGTGATCACCCCGGAGATGCGGTATTGCGCTGCACGCGAGAGTGTTTCAGCCGAACTGGTGCGTTCCGAGGTGGCTCGGGGGCGGGCGGTAATTCCCGCGAACCATCGCCACGGCGAACTGGAGCCGATGATCATCGGCAAGAAGTTCGCCGTCAAGATCAACGCAAATATCGGGAATTCAGCCGTAACCTCCTCTGTTGCAGAGGAAGTCGAGAAAATGGTGTGGGCGATCCGGTGGGGCGCCGACACCATCATGGACCTGTCCACCGGTAAGGACATCCACCTGACCCGCGAGTGGATTCTGCGCAACTCACCGGTGCCGGTCGGCACGGTACCGATCTACCAGGCGCTCGAGAAAGTCAACGGAGATCCCACCGCTCTGACGTGGGACATCTACCGCGACACGGTAATCGAACAGTGCGAGCAGGGTGTGGACTACATGACCGTGCATGCGGGCGTGCGAATCGGTTACATCGCTCTGACCGCTAACCGGGTGACGGGAATCGTCTCGCGCGGCGGCGCGATCATGGCTGCGTGGTGCATGCACCACAGGCAGGAATCGTTCCTGTACACCCACTTCGAGGAACTGTGCGAGATCCTGCGCCGATACGACGTCACGTTCTCCCTCGGTGACGGGCTTCGACCGGGATCGATCGCCGACGCGAACGACGCCGCCCAATTCGCGGAGCTGCGCACCCTGGGAGAACTCACGCAGATCGCGAAATCTGCTGGAGTCCAGGTCATGATCGAGGGCCCTGGCCACGTTCCCATGGACAAGATCGAGGAGAACGTCCGCCTGGAAGAAGAGCTCTGCGACGAGGCACCGTTCTACACCCTCGGACCGCTCGCTACCGATATCGCACCGGCGTACGACCACATCACCTCCGCCATCGGCGCGGCGATGATCGCCCGGGCGGGAACGGCGATGCTCTGTTACGTCACGCCCAAGGAACACCTCGGTCTGCCCAACCGAGACGACGTGAAAACCGGTGTGATCACGTACAAGATCGCCGCACATGCGGCAGACCTGGCAAAAGGGCACCCGAATGCACAGGCCCGCGACGATGCACTGTCCAAGGCGCGCTTCGAATTTCGCTGGTTGGACCAGTTCGCGTTGTCACTCGACCCCGACACCGCCAGGGAGTTCCACGACGAGACACTGCCGGCCGAGCCCGCCAAGACCGCACATTTCTGCTCGATGTGCGGGCCGAAGTTCTGCTCGATGCGGATCTCGGCGGACGTACGTCAGTACGCGGAAATCCTGGAAGCGGAAATCCTGGAAACCGGGTCCATCCGGACCGAGCTGCCGTTTCCCCAGGTCCGATCGGTAGGCTCGTCGTCGTGAAGCTGCTGCCCCTGACACCCGCCGGACAGACCCCGATTCGGGCATTGACCATCGCCGGAACCGATTCCGGCGGCGGAGCCGGTATTCAAGCCGATTCCCGCACGATGGCGATGTGCGGAGTACACGCCTGCGTGGCCGTTGCGGCCGTCACCGTGCAGAATTCGGTGGGCGTCAGCGGTTTCCACGAGATTCCGCCGCAGGTCGTTGCCGATCAGGTGCGAACGGTGGTCTCGGATATCGGCATCGGCGCCGCCAAGACCGGCATGCTGGCGTCGACAACCATCATCGAAGCGGTAGCCGCGGTAGCCGCTGAGGTCGGGATCGGCCGCGACCGGCCGATCCCGCTTGTCGTCGACCCGGTGTGCGCGTCGATGCACGGCGATCCACTCCTGCACGCGGAAGCACTCGCCGCTGTCCGCAACGTCCTCATCCCCGCCGCAACTGTTGTGACACCGAACCTCGACGAAATTCGGTTGATCACCGGCATCGACGTCCAGGACGACGCCACCGCACGCCGCGCCGCCGAAGCCCTTCACGGTTTGGGCGCTCAGTGGTCCATCGTGAAGGGTGGACACCTGCGCACCTCGGACAAGAGCACCGACCTGCTGTTCGACGGTGACACCTTCCTCGAGTTCAGCAGTCCCCGCATCGCGACCGGCAACGACCACGGCGGCGGCGACACCCTGGCTGCGGCCATCACGTGCGCTCTGGCACATGGTTATTCGGTTCCCGACGCCGTCGCCTTCGGCAAGGAATGGGTGACCAAATGCCTCGAGGCGTCGTACGATCTCGGAGCCGGTCACGGCCCCGTGTCACCGTTGTGGCGCCTCGAAATGTAGGAGTGTCAGGCCTGCCACACGCGCCAGATACCCAGATCCTGCGGTACTCCGTTCGGCGTCGTCGCAAAGAATCCGCGGCGCCACGGACGGATCTCCAGGTTCAACTCTTCGAGGGTTCCCGGCGCAAGTTCTTCGAGAGTTGCCGCAGACATCATGACGTTGCCGTCGCCGCCCAACCCCATCATGCGGGCGGCGATGGTGACGTCGACACCCAACCAGTCGTCGCCCAGTTGCCGGGGTGTTCCGGTGTGGAGCCCGACGCGCATCTTGGGCCGATAGCCGTCCAGGTTGACCTGCGCCAGCGCTTCCTGCGCCGCGAAGACCGCGGCCACTGCGGCGTCCGGGCTGGTGAACACTGCCATGAGTCCGTCGCCCATTCGCTTCACGACATGCCCGTAGCGGTTCGTGATGGGCGTTTCGACCGCTTGCGCAACCGCCCGCAGGAGCGCGAGCGTTGCCCCGTCGCCGGCGTGGAGCGACCACGTGGAGAAACCGACGAGGTCCGTGAAGACGATAGTCAGTTCCTGATCACCGCGGCCTCGGCCCATCTTCTCGAGGGCCGCCTGCCACACCTGTAGAGCGCCGAGGCTCATTTCCCTGGTAGCGGCCGGCTTGTGGTCGAGAAAACGATCGGCGACACGGGCCACCGCACGTGCACCGCCCGGCCCGGACAGGGAGAGCGGGTCGCCGAACCCCGGGTCACCCGGAAGCAACCGCCGTACCCGTCGTAGTGCCTCGATGAGCTGTTGATGTCCGTTCAGATCCGACGCAGAGTTGAGCACGGATCCAATGACCGAGCGGACGCCGGAAGGAGCGGCATCGCGCACGTCACCGGGTACTTCGCTCGGGATCGGATCGCTCATTACTCGAGAGTAACCCAGAGCTGGCGACAGCGCGCCGCATGTTCACCGGGTTCGGGCCACGGTTCGGGCTTCGCCCACGGGAACTCCGTTGAGGCCCCCGATATCCTGCGCATACGTGGCTACCGCAAACGCCACCGCAGCGGAATTCGCGGCGAGTGCGTCCCGATCGATGTTGTCGAGATTGTCCAATGCGGTGTGATAGTTCGGATCGAAACTCACTCCGGGCTCGCCGCCCCATTTCAGTGCTTGCTCGACAGTTTTCAGTTCCTCGGCTCCGCTGAACACGCCGCCTGCCGGGATTCCGATCTCGATGAACGGGCCGTAGTCCGATCGCCCGTCGAAGTCGGTTCCCTCTGCCGGGATTCCCCGACCGCCGAGAAAGTCGACGAAGGTGCGTTCGATACCGGCGGAGCCCTCCGGGCCAGGACCTTCGCCGAGACCATCCGAATTGTCACCGTCGTAGACCAGATATCCGGGGTTGGGTGAGCCGAGCATGTCGAAATTCAGATACAGCGCGATGGCTGCTTGTTCCTCCGGGCTGAGCGCGGCCACGTACTCGGTCGAGCCGACGAGGCCCAGTTCCTCGGCGCCCCAGAATGCAAACCGCACCGCGTTGGTGATGTCCGGTGAACTACCCAGTTGCAACGCCGTCTCCAGAATGGCCGCGCTACCGCTGCCGTTGTCGTTGATACCAGGCCCCTCGGGAACGCTGTCGAGATGAGCGCCGACCATGACAACGTCGCTGGTTGATCCGGTCTTCGTCTGTGCGATGACGTTGCGCGAGCGTGTTGTGGTGGTGACCGTGTCCAGCACCAGTGTGACGTCACCGCCTTCGGAGGCGAGCTGGCGCCCAGACGACGCGCTGATGCCTCCCGTGGGAATCCGCGCAATATCCGGATCGCCCAAGGTTCCGCCGCCCAACATCGCGTCTTCGTTGTTGACCACCAAGAGCGCAGCGGCGCCCTGATCTGCTGCGATGGTCTGCTTGGCACCGAACTGGCACACCCCGCGGGTGACCAGGACGATAGCTCCCGCGGCATCGAGGCCGTCGTAATCGGAGGCTTCACAACCCGGTGTCTCATCTACGGGTACCGACACGACCCGTGCGGTGATCCCGTCCGGTCCGGTGGACGTCGAGTAGGTCAATGCCCGGACCGGAAAGTCGACTCCGGCCGATGAGGTCAACAGCTCGGTTCCCGGGTCGAATGAACTGAACGCGAACTCCGGGGTTTCCACGTCGAAACCATTGTCTTCGAGCAGGTTTGCGACGTAGTCGACGCTGGCGTCGTATCCCGGGGTGTCGGTGGACCGGGTATTCCCATTGGCGGCTGCGATCTTGCCGAACTGATCGAGATGGCCCATGACCGCGTCGATGGTGACCGTCCCCGAGAAGGCCTGCGGTTCGATCAGTGCCGTGTCTGCGGGTCTGGCCCCGGCCGAACATCCACCAAGCACCAGAACCCCGGCTATGCCGATTGCCAACGCGCGATGGAGTCTCATGCGCGAAAGAGTAACCGCGGGAGCCGATAAGGAAACGACTGTGCGCCCTTGTCAACCGCGGGCGGTTGGCAAGGGCGCACAGTGTCAGGCGCTGTCAGGCGTCGCGACGGTTCACGAGGACAATGCTGATACCGAAGATGACCAGCACGAAAGCAGCGAAGTAGATCAGGCTGCCCCACGGTCCCCAGTGGAAATCGCCCATCGCCATTTCCGGGCTGAGGAAGTGATTCGCGTTGTTGAAGGGCAGGAAGGGCATGATCTTCTGCCCGAAGTCGCCGAACAGTCCGAAGAGGCTCTCGATGAGCAGTGGCCACAGCAGCAGCAAGGCAATTGCTCCAGCCGACTGACGAATGATGGCGCCGACACCAACGGCCAGTACCACGCAGAAGAACGCGTAGATCGGGATGCCGTACATGGCGCGCCAGTCCGAGCCGCTCGACAGGGTCATGCCGACGCCGGCTTCGGAACCTGCCAGGACCTTTGCCATTGCGTACGCACCGAAAGCCAGAACAAACGTCAGGACGGCACCGAATCCACCGATCAGACCGGCTTTGGCAGCGAGGACCGATGCCCGGTTGGGCACTGCCTGAAATGTGGTCCGAATCGTTCCGAAGCGGTACTCGCTGGTGATCGCGAGGGCCGCCATGATCATGAGGACCATGATTCCGAAGCCCGAGATTCCGGCGGTCGCAAGTGCGGTGTCGAGTTCGGGGGCGCCTTGGGTGTCCGACGACTGAGTGGACTTGGCGACCGTACCCATGATGGCGGCAAATCCGAGAGCGAGAACAACGATGATGACCGAGCACCAGAGTGGCGATTTGGTCGTGGTGATCTTGATGCGTTCAGCACTGAGAACAGCCATTACAGTGCACCTCCCATGACATTCTGGTGAGCGTTCGGTTGCGCGACGGCGGGGCCGGTGACCCCGGTCGCGTGGTACTGGACATCGTCGCCGGTGAGCTTCATGAAAGCGTCTTCCAGAGAACCACGCTGAGAAGCCAACTCGTGCAGCACAATTCCCTGCGCACCCGCCAAGTTACCCACGATTTCGGTGGTGGAATCGACAACGACCAGAGCGGGAACAACACTCGAACCGTCTTCGCGCACCGTCAATCCCTGCGACGTCAGTACGCTGCGCAATGCATCGAGCTGAGGACTACGCACTCGAACCGTCGACTCGGACGAACGATCGACGAACTCGGCGACCGTCGAATCCGAGATCAATCGGCCACGGCCGATGACAACCAATTGTTCCGCGGTCAAAGCCATTTCCGTCAGCAAGTGGCTCGACACCAGCACGGTGCGTCCCTCGGCAGCCAACCGCTGCATGAACTTACGGATCCAGACGATGCCCTCCGGATCGAGACCGTTGACGGGCTCGTCGAACAACAGCACCTTCGGATCACCCAGCAGCGCACCGGCCAGGCCGAGGCGCTGAGACATACCGAGCGAGAATCCGCCGGCCTTCTTGCCCGCAACCTCGGACAGCCCCACGAGTCCGAGAACCTCGTCCACCCGAGACTTCGGAATCCCGTTCGACGCAGCCATCCACTGCAGGTGCGCCCGGGCGCTGCGGTTCGGATGAACCCACTTCGCGTCGAGCAACGCGCCGACGGTACGCAACGGGTCCTTCAGCTCGCGGTACGACTTGCCTTCGATCAACGCCTCACCCGACGTCGGGCGATCCAACCCCAGAATCATCCGCATCGTCGTCGACTTACCGGCGCCGTTGGGTCCGAGGAACCCGGTGACGATGCCGGGGCGGACGGTGAACGTCAGATCGTCCACCGCCTTGGTCGGTCCGTAAACCTTGGTCAATCCCCTCAGTTCAATCATGAGGGGAACTCTGCCCGATCCGGCCCCGCCGCACATCGGCCGCAGGTCTAGTTCGGCGTGGTACCCAGGTAGGACATGAACCCCGGGAACCACCCCGAGGGAACCCCTAGGAGGACGCCTGCGCCCAGAATCGTTTCGGGATCCGGCCGGCGTGCCTGGCTTCGAAACCGGCGACGACGGCATGACGCATCGCCGACGCCATGAGCGCGGGATTCTTGGCCCTGGTGACCGCGGTCGCGAGCAGTACAGCGTCGCAGCCCAGTTCCATGGCACGTGTTGCGTCGCTGGCCGTTCCGATTCCGGCGTCGAGAATGACCGGCACACCGGCGCGCTCGACGATCATCTCGATGTTGTGCGGGTTCGCAATGCCCAGTCCGGTCCCGATGGGTGAACCGAGCGGCATGACAGCCGCGCAACCAACCTCTTCGAGCCTAAGCGCCAGGACCGGATCATCCGTCGTGTACGGCAGCACGGTGAATCCGTCGTCCACCAATTGTTCTGCGGCGGAGACAAGTTCGATGGCGTCGGGTAGCAAGGTTCGCTCGTCGGCGATGACTTCGAGTTTCACCCAGCTGGTCTCGAGCGCCTCACGTGCCAACTGCGCCGTCAACACCGCTTCGGCCGCGCCGCGGCATCCGGCCGTGTTCGGCAGTGGTTCGATTCCGAGGCGCCGAAGCAGATCCAGCACGCCGGTACCGCCGGCAGCGTCGACGCGTCGCATCGCGACAGTGGTCAGTTCGGTACCGGACGCGACCAGCGCTTCCTCGAGAACTGCGAGGTTGGCAGCGCCGCCGGTGCCGGTGATGAGCCGGGAGCCGAAGGTACGGCCCGCGATAGTCAGGAGATCGTGTTCAGCCACCCTGCACCGCCGTGAGGATCTCGATTTCCCAACCACGCGAGACGGATTCGTCCCAGCGCCCACGCGGGAACAACGCACCGTCGACGGCGACGGCAATTCCCTTGCTGGGCAGTTCGAGGTGCGTCAGAAGTTCGGCCACCGTGACGGCTCGATCGAATTCGAGTTCTTCGCCGTTGACGGTGATCCCGATCGGGACCTGCTCACTCATGAATTTTCCTTCACTGCTGCGAACCGCTGGGGTTCGGTTCCTTTGACCTCGACCAATGATGTGCCGTTCAACAACGCGAGTGTCGCGTCTGCGGTGACCGGAGTCAGGAGCACACCGTTCCTGCCGTGCCCGGTGGAGATGACAACACGCTCCGAGACCCGCCCGATCAGCGGTAGGTTGTCCGGCGTCATCGGGCGCAAGCCGGCCGCGCACTCGTAGAGTTCGTATTCACCGATCGCCGGCATGAGCGCTTCGGCGTCGTTGATCAGATCTCGCACACCGGCCATGGTGACCTGCGTGTCCTCACCGGATTCGTATTGTGTTGCACCGACCACGATTCCGTCGCCGCGCGGCACGAGGTACGCGGGTCGGCCGTGGACGCTGCCTCGGATGGTACGGCTGGGCGCGGGCGTCACTCCCGGCCGGCTGCGCAAACGCAGAATCTCACCTTTGACCGGCCGCACAGGTAGTCCTGGCCACAGCTTCGGTGAGGCGATTCCCGCGGTCAGCACGATCTGATCGGTATGGAGTTCCGCGAGATCGTGGACCGCGCGGTTGATCAATTCGACACCGGACGCCACGCACGCGGCCTGCAGAGCGGCCAACAACACACGATTGTCGACGGCTGATTCCCCGACGGCCATGAGGCCCGATCGAATGCCGCGGCCGAGCATCGGTTCGAGTTCACGGATCTGCGCCCGGCCGAGGATCTGCAGTTCGTGCCCCTGCGCGCTGACCCATTCCGCGATGGTCGCCAGGTCCTGAGCGTCGGCGCTGTCGAGGGCGACGGTGAGTGAACTGTCGGTGGTGAACACCGACGGCCCGAATTTCTGCAGGTGTTTGCCGAACTCCGGCCACCGCTCCAACGAGGCCGCGCCGACGGTCAACGCCGTTTCCTCACCTGGCCAGCCCTCGGACAGCGGGGCGAGCATTCCGCCCGCGACCCAGGAGGCGCCGGTTCCGATCGCCGGGTCGTACAGCTGTACTGCCCATCCGTCGCGCGCTGCGTACCAGGCAATGGACAGTCCGATGACTCCCCCGCCGACCACCGCAACCGAACGTGCGTGCGTGCTCATGACAATTCCACCCTTTTCTTCCTGCGCCGGCATGATCCGGGTCAGGTCTGACGGTCGGGATCTTTGTCGCGATCCCCTCTCAGCCCCACGAACTTTGCCTTCGCGACAAATGCGACAGCACAGTTTCGGGACTCCCGTGTCGAACCTTGCTTCCTAGAGGCTACCGTTTGCTTCGTGCACCCCACACATCCCAGTAACCTCTTCGACCGGCGCGAGCGCCTGGCAGCAGCACGGCTGTACCTGTGCACCGACGCACGTCGCGACAAAGGCGACCTCGCCCAGTTCGCGGAAGCCGCGTTGTCCGGTGGTGTCGACATCATTCAACTCCGGGACAAGGGTTCCGCGGGTGAGCGCGAGTTCGGGCCGCTCGAAGCCAAGGACGAACTGATCGCGCTTGGCGTTCTCTCGGCTGCCGCGAGGCGTCACGGCGCATTGCTGGCCGTCAACGACCGCGCTGACCTGGCCATGGCGTCGGGCGCCGATGTGTTGCACCTGGGTCAGAACGACATCCCCGTCCCCTACGCGCGAACCGTTGTCGGCGACGACGTTGTCATCGGCCGTTCCACGAGTTCGCGCGCGCAGGCCAGTTTGGCTGCGATCGAAGAGGGCGTCGACTACTTCTGCACCGGGCCCGTCTGGGCGACACCGACCAAGCCGAACCGCAGTGCGGCCGGCTTGGATCTGGTCCGCTCGACTGCCGACGCAACGCCGACGCGTCCCTGGTTTGCGATCGGCGGCATCGACGAGGCACGCGTTCCGGAGGTCATCGAAGCCGGAGCCACCCGAATTGTCGTTGTTCGTGCAATCACGGAAGCCGCGGATCCGCAGGCAGCCGCGCGCCGCCTCGCCGACATGATGGCGCTCTAGTTACCTTCCAGTTCAGCTCGCGGCAACCCGTAAGGTCTGGTCTGGTCACCTTGTCCAGTTCGACAAGAAACAAGCTGCGTGTTTGTCCGTCGACCAGCCCGAATGATCCCAATTGGTGATTTTCGTCACAGATCTATCCATTGGTCCCGCGTTTACTGGCCTCCTGATATAGCTTACCTTCAGCTAACAATTCGAATTAGGAGTTTCCATGGGATCGATCGACACCGCCTCGCTGAGCACCGCTTCACTCGAGGACTTGAACCTGGGCAAGATCAGCGAACTGCTCAAGCTCGGCATCACCGCCGTTTCCTTCATCACCGCACTGAACACACTCAGCTGAGCGCCGTTTCGGCTGGCTGCGGACCTTCCGTTCGCGTTGCCGCTCGCGCCGAAACTACAGCGAAAAGGGTCGGGCTCTGAACGAGTCCGACCCTTCTTGTATTTCTCGGGATTGTCTTACGCCTGAGCGCGTGAAGCCTCCGAGGCGTCTTGCAGAGAATCCGCACTACCCAACGTCCAACCGAATCGGCCGTCCGGCAATACAACAGTCCGTGCGCCGCCCGGATCCGTTCCCTCGGCCGCCGGAACAACGGACGTTCGCAAACTCGGCCAGGCCGAATGAAATCCCGGATGTAGCGGCAGGCTCTCGACGTCGTCCTCGCGCACCCACCGAAGTTCGGTGCTCTCACCGTTCGCGACCGTCTCGAGGGGACTTTCGACGTCGGCAACCACCGTCGTGTACGTCCATCCGCTCTCTGCGCGCATGGTGACGACGTCTCCCCGCACACGCACCGAGGACTCGTCGATCCCGGCTTCTTCGTGTGCTTCTCGGACTGCCGCATGCGTTGTGTTTTCGTGCGAGTCACGCGCCCCACCGGGCAAAGCCCAGGTTCCGCCCTGATGGCTCCACGCCGCACGATGCTGAAGCAGCACCATCGGAGTTCCGTCTACGTCAGGGGCACGCAACAACAATCCGGCGGCGCCGTGACGCCCCCAATGCCGAGTTCCGTCCGATCCGACCGACCAACCGTCACCGTCACCACGCATCGACTACCACGCCCTGCCTTTAAATTCGCCACTATCCTGCCCCACACTAACCCGTTCAATCTGCCCTCGGTGCGGACCATACTTATATGCTCGCGAAGAGCCCGCAATCCAGCGATCTTCCAGCCCGAGTGCAGAGAGTGAGAGGTGTTCGATGGTCAGCCGCGTGACACCCTCCCTCGAGCCTCGCACCGCACCCGCTCCGGCTGGCGAGAACCCGGTGGATACAGCCGCCTCGAGGCCGATGATCCAGAGCGAACTTCGCGATTTCATGACGTCGACCCCTGGGCGCCTCACCGCTGTCGGGATAGTCCTGATCTTCCTCACCCTGGCGGCGGGATTCCTGGCCGCCGCGACCATCGAGAACCGTCAAGCTCGCCTGGGCAACGTCCTGACGGAAACCGAACCGCTTGCCAACTCCGCCCAGAATCTCTACAGCGCACTGTCGGTTGCCGACGCGGCGGCAGCCACCGCTTTCATCTGGGGTGGACTCGAACCGCCGGCGGTGCGCGACCGCTACACACAGTCGATCGGCGAGGCGTCCGCAGAAATAGTGAACGCGTCCGCCGGGCTCGACACTGTGGACATGGCGGGCCAAGCCGCCCTCACCTCCATCTCGACCGACCTCACTGTGTACACCGGGCTGATCGAGACGGCGCGCGCCAACAATCGCGTCGGAAACCCCGTCGGCGCCGCGTATCTCGGCGAGGCGTCGAATCTGATGCAAACGTCCCTGCTTCCCACGGCTCAGCACCTGCATTCCGCACAAGAAGCGCAGGTCACCAAGGTTCAGAATGATTTTGTCCGCCCACCGTGGTGGCCGATCATCGCATTTGCATTGGCATTGTCCATGCTGATCGCAGTCCAGATCCGCATCGCGCAACACAGCCGTCGACGCTTCAATCTCGGATTGATTCTCGCCTCGATATCTGTTGCCGCAGCGCTGATCTGGCTGTTGACAGTCGGGTTGATCTCGGCGATCACCACCACGCGCGCGCTCGACGCGGGAGCTGGTCCGCTGCACGAGTTGACCGAAGCCCGCATCATCGCCCAGCAAGCCCGAACCGTCGAGACCCTGAGTTTGGCCCAACGCGATTCCGACGGCGACGAGACCGACATCTTCGTCAACAAGGTGAGCAACGTCGACGCCATTCTCCGTGAGCTGCAAGGCAATGGGCGGACAGGAGTTGATACCGACGTGCTCACGCAGGCAATCGACGCCCGCGATCAATGGGTGGCGGCGCACGATCGGATGGCTCTGCGCCTCGGCGTCGGAGATTTCACGGGTGCTGCGAACATCGCCGTCGGATCGGGTGCGGAGGATTCCGCTGCCGAGTACCGCGCGCTCGACGACTCGTTGTGGGAAGCCATAGTGGATTCCCGTGAGAGCCTTCGCGCCGACATCTCGTTTGCCTCGCGTGTGCTGTCAGCGTCGGCTCCGGGAGTGACGATGCTCGCCATACTTGGCGTTGTCGGTATCGCCGCCGGATTCTGGCCACGGCTGCGGGAGTATCAGTGACCGGCGGGGCGAGGATGCGCGCGCTGGTTGCGGCGTGTGCGGCCGCGCTGCTGCTGGTTGCGTGCGGCGGGGAACACGCCGAGGACCTCACCTCGTCCACCACCACGCCGTACACGCAGCCGCCGCTACCGGCTGAAGCGAGCATCGCGCCCAGCCCTACGCCGACGGCGTCGGCCAACTGTGGAGATCCGACGGCCAGCCTGCGTCCGGTCCCGGCCGACGCGAATCCTCGCCCGCCGCAGCCGAGTGTCGACAAGATCCGCGAACGTGGCCGACTCGTCGTCGGACTCGACACCGGCAGCAACCTCATGAGCTTCCGCGATCCCGCAACCGGACGCCTCGAGGGTTTCGACGTCGACATAGCCCGTGAAGTTGCCCGCGATCTCTTCGGCGATCCGGAGAAGATCGAATACCGAATCCTCACGTCCAACGAGCGGATCGAAGCCCTGCAGGATTCCACCGTGGACATCGTGGTCAAGACCATGTCCATCACCTGCGAACGCCGGGAGAAGATCGAGTTCTCCAGTGAATACTTCAATGCCAGCCAACGCATTCTGGTCGTGCGGGGATCGGACATTCGCAGCATCGACGATCTGGCCGACAAGCGGGTCTGTGTCGCGAGCGGTACGACGTCACTGAGCCGCATGCAGAAACTACAACCGGCGGCCACGGTTGTCACTGTCCCCATGTGGTCGGATTGCCTTGTGGTACTTCAACAAGGGCAGGTCGATGCCATCAGCACCGACGACACCATTCTTGCCGGACTCGCCTCGCAGGACCCGTATCTCGACATGGTCGGAAGTTCGTTGGGCATCGAGCCTTACGGGATCGGCATCAACGCCGGCAACACCGATCTGGTCCGATTCGTGAACGGTACTCTGGACCGGATCCGCACCGACGGCACCTGGAACTCTCTCTACAACCGCTGGCTCACCACGCTCGGACCGAGTACTGGTCCCCCACCTGCCGCATATCGGGATTGAGGCGGTCATGACAGAATCTCGAGATCCGAAGGACGAGGATCAGAACACCGAGTCCGAACATGCTGCCACACAGGCGGCGCAGCGATTCGAGCCGGATTTCACCGCGGCCACTGCCCGCCCCGAGCCGACATCCGCACAGCTGCGTGAGTCTGTTCCCTCCTCCGTGTCGACGCCGACGGGCCGGTCCACTCGTTCGCGCCGCTCGCGCTCGACACGCAAACTCCGTCTGGGCGGCGGTTTGGTCGAGGTTCCCCCGGTTCCCCACGTAGACCCGGCGTCGGCAGTGATGAGCGATGCGACGGTTCCCGAACGCAAACGTTTCTGTTGGAAGTGCGGAGAACCGGTGGGCCGCAAAGCCGCAGGCACGTCCGCACGCCAGAGTGGCGTGTGCCCCAAGTGCGGTTCGACTTTCGACTTCCGGCCGCTGCTCGAAGTAGGCGAACTGGTTTCCGGTCAGTACGAGGTGCAGGGGCCGATAGCGCACGGTGGCCTCGGGTGGATCTATCTCGCGATCGATCGCAATGTCAGCGACCGCTGGGTAGTGCTGAAGGGGCTCTTGCACTTCGGTGATTCCGAGGCTCAGGCCGTCGCGGTTGCCGAACGGCAGTTCCTGGCAGAAGTAGCGCACCCGAGTATCGTCAAGATCTTCAACTTCGTCGAGCACCCCCGCCCCGACGGCACCCCCATGGGCTACATCGTCATGGAATACGTCGGTGGGCGATCGCTCCGGGAAGTGCTCGCTACGTTCCCGGACGGCCGTCACATGCCGATCGAGCAGGCTATCGGGTATGTGTTGGAAATCCTTCCCGCCCTGAGTTATCTGCACTCCACCGGCTTGGCGTACAACGATCTCAAACCCGAGAACGTCATGGTGACCGAGGACCAGTTGAAACTCATCGACCTTGGCGCCGTGTCGGGAATCGAAGATTACGGATACCTCTACGGCACAGCGGGTTACCAGGCCCCCGAGATCATCGAGACCGGGCCGACGGTGGTGTCCGACATCTTCACCGTCGGCCGTACACTTGCCGTGCTCACGCTCGACATGCCCTCCAAACACGGCCGCTACCTCGACGGTCTTCCCGACCCCGCCGACGAGCCGGTGCTGAGCGAGTACGAGTTCTTCCACCGGTTGCTTCTGCGCGCCACCGATCCGGATCCCAAGAAGCGATTCCAGTCTGCTGACGAGATCGGCGGCCAACTTGTCGGTGTTCTCCATGAGGTACTGGCTCACCAGAGCGGCCAGGAAAACCCGGGACTCTCACTCGTATTCAGTAGACAGCGAACCTCTTTCGGCACCGACGATCTGGTTGCGCAGACCGACGTGTACGTCGACGGCAATTCCCGCGACAGCGGTCTCGATCCACTCGAGGTTGCCCATGCACTCCCCATACCGTTGGTCGACCCCGCCGATCCGAGCGCACCGTTGCTGGCCGCGGCCGTCCACAGTGAACCGTCCCAGACCCTCGACGCACTCCGACGCGCCCGTGAGGGCGGGATCGATCGGGTTGCCTCGGCAACCGAGGTGGCGTTTTCCGGGGAGTTCCGGCTAGCCGAAGCCAAAGCGCATCTGGACTTGAGTGATCCCGAAGCCGCGCAGAAGATACTCGACGACCTGCATTCCATCATCGGCGACCATTGGAAGATCGAGTGGTACCGCGGGCTGGTGGGATTGCAGCAGAGCGCATTCGAATCGGCTTTCACCCATTTCGAATCGGTTCTGACGGCTTTGCCGGGCGAGCTGGCGCCTAAACTTGCTCTGGCGGCAACCGCCGAATTGGTACTGCAACAATGGGATTCCGAGGATCCCGACCAATGGTGCCGCTTCGCCAGTAAGTTCTACCGCACGGTGTGGCGGACCGACCACAACTATGTCAGCGCGGCATTCGGGTTGGCACGCCAACTTGCCGAACGCGGCGACACCGGTGCCGCGGTCACGGCGTTGGACGAAGTTCCCACCAGCTCACGCCATTACAACGTTGCCCGCATGACCAGCGTGCTGACGATGCTCTCGCGCACCGAGATAGCAAAGCTCGACGAGTCCACTCTCCGAGAGGCGGCCAGACGCGTCCGCGCCCTGCCGGCCGACGAGGGTCGCTGCCTGCAGATGCGGACGCTGGTACTGGGTACGGCACTGGACTGGATCCGGGCCGGAAACCGAGCGCACGACGAACTCGAACCCATCCTCGATCTGCCCTTCACCGAGCGCGGTTTACGCACGGGTGCCGAAATGTGTCTTCGGACGCTGGCCCGTACCACCGTCTCCCGAACGCATCGCTACGCTCTGGTCGACCTCGCGAACAGCGTTCGGCCGCACAGTAATTTCTGATCACGAGCAATTTCTGATCACGAGCAATTTCTGATCACGCTCCGGGCAGTGATTTCCAGAGTCCGGACACCAGTTTCTGCGCCGCGCGGGCGATTGCCAACTCCTCGTTGGTGGGAACCACGAGCACCTCGACGGCCGACGAGGATGCCGAGATACGACGCTCGTCGCGGCTCTTCGCCTCGTTGAGTGCCGCGTCGACCTCGATGCCCAGACGTCCGAGGCCGGCAAGACTGTCGCGCCGGACGTCGATGTTGTTCTCCCCCACTCCACCGGTGAAGGTGATGACGTCGACGCCACCCAGTTGAACGATGAAGGCGCCGATGTACTTTCGCAGCATGTGAATGTAGACGTCGTACGCGAGTACCGCGTGCTGGTCTCCGGCTGCGATCAGCTCGAGCAGTGCCCGGAAGTCGTTGACACCCGAGAGTCCCTTCAGCCCGGAGCGGCGGTTGAGAAGGTCGTCGATCTCGTCTACCTTCATGCCCGAGTTCCGGTTGAGGTGCAAGATGATGCCCGGGTCGATGTCTCCGCTGCGGGTTCCCATGACCAGGCCCTCGAGCGGAGTGAGGCCCATCGTGGTGTCGATTGCCTTGCCGCCCTTGATAGCCGACGCAGACGCTCCGTTGCCCAGGTGCAGGACAATCTGATTCAGCTCTGCCGGATCCTTGCCCAAGAATGCGGCGACCCGGCCGGATACGTACTCGTGGGACGTGCCGTGGAATCCGTACCGCCGAATCTGGTTGGCTTCGGCGACGTCCCGATCGATCGCGTACGTCGACGCGGCCGCCGGAAGAGTGTGGAAGAACGCGGTGTCGAATACGGCGACGTGCGGTACGTCGGGTAGTTCCTCCCTGGCCACCTCGATACCGATCACGTTTGCCGGATTATGCAGCGGCGCAAGGGTCGACAGGTCGGAGATGGCCTTGACTACGGAATCGTCGATCAGCGTCGGCGCGTAGAAGACGTTCCCGCCGTGCACTACCCGGTGCCCGACAGCGATGACGCCGGCCTCGCTCAGCGGCCGCCCCACTTCGGCGACGATCTCGAGAACCATCTTCAGTCCGGCCCGATGGTCCGCAATGAGCAGGTTGCGGTCCGAGGTTCCGGTGCGGTGGTGGTAAACGATGTGGCCGTCCGATTCCCCGATGCGCTCGATGAGTCCGTGTGCCACCAACTCTGCCGTATCAGGATGTACGAGTTGAAATTTGATGGACGAGGAGCCGGAATTGATGACCAGTACGGTGCCGTCGCTCATGCTGATGCTCCTTGCGCCTGAATGGCCGTGATGGCCACTGTGTTGACAATGTCCTGAACCAGCGCGCCGCGCGACAGATCGTTGACGGGTTTGTTCAACCCCTGCAGAACGGGGCCGACGGCAATCGCCCCGGCGCTGCGTTGCACGGCCTTGTATGTGTTGTTGCCCGTGTTGAGGTCGGGGAACACGAATACGGTGGCCTTGCCGGCGACCAGCGAATCCGGCAGTTTCTTGTCCGCCACACTTTGCTCGACAGCGGCGTCGTACTGAATGGGACCTTCCACCAACAGGTCCGGGCGTCGCTCGCGCACCAGAGCGGTTGCGGCACGAACCTTGTCGACGTCGGCGCCGGAGCCCGAATCTCCGGTGGAGTACGAGAGCATCGCAACGCGCGGATCGATACCGAACTGGCTCGCCGTCTGCGCGGACGAGATAGCGATGTCCGCCAACTGCTGCGCGCTCGGATCCGGGACGACAGCGCAATCGCCGTACGCGAGAACACGATCCGCCAGGCACATGAGGAAGATGCTGGACACCGTCGACACACCCGGCGCCGTCTTGATGATTTCGAACGACGGCCGGATCGTATGTGCTGTGGTGTGCGCTGCACCGGAGACCATGCCGTCGGCAATTCCCAAGTGCACCATCATGGTCCCGAAGTACGAGATGTCCGCGATCACGTCGCGGGCCCGTTCGACGGTCATACCTTTGTGCGCTCGAATCGCGGTATACTCCTGCGCAAACCGTTCCGTGTACTCGGACTGCGCCGGTGCCAGGATGCGAGCCGCACTGATGTCGACGCCCAGTTCACCGGCCCGTCGGCGCACGCTTGCCTCGTCACCGAGAATGGTCAGATCGGCAATCTGACGCTGCAGAACTCGGCCGGCGGCGCGCAGAATACGGTCGTCGCCGCCTTCCGGCAGAACGATGTGCTTGCGGTTCTCGCGAGCGCGGTCGATCAGCTTGTACTCGAACATCTGCGGCGTCATCACCGACGGAATCGGTAACGCCATTCGACCCAACAGGATTTCGGCGTCGACGTGCTGTTCCATCAAACTCAACGCAGTGTCGACCTTGCGCTGCGATCCGACAGCGACGCGGCCGCGCGTTTGCGCTGCGGCACTGGCGGTGTCGAAGGTTCCGAGTGTTGTCGTCAGGATGGGCAGACGCTGTTTGAGCCCGGCCATCAAAGCGGCGATCGCGGGGTGCGGGGTAATTCCACCGTTCATGATGATGCCGGCCAACGAGGGAAATCCTTCTGCTTCATGCGCATTCATCAATGCCAGCAGTACGTCGGAGCGATCACCGGGCGCGATCACCACCATTCCCTCGGTGAGCCGTTCGAGAATGTGCTCGGCGGTCATCCCGCCCACCATCACCTTCAAGGCCTCGCGGTGCAGCAATTCGGAATCGCCCGAATAGAATTCGCCACCGGTAGCCTCCATCAACTCTGCCATCGTGGGCGAGATGAGAAGCGGAATCTCCGGCAGGCTCCACGTCGGAACGCCCAAGCCCGACAATGCGGCGTTCACGTCGTCGAGCGTGGCGGGATCACAGCGATTGGCAACCACTGCCAGCAAATGCGCGTGGTTCGAGGACAATTCGGACGCGCACAGTTGCGCCAACTGAACTATTTCCGGAGTGGTGCGACGAGCGCCCTTCAGCGCCAACAACACCGGGGAACCTAGATTCGCGGCAATTCGGGCGTTGAAACCCAACTCGCTGGGACTCGCGACATCCGTGTAATCGCTGCCGATGATCACCACGGCGTCGCTGCGCTCGGCCACCGCGTGGTACTTCGCGACGATGTCGGCGAGCGCCGCCTCCGGATCTTCGTGCACCTGCTCGTACGTGACACCGAGAGCATCCTCGTACGACAAATCCGCTGTGGTGTGCTCGAGCAACAATTCGAGGATGTAGTCGGTCTCCGCAGTGGACCGAGCGATGGGGCGGAAGACGCCGACGCGGGCGACCGTCGCGCACAACATCTGCATCACGCCCAATGCAATGGTGGACTTCCCGGTATCACCTTCGGGAGAAGCGATGTAGACACTCGACACGGGTGCAGGCGCGCTGGACATGCCCCACAGCTTAGTGGGGCCACCCACCCAGCTTGCTCGAATGAGTGGTGACCGTCACCGAGAATCAGGCCACCGGTGGCACCGAGACAGACGAACGGTGCCTGCCACGCGGCGAGTGGCAGACACCGTCAACGATGAGCTTTCCGTCAGCCCAGTGCGCGCAACCGCGGTGCGAGATCGCGCTCGAACAGTTCGAGGAAACGACGCTGATCATGGCCGGGTGCGTGGAACACGAGGTGGTTGAGTCCGGCGTCGACGTAGGCCTTGACCTGTTCGACGGCGTCGTCGGGATCGGACGCGACGATCCAGCGCTTCGCGACCTGCTCGATGGGCAGCGCGTCGGCTGCAGCTTCCATTTCGATGGGGTCTTCGATGCTGTGCTTCTGCTCCGGTGTGAGCGAGAGCGGCGCCCAGAAACGGGTGTTCTCGAGCGCTGCGTCGGGATCCGTGTCGTAGCTGATCTTGATCTCGATCATCTTGTCGATCTCGGCGACGTCGCGCTCGGCCTTGGCTGCGCCTTCCGCCACTGCCGGCAGCAGCTTCTCGGTGTAGAGATCCATGCCCTTGCCGGACGTGCAGATGAAACCGTCGCCGGCGCGGCCCGCGTACCGCGCAACGACCGGTCCACCGGCTGCGATGTACACGGGGATACCACCCTCGGGAACGTCGTAGATCGAGGCGCCGCGGGTCGTGAAGTACTCACCCTCGAAGTCGACGCGGTCACCCAGCCATAGCTCGCGCATCAGCCGAACAGACTCCCGCAGACGCGCAAAGCGCTCCTTGAACTCAGGCCATTCGCCCTGGAATCCGGTGGCGATCTCGTTGAGCGCCTCACCACTGCCCACACCGAGCATGATGCGTCCCGGGTACAGGCAACCCATGGTCGCAAAAGCCTGCGCGATAACAGCCGGGTTGTAGCGGAACGTCGGAGTCATCACCGACGTGCCGATCTGCACGCGCTCGGTCCGCTCACCCACTGCCGTCATCCAGGCCAGTGAGAAGGGTGCGTGGCCGCCGTTGTGTCGCCACGGCTGGAAATGATCACTGACCGCAACGGAATCCATGCCGTGCTGCTCCGCGAGAACTGCCAGCTCCACCAGCTCCCGAGGCCCGAACTGCTCCGCTGAGGCCTTGTATCCGAGCTTGAGCTCCTGCGCCACTATGTGCTCCTCTTCGTCTTTGTTCGCTATGACGTGAAAAAATCGCCTTCTCTGCACACTATCCAGGCCACCCCAGGACTTCTACGTGTGGATCAGCGAGTAAGGCTTGTGACCACTGTTGCCACTCCGGCCGCAACCGCAACGGCGGCCAGTGCCAGGGCAAACAGCCAGAGCGCGTGCGGTTCCGGCATCGGCGCTCCGTCTTCGAGTGCCTTCTTCACCTGCAACCACCGACGCATCCCCACCAGTGCGGCGGCCGCCGCCAACACGATCAGGACAAGTCCGAGTGTGGTGCGCACCCACCCGGTGCTCCATCCCGGAACCAGCTGCACAATCGCGATCCCACCGGCCAACAGCGCCAACGAACTTCGCATCCACGCCAGGAAGGTTCGCTCGCTGGCCAAGGTAAATCGTTCGTCCGGTCTATTGGGTTCGGTCACGGGTGCTCCGTTCCGTGGGTAACGACGATGTCCGGATCTTGACGCCAGTCGTACACCACCGTCGTCCGCAGCACGATGTCCTGCAACGAGCGTCGACGCCGGTCGATGACTGCCCAGCCGAGCCCGAAGGCAAAAAGCACACACAACACGGCGCGGACAAGTGCCAGCGGCCACCGAACGAGTCGATGCCCCAACGTGATGACCCGCAAGCCCATCACCACATTGCCGACAGTCCGGCCGGTCGTCGCCCAGCACACTGTCAGGTACACCGTCGAGATCGTGATGAACGCCGTCGTGGACAGGAAAATCCCGGGCTGGGAGAACGTGAACGTCTGCGGCGAGAACAGCAGTCGCACAAATGCCACCGCGAGATATCCGCTGCCCATCAGAACGAGTACGACACCCAAGTCGATCGCTCCGGCGATACCGCGGGTGACGATTCCGGCGGGACCCGAATTCTGGGATGCCGCCACTACTCCTGCCCAGCGTTCTTCTCGCGTCCGAAGAGTCGGCCGACAAAATCCGCAACGGCGTCGTCGGCCTGCATCCCTTGAACGCGAGCACCCTGCACCGCTTCGGTGGACAACGAACCAGTGGACTCGCGGATGATCTGGGGCAGGTCTACGCCCTCGATGACCTGGTCCGCGATCTTCACCAGATCAACCCGGTAGATCTGCCGTTCGATGTCCACGGAATCGACGATGCCGTCGAGGTCGAGCCGATTGATCACTGCCTCGATATCCAATCGCCGCGCGATGTCGTCCACGTCGATGCGATCGATGATCGGTTCCAGCGACACACGTTCGGCGATCTTGTCGACGTCGATAGTTTCGGCAATAGCGTCGAGGTCGACGTTGTCGACGACGATCTTCGTGATGTCGATTTCGTCCAGTGCCGCTGCCACCACTGCCCTGATCACCGTCCGCAGGGTTGTGTCGGCAAACGCGGCGGTGGACGCGATTGCGTCGCTACCCAGGGCACTCACGTGCACAATGGCGTGGTCCAGCGGTTCTCCGACTATCGGAATCCTCGGAACCGAGTCCAACACGGTAGTCGTCGCTCGCCGGGCAGCGGCAAGCGTGATCGACGCCAATCCGAAGCCCAGACGCAGAAGATCAGGCGCCGGTCGATCCGGTTGTGCACCCACGAGACCGCCCTCCACCACTCACCCCTCCGAATAACGGACATTCGTTACTCTGCTTCGCATTGTGCCACTGTTGGTATACACAATTCGTCGGGACGAACAGCAACCGTCAGCATCAACCGTGGGGAGACGTGATCGTGACGCGATTCGGAAAACACTTCGGTATCCATCTCACGATGGCGGCAGTGATGGTCGCAGGCATTCTGAGCCTGACTGCCCACACCGCATCGGCACAGTCCACGGTCACGAGGTTCGACGTCTACTCACCGTCGATGGACCGGTGGATCAGCAACGACGTCATCTCCCCCGCCGGCGGTGGCCCAGCGCCCACGTTCTACCTCTTGACCGGGGTCGGCGGTGGGGAAGACGGGATCTCGTGGTTCAACAACACCGGCGTTCGCGATTTCTTCGACGACAAACACGTCAACGTGGTGATGCCGGTCGGCGGCAAGTACAGCATGTACACCGACTGGAATGCCGACGATCCGGTGCTCGGCCGCAACAAGTGGCAGACATACCTGACACAGGAACTCCCCGCTGCGGTGAACTCTCGCTACAACACAACCGGGGTGAACGCTCTCGGCGGCGTCTCGATGGCCGGTGGACCCGTGCTCGACCTCGCCATTCAGGCGCCGGGGGTGTACCGCGCTGTCGGTTCGTACAGTGGTTGCCCGCGCACCGTCGACGGACTGGGGCAGACGGCGGTTCGATCGATGGTGGAAGTTCTCGGCCGTGGCAACGTCCACAACATGTGGGGCCGGCCGGGAGGACCGCAGTGGGCTGCTCACGACCCGCTGATCAACGCTGAAAAGCTCCGCGGCACACAGCTCTTCATCTCCACGGGCAACGGCCTCCCCGGCCCGGTGGACGGAATCAACTCGATCCCCGCGATTGCGGGCGTCATTCCCGGCAGCGTGCTCGAAGGGATCACTCAACTGTGTACCGCTGCGCTGCAAGGGCGGTTCACTCAACTCGGTATACCGGCGACATTCAGCTTCCGCCCCGAGGGCACCCACACGTGGGGGCTCTTCGAAGCGGATATGCGCGCGTCCTGGCCGATGATCGCGGGGGCGATCGGAGCGTAGGGGTCGAGTTGCGGAAGCCGACAGGCTTGCTCACTCGCCGCACTCACGCCGCCAGCAGTGCAGGCAGTCCCCACTCCCTGGCCAGCAGCTGGTAGGAGCGCAGACGGTCCTCGTGGCGATGAGTCACGCCGGTGATCACCAATTCGTCTGCACCGGTCAGCTTCTGCAGACTCTCGAGCCGATCCGCAACAGTGCTGGGCGAGCCGACGAAGTGAGTGATCAGCCTGTCCTCGACTAACGCGCGGTCACGCTCGGGCAACGGGAGCGCGGTCGCCGGATCCGGGTACGGAATTGCTCCGGCACCACTGCGAATGCTGTGCGCCCAATGCCCGAACGTGGACGCCAACTCCCGCGCTGTGGCGTCGTCCTCCGCCGCGACAACATCCGCAGAGACCACGACGTACGGCTCCGCCAGAGTGTCCGAGGGACGGAACGCCGCACGGTAGGCCTGCACCGCTTCGAGTGTGCTCGACGGCGCCACATGGTAATTCGCACCGAACGGCAACCCGAGCTTGCCCGCCAGCTCCGCACTCGGTCCAGCACTGCTGCCGAACACCCACACCTCGACGTCGGCGCCTTCGCCCGGACTCGCGTGCAATTCGATGCCGTCACTGCTGCGATGGGTGCCGTTCAACAGAGCAAGGATCTCACCGACGTGCTCCTCGAAGTCGGGAGCCTGCGCGCCGGGAAATGCCAAGGCCTCCAGCGACGCTTGCAGACGCGGCGACGTGAGCAGTCCGGATATATCGAACGGCGCCGGGATCACAACACCCTCACGCACCACGGTGCCGCGGGGTGCAACCTCGGGCGCAGTCTTACCGGCCGCAACAGCTCGTAGTGCTTCCACCCGCCGTTGGCCGCTGCGGCCGATACCCAGATCGATCCGGCCCGGGTACAACGCGTCGACGGTACCGAATTCCTCCACCACCTCGGCTGCCGTGTTGTTCCCCAGCAGCACGGCAGCGGACCCGACGCGAATAGTGTTGGTGGCAGCCGCAATCAGCCCGACGAGTACTGCCGGCGACGAGCTCGCCACACTGACAAAATGGTGCTCGGCAACCCAGTACCGCTTGTACCCCCAGGATTCCGCAGAACGAGCGAGGTCCAGCGAGTTCCGCAGCGCATCTCGCGCTGTACTGCCCTCGCTGATCGGCGACAGATCCAGAACTGACAGCGGCACCGTCATGTCAGTTCACTTCCGGAATCTTCTCGCCGGATTCCACGGCAAACGGCAGACGATTCTCGGCGGGGGCTACGGGGCACGTCGCATAATCGGTGAAGGCGCACGGCAGATTCGACGCACGATTGAAATCGAGAACCACCGCTCCACCGGGCAGTGGAGGGTTCACGTGCAGCGAACGCGCTGCCGGGTAGGTACTCACCCCGCTGGTCGCATCGGTGAACAGAATGTGAAAGCCGTCGTCTTTGCCGGCGAACGCAATCAGAGTCCGAATTTCCCCGTCGTACTCGAAACTGATTGTTCCGCGCGCATCGTGGTGATGCTCGAGCCTCTCGACGACGGCACCTGTCGTCACTGTTCGAGCCTCGTCGAAAGCGGTGAAGATACCGTCGATGCGCCACTGCGGATTCGGATCGAAGGTCGGGATACCACTGAACTGCGCCAAAGCCCGTGCTGACGGATCGTGAATGCGCAGAGCGACCTCACCGGTTCGGCGGATCACCTCGACCAGACGCGGCCCCTGCTTCACGATCAATCCCGGCGCGCCTTCGGCGGGCGTCAGGGTGAGCGACCCGTCCACGGCAACACCGTCGATCGAGAGGTCGTCTGCCGGCCTCGCGGTGACAACCACGGCGTGTGCGTCGGCCCGCCATGCACCCGGTAGATCCGAGAAAGTGGAATCGGCGTCCACCAGCCAGTGCAGGGCGGTCAGGCTCAGCCAGCCGAGCGGCTCGGCAAAGGTGGCGTCGCGCAACGCATGCCACGCAGTCCATTCGTCGACAAAGGTAGTTTCCCTGGTATCGGTGACGGTCATGATGCGCGAACTCCTTCAGCCTGCTCGTGTGGATGACGCAACCCGAGGTGGCTGCGCAGAGTTGTTCCTTCGTACTCGGTGCGGAAACTGCCGCGGTCCTGCAACTCCGGTACAACGGTGTCGATGAACTCGTCGAGCCCTGCCGGCGTGAGATGTGGGACGAGGATGAAGCCGTCACTCGCGTCGCCCTGGACGTAGCTGTCGATCTCGGCGGCCACCTCTGCTGCGCTGCCCACAAACTGTTGGCGGGCAGTCACATCGATGATCAGTTCACGGATGCTGAGATTCTCCGCTTCGGCCTTTGCTCGCCACTGATCCGCAACGGCGCGGGGATCCTTGACGTGGCGCACGCGTCCACGGGTGATGTTGACATCGTCCGTCGGGTCTTCCTTCGGCAGCGGGCCGTCGGCGTCGTAGTTGGAAAGGTCTCGGCCCCACACCTGTTCGAGGAAGGCGATAGCGGTCTGTGGTCCGACCTGCTGCCTGCGAATATGATACGCCTTCTCCTGGGCGTCAGCCGCGTTGTCACCGAGGACAAAGGTGGCGGCGGGGAGAATTTTGAGGTCGGCGTGCGTCCGTCCGTATTTGGCGAGGCGGCCCTTCACGTCGGTGTAGAAGGCCTTTCCGGCTTCGAGTGTTCCGTGGCCGGTGAAGATGGCGTCGGCTTTGGCCGCTCCGAATTCGCGGCCTTCGTCGGAGTCGCCTGCCTGCAGGAGAACTGGGTGCCCCTGCGGGCTTCGGGGTACCTCAAATCGTCCGGAGATGTCGAATTGTTCTCCGGTGTGCGAGAACTGGCCGACCTGCTGGTCGGTGGCAAAGATTCCGCGCTCACGGTCTACGAGTGGACGAGTGACACTCCAACTGTCCCAGAGTGTCCGCACCGCGTCGACCAATTCGTTGGCGCGGGCGTATCGCTGCGAGTGCTCCAGATATCCACCGCGGCGGAAGTTCTCACCGGTGAAGGCGTCCGACGAGGTGACCAGATTCCAGGCTGCCCGGCCGTCCGACAGATGATCGAGCGTGGAAAACTGTTTAGCCAACTCGTACGGTTCGTTGAAGGTGGTGTTGATCGTTCCAGCGAGTCCGAGATGTGTTGTCACACCGGCAATCGCGTTGAGAATGCTGAAGGTGTCCGGGCGGCCGACCACGTCGAGATCGTGAATCTTGCCCTGGTGTTCGCGCAGGCGCAACCCTTCGGCGAGGAAGAAGAAGTCGAACAGGCCACGTTCGGCACTGCGCGCAAGATGCTCGAACGAGCTGAACTCGATCTGACTCTTCGAGGCGGGATCGGCCCATACGGTGGTGTTGTTCACGCCGGGGAAGTGAGCACCCAGGTGAACTTGCTTACGAATCTTGTTCTGTGTCATCGAAATTCCTGTTCTCTTCCGGCCGCTATGCAAACTGATTGACGGGTAGCCCCAGTCCCAACCGCTCCCGCAGGGTGGGGGCGAGGTTCGGCCTCGGATTGAACGCGGGCAGTACTTCGGCGGTGATCTTCGCCGCCCCGGCTGCCAGGGCCAACGGTCGCAGTACCACTCCGTCCAGCCCCGCCGAGCCACTGATCTCGCGAAGCAGCGTGGTCAGTCCGCCGGCGTCGCCGCGGTAGAACACCGAGTGCGGCGTATAGGGCGTTCCTGCCCACTCTTCGAGTTCGGCGAGGGCGTCGTCCGCCGCCCCGCGATCGGCACCGAGCAGGACATCGACGTCGAGCAGAACACGAACGGTACGGCCATTCTCCGCGGCTTTGTCGTGGACCAGCCGGGCGGTGGCCTGAGCCTCACCCAGGTCGGCGGCGGAGATTCGGATGAGATCGGCTCGCTCGGTTGCCAACTCCCGCGCCTGCGGCTTGCTCGCATCCACCACGATCAGCGGTTGTCCCTGCGGCGAACGCGGCGTGATGGACGGCCCCTTGACCGAGAAGTTCTTGCCCTCGAAATCTATGTAGTGCAGCTTGTCCCGGTCGATGAATCGGCCGGTCGCCACATCTCTGATCTCGGCGTCGTCCTCCCAGCTGTCCCACAGCCGGCTGACCACCTCGACGGCCTCCGATGCTTCCTCCCACAGCGATTGTTCGCTCTGCACGGCCTTTCGACCGAACAGCGACGCAGCCGCGTCGGTGTCGGATACCTCTACCTGCCAACCCGCCCGGCCCGAAGACGAGAAGTCGATGCTCGCGATGGCCTTCGAGATGTGGAAAGGTTCGGTGTGGGTGACGGTCGCGGTGGGAACCAACCCGATCCGCGACGTCACGCCGCTCAATCGGGCAGCTGTGGCAACTGCTTCCAGTCGACCGCGCGTTGCATGCTGCCCCTGGGTCTGCAAGGCAAACGAATCCGGGAAGAAGGCAAGGTCTACGCCGGCCTGGTCGGCTACGGTCACCAAATCCACCCAGTACGACGAGGTGAACACTTCTTCGGCCCGCGAATCCTCGCGGCGCCACGAATAGGGGTGCACACCGGTGCCCTCGAATTCGAGGCCGATGAGAAATGCTGCGGAATTATGCTCGGACATGTTCGGCCTTTCCTGCTGCGTGGTCCCGCCCGGGGATGGCACCGAGCAGTGTTCGGGTGTAGTCGTGGCGGGGGTTGTCGAATATTTCTGCGGTAGTGCCGATTTCGACCAGCTGACCGGATTGCATGACCCCGACGATGTCGCTGATCTGCCGCACTACGGCCAGATCGTGCGAGATGAAGAGGTACGTCAATCCGAGTTCGCGTTGCAACTCGTCGAGGAGCGCCAGAATCTGTGCCTGCACCGAAACATCCAGAGCGGATACCGGTTCATCGAGAACAAGTAGATCGGGCTTCAGTGCGAGTGCTCGCGCAATCGCCACACGCTGCCGCTGCCCGCCGGACAGTTCGGCAGGTCTGCGGCTACCGAATTGCCCGGGCAGGGCAACCTGATCGAGTAGTTCCGCGGCCCTGGCCTGCTGCTGAATTCGAGTGCCGACTTTGAAGGCCCGCAGCGGTTCCGCCACGATGTCGACTATCGAGAGCTTGGGATCGAGGGATGCGTACGGGTTCTGGTAGACGAGTTGGATCTTTCGGCGTAGTTCGCGCAGATCGCTGCCCTGGATCCGGGTGATGTCCGCGCCGTCGAAGGTGATGGTTCCCGAATCCGCCTGTTCCAACCGCACCGCGATGCGCGCCGTCGTGGACTTCCCGGAACCCGACTCCCCCACGAGCGAGGCTGTCTGTCCGCGCGGTACGGTCAGCGACACGTCGTTCACCGCGGTGATAGCACTGCCTCGTCCGACGTCGAAGCGCTTGGTGATTCCCGCCAGAGTAAGCAGCGGAGTTGTCTGCGCTCGGACCGGGCGATCGACGGGTCCCGATGACAGGCTCGGCGCCGAGCTCAGCAATTTCTTCGTGTAGTCGTGTCGAGGATCTCCCAGAATCTTTTCGGTAGAACCGGATTCGACAATCCGACCGTCGTGCATCACCAGAATCCGATCCGCGCGGTCCGCGGCCACTCCCAGGTCGTGTGTGATGAGGAGAACAGCGGCACCGGATTCGGCGATCCGCTCGTCCAAGTGGTCGAGGATTCGTCGTTGGACTGTGACGTCCAGCGCGCTGGTGGGCTCGTCGGCAATGATCAGTGCCGGGTTCGCGACCAGTGCGATACCGATCAGAACTCGTTGCCGCATACCGCCGGAGAGCTCGTGTGGATACTGCCGTGCTCGGATCTCCGGACGATCGATTCCCGCGCGTGCAAGAACCTCGATGGCATCCAACCGCGCTTTCCGCCGGTCGGCCAGACCGTGAATGCGAAGTACTTCTGCAACCTGATCACCGATTCGGGTTACCGGATTGAGCGATGTTGTGGGGTCCTGCGGCACCAAACCGATACGTGCACCGCGGATTTTCTGCCAGGCCCGGTCCGAGTAGTCGTCGATCCGGTCGCCTTCGAACTCGACGCTGCCCCCGGTGACGTGTCCGCTGCCGGAGAGCAGTCCGAGAATCGCGTGGGCTGTTGTGGACTTTCCGGAGCCCGATTCGCCCACCACTGCAACAACTTCACCTCGGCCGACCGTGAAACTGACGCCGTGTACGGCGGGTGCGGCTCCGTAGGAGATCTGTAGGTCGGTGACGGAAAGCAACTGATCCTGCGTTGTGCTCATCGCCGGTTGCTCCTTTCGATCTCGTGTCCGATGCGATGCGCCGAAATGACCACCGCAACTATTGCGAGGCCGGGAAGTGTTGTCATCCACCAGGCATTGGCGAGGAAGTTCCGTCCCTCGGATACCAACGACCCCCATTCCGGGGTGGGCGGTACCGCTCCGAAGCCCAGGAAACTCAACGCGGACACCGCAAGTACTGCCTGCCCGAATTCGACTGCAGACAGTGCGATCACGGGCGCATACGAGTTGGGCAGGATATGCCGGCGCAGAACTCCGAGCCACTGCACTCCCGAACCGAAAGCCGCCTCGACGTACTGCGCGCTACGTACCCGCATCACCTCGGCACGCATCACCCTGGCGAAGTTCGCGACCATCGCCACACCCACCGCGATCGCGACGTTGATGGTGCCGAAACCCAGTGCCGTGACCAGTGCCAGCGACAACAGCAAAGCGGGAATCGAGAGCAGAACATCGACGATGCGCATCAGCACTGCGTCGAGCACCCCACCGACAAATCCTGCAATCAGCCCGATCAACGATCCGACGATCAACGCAACACCCACCGCCACGAGTGTCGCGGTCAGGGACAGCGCAGCACCGTGCACAAATCGTGTGTAGAGATCTCGCCCCAGGTTGTCTGTTCCGAACCAGTGCGCCGGGCTCGGCCCCTGTAACTTGTCTGCCGGCACGCCGGACAACGGGTCGCCACTGGCAAATACGCCGGGTGCCACCGCAAAACCGATGGCCAGCGCAACGATCAGCACCGGAATCAGCAGACCCGGCTTACCGATCCGCCGAATCACCGAAGACGTCCGACGGATGGTAGCGGGCGACTTCTCCTCCGGTATCGGATCCAGCAAGAGTGGTTCGATCAACGTGTCAGACATGCGCCGGCTCCAGATCTGTCGAGCTTTCGGACTGTGACTTCGCGGTGTCGGACGCCTTGGCCGAGATAATGCGTGGGTCGATCAACGGATAGAAGAGATCGACCGCCAAGTTGACGAGCGCAAATGCCAAGGATGCAAAAACAACCACGCCTTGGACTACCGGAGTGTCCTGAGCCATGACCGACGTCTGAGTCAGACGGCCGACTCCGGCGCGGGAGAACACCGTTTCGACGACCACCGAACCGGCTAGCAGAGTTCCGACCAGCACACCGGCGATGGTGAATGCCGGAATGCTCGCGAGTCGCAACGCATGACGGGTCTGCACGCGCCACCGGCTTGCCCCCTTGGCGTACGCGGTCTCCACGTGCGGCGAACGCAGCGTCGACTGCAGGCTGGTCGTGAGCACCTGCGCGATCACGGCGCCAGTCGGTATCGCCAGGGTGATCGCCGGGAGAATCACCGTTGCGAATCCCTTGTCCCCGAATGCCGGGAAGATGTGCAAACGGAACGAGAAGAGCTGCAGCAGAATCAGACCCACCCAGAAGGTGGGAACTGCCACCCCGAGTGGAGGAAGCGAGAACAGCAGGTTCGCGATCCATCGCTTGCGGGTGTAGGTAGCGAAGAACGCGATCGACACTCCGAATAGCACGGCAAGAACCAAACCCGTGGTTGCCAGCACCAGCGTGCTCGGCAGGGCTGAGAAGATCGCATCCGTCACCGATTGTCCGGTGGAGATCGACGTGCCGAAATCACCGCGCAGCGCATTGGTCAACGAGGTCCAGTACTGCACCCACACCGACTGGTCCAGGCCGTATCGCGCCCGAAGCTGTTCGAGTGCAGCTTGATCCACCGCCACACCCTGTCCCGCCGCGTCCGCCGCCATGCTGACCGGATCACTCGGCAGGAGGAACAAGATCACGAACGAGATGGTGAAAGCCGCCCAGAGGACCAGCACGGCCTGCCCTAGTCGGGCGAGTACGTATCGCGTCATGACTACTTACCCGACAACCATGCGTCGTAGAACTGCAGACGTGAGGAGGCTTCGAACTTCAGATCCTGCACCGAGGCTCCGGCTCCGACTGCCTGTGACAGTTCGATCGTCGGAATCGAGAGTCCACGATCGATGATCAGTTCCTGTGCCTGAGCCACCAATTCACCGCGTGTCGCTGTGTCGGTGGTTGCCAATTGTTCCGTCAATACCTTGTCGAGCTCGGGGTCTGCAGTGCGCTTGTTGAGATTTCGACCGTCGAGGCCGAAGGACGCCCGAAGGATGTCCGCATCGGCACGGGTGGAGTTGTAGTACACGGCATCGTAATCACCCGAAGTCTGCTTCTCGGTGAGTTCCCCGTTGGACAGCAGGTTGAGCCTCGCATCCACACCCACCTTCCGCAGCTGCTGCTGAACCAGCTCGAGGATTGCCTGGTTGCCGGCGAACGCCGGGCTGAAGGAAATCGCGAAAGTCAGTTTCTGGCCGTCCTTCTCACGTACTCCGTCGGAACCGGCCTTCCACCCTGCCGCATCGAGTAGCTTTTCCGCTTTGTCGGCGTCATAGGTCACGACACCTGATTGATCGGCATAGAGCGGTGTGGTGTGCGCCAGTGGGCTCGTCGCCGGGAAGAACGACGGATCCAGGACCGTGTCGACAAGTTCCTGCCGGTTGATCGCGGGGATGATCGCTTGGCGCACAGCCTGATCGGCGAGAACACCGCGGCTCACGTTGGGCTGGAAGAAGAAGCTCACCCCGGGATTGGGCCGAGTGAGAATGCGTCCGCCTGCCGCTTCGATCTGCGGAGCGTCCTGCGTCAATGCGTCACTGACCGCGTCGAGTTGCCCCGAGGCGACGCTGCCTGCACGCACTCCCGACTCCGGAACAACAGTGAAGTTGACGCCGTCCAGATACGCCTCCCCCTGATGACCGGTCACATCCGACGACCAGTTGTATCCGGCGCGCTTCTCGATCGCGACCGATCGATCCTGCTGCCAGTCCGTGTAGACAAACGGGCCGGATCCCACAACCGCAGCCCCGGCGCAACGCTGCTCCGACGGTAGTGCCGTGGTCGAGTCCGCCAGAATGCCGAGCTGCGGCGTCGAAGTTGCCTGCAGGAACTGAACATTGGGACCGGAGAAGTTGACCTTGGCGGTGTGGGCGTCGACGACATCCGTGCCGGTGTACGAGGACAGGTAGCTCTTCGCCAGGGCGGCGTTCGGGCCCAGATCCTTGACCACGTCGAAGTTCTTCTTGACCGACTCTGCCGTCACCGGCGTACCGTCACTGAACGTGACACCGTCGCGCAGCGTGAACGTGAAGCTAGCGGCATCGGGGCTGATGTCCCAACTTTTTGCCAGCCACGGCGTGATCTCACCTGTCTCCGGATCCTGGTCGGTCAGCGAATCCACCACGGTACGAGTGACATACACAGTCTGATTCGTACCTGCCTGTGCAGGGTCAGCGCAGGTGGGCGCCGTCGAGAGTCCGTAGCGCAGGGTTCCACCCGACTGGGCCGGCCCGGCGTCGGCGCTGGTGTCACCACTACTGGTGCTGCAACCGGCAAGTACGGTGCCGAGAACCGAAATAGCGCCGATACCAGCGGCGACGGTGACGCGTGAGCGTGCACCGATTGAGCGTGAAGACACCAAGAACTCCTAAAGAGGCATGCGGAAAAGCGCGCTTGCCACCACCGGAGTACGGGGCAAGCAAGCACGAATCAGCTACGAAGAGAAGAGAAAACAGGCTTACCCACGTACGGGAGCCTCGAGAGACTGACCAGGGTCAACTACGACGGTAAACATCGCGGCCATGGTCAGTGAGTACAGAACGATCCTGCTGTGCGGCACAGGTCTACGTGACGACGCGACCACGCGGTAGCGAAACCGCCTTCAACTGCCTTCATTACTGCATTCCTCCATCGATCCTGGCGGTAGCACCCTCACGCGATGACGCGAAGGGTTGCTGCGACTTCATTGAGCCAGGTCTCTCTGTCGCTCGAGATGGTCGTTCGCAAGTCTACGAGATGATCGCGAGTTGTCAACTCGTTCAGTAGGAATTGCAGGCTACGCCACATTTTCGGGAACCGCGCCGCGCTCATGCCGATACCCGCCGGTCGTAGTCATGCCGTACCCGTAGCTTCTTCTCGAATGGGTGAATTCCCACGTCGAGCGGTGACAGCGCGGTGTCGTACAGCGGCGCGTAGCCACATGACAGGTAGAGCGCGACCGCTTCGGGTTGGCGTGGACCGGTTGTGAGATAGACCCGGTTGTATCCCCGAGCTGCGATCTCGGACTCCAACTCCCGGACAACGATCTTTCCGAGGCCACGCTGACGAAAAGCAGCCGACGTCCAGATTCTTTTCAGTTCGGCTGTTGTGGAATCGAATTGACGAAACGCGCCACCGGCGATGGCTTGATCACCGAGCGTGAGAACCAGCAACGCTCCGTGCGGCGGTGCAAACTCCTCGGCCGGATAGGTTGTGAGATCTTCGAACACCTCGTCACGCGTACCGCCGTATCGCGAACTGTATTCCACCGCCAATTCCGCGATGAGCGGAGCTGCCAGCGGATCGTTCTGCGACACCGACCGCACCTCTACGCCGCCGATTCCCGCAATCTCGACACTCATGTGACCTTCCTTTCGGTTTCCTTGCGCCGCATTCACCGCACCCCTAGCTGGAATTGCTGCGGCGACAGAGTATTTCCTTCCACCAGATCGGCCACCAGCTCACCCAACGCCGGCCCGAATTTGAATCCGTGTCCGGAGAAACCTGCGGCGACGGTGATCGCACCGACCCTGTCGATCACAAAATTGCTGTCAGGTGTGCTGGTGTACAGGCAGGTCAGGGACTCGACCTGGGTTGAATCGACACCCGGCAACCACGCTTCGGCATAGTCGACCAGACGCTGTTCGCCGGCGATGTCGGGCGTGTAGCTACGAGTCTGCGGAGTCACCTCCGGCCCCGTCGCATGCTCGCCGATCTTGATGCCGTCTTCGGAACCGAGTCCGTAGATCCCGGCTGTGTCCAGCTCTGCACCGGGATGATGAACAAAGCTCGGCCACTCCGTTCCAGGATCGAGGGGCGCAAAATGTGCCGGTTGTTCCTGCGTCGTACGCAAAGTCGGCAACACGACCTGTGCGCCGAGTTCGCTTCGCTCGATCAATTCCGCGGTCCACGCGCCGGCGGCAATCACTACGTGCCGCGCTCGCAGCGTCCCGTCGTCCGTGATCACGTCGACGCCGTACGACGCCTCGGCAACTGCCTGGACCCGCGTGTTGTGGCGGACGTCAGCGCCCTCGAACCGTGAACCCGCTTCGAGTGCAACGACGGCGCGGTCCGCGTGCAGCCTGCCCGCATCGCGGTGATGCAGGACGGTTGTATCGAATCGCAGCCCCGGCCAGCGGGCCGACGCTTCGGCTGGAGTGAGGATCTCGCCCTTGATACCCGCTTCGACAAGCACCCGCGACTTGGTCAGGACGGCAACGGGCAGCCCATGGTCGACGGCGCCCGTCAGTTCCAGAAACCCGATGTCCGTTGTTGTTTCCAACTCCTGCCACAGCGGAAGGGCCGACGCTGCCAGCGCGGTGTACAGGTGATTGTCGTATGCCTGCCGGTAGATACGTGACGTGCCATGGGACGCACCGTGCTTGTGCCCCGGCGTGAACTGCTCGAGCTGCACGACGCTGTGCCCGCGCGCCGCGAGCCGCCACGCGGCAGAGGACCCGACAAGCCCTCCGCCGATGACGATCGCATCGAAGATCTCACTCATTTGCGGATGCTCACTTGGTCTTCGGAAGGCCGGGCGGGTTGATCAGCGACGTGTCGACGGCTTCACCGGTGATGTTCCAGCGCTCGAGAATCTGCTGGTACGTGCCGTTCTCGATGGTGTGGTTGATGGCGTCGTTGATTGCCTTGATCAGGCCGTTGTCCTTCTTCACCAGCACGGCGATCTGTCCTTGCAGGGTGTCGCCCGCACCGGAGAATTCCCCGACCACCTCGGTTTCACCCGACTGCTTGGCATGGAACTGCGACGACGGGTTCGGTCCGAAGTAAGCATCGATGCGACCGGACTGCAGCGGGAGGTAGTAGTCAGTGGTGTTCTGATAGTAGGAGATATCGGTAGGTGCCAGACCGGCCGCGACGTTCTGCTCGTTCCACTTGACCAGCAGCGCTTCCTGATTGGTCCCGGAACCCACCGCGATCTTCAGACCCGCAATGTCCTTGGGTTCCGTGATGGAGACCCCGGCACCCTTTTTGGCCTCGAACGCGAGGGTATCGAGGCGGTAGGTGGCAAAGTCGTACTTCTCCTTACGTTCCTCTGTGACAGTCACATTGGAGAGGAACGCGTCGGCTTCACCAGAGTCGATCCGGACGAAGTTCTGTGCCCAGTCAGCCGTCTGCAGGTCTACCTTCAACCCGAGTACATCGCCGATCAGGTAGGCGAAGTCGGTCTCCGATCCGATGAGAGTTTTGTCATCGTCAGCGTAGAAGCGAAGCGGCGGAGCAGATCCGGCGCTACCGGTCACTCGCAGGGTGCCGCTGTCGCGGATGTCCGCAGGCACCTCGGCAGCGATGGAATCGACTTTCGCGGTGGTGATGCGATTCTGCTCTGCGGTGAGGTTGTAACCCGCGGCTGCAGTGACCTGGCTGCCGTCGGACTCCGCGTCCGCACTGCTGCATCCAGCGCTGAGCAGTCCGACAGTGGCGAGAGCCGAGATCAGAAACGTGGCGCGGCGGGATCGAGAGAACATCAGTGTGTGCCTTTCGGGGAAGTGTCTGTGTGGTGACGGCGTCATAACCGTCGACCGTGTCGTCAGAGGACGCGGGAGAGAAAAGCTTTGGTTCGTTCGTGGACGGGATTGTCGATCACCTGCGAGGGCGGGCCCTGTTCGACGATGACGCCGCCGTCCATGAAGACTGCGGTGTCCGCTACCTCGCGGGCGAAGCCGACTTCGTGCGTGACGATGATCAACGTGGCACCGTCACGAGCGAGTTGGGCAAGAACTTCGAGAACTTCACCAACCAGTTCCGGGTCCAGTGCCGACGTCGGTTCGTCGAAGAGAATCACCGCCGGCCGCAGTGCCAAGGCTCGAGCAATGGCAACTCGCTGCTGTTGGCCACCGGAGAGTTGACGTGGATACTGATCGGCTTTGTCTCCCACACCGACTCGTTCGAGTAAGATCCGCGCCTCTCGGTACACGTCTTCGCGATCACGCTTCTGCGCCGACAGCGGGGCTTCCACTACATTTTCGAGAGCGGTGAGATGGGGAAACAGGTTGAAGTTCTGGAACACGAAACCGATGTGCGAGCGTTGCTTCAGGATTTCGCGATCGCGCAGTTCGTGTAGCCGATTTCCCTTGCGCCGGTATCCGATCAGTTCCCCGTCGATCCGCACTGTTCCCCGGTCGACCTTCTCCAGGTGATTCAGGGTGCGCAGCAGAGTGGATTTTCCCGAACCCGACGGCCCGAGAATGACGGTCACCTCGCCCTTGCGGACCAGGAGATCCACGCCGGCAAGCACTTCCAGTGAACCGAACGACTTGTGGATGCCCCGCGCCTCGACGGCGTAGACGTTGTCTTCGATCAATTCCGCGGTCATCGGGTCGCACCCCTCGGAATGTCGAGACGCGCATCACGAATCTCGTTGAATTTGTTGCGCGCCTTCTGCAGAGGCGTCAACGGAAGTGCTCGCGCCGAGCCGCGAGCGTAATGACGTTCGACGTAGTACTGGCCGATCGAGAGCAGCGTCGTGAGGATGATGTACCAGAGTGTTGCAACCATCAGGAGCGGCACCACTCGTCCGTTGCGCCCGAAGATGACCTGTACTTGGTAGAACAGTTCGGCGATTGCCATCGTCGAGACGATAGACGTCCCCTTGAACAACCCGATCACTTCGTTCGCGGCATTGGGAAGAATCGCCCGCATCGCCTGCGGCAGAATGATCTTGAAGAACTGGCGTCGGCGAGGAATCCCGAGCGAATGAGCAGCTTCGATCTGCCCGTGATCCACCGAGATTATGCCGGAGCGGATGATCTCCGCGGAGTACGCAGCCTGATGCAGCGCTAAACCGATGACAGCTGCGGTGAATCCGCCGATGACTCCGCTGGTCTGAAACGTGAAGAATTCCGGCCCGAACGGTATTCCGAGAGAGAGCGTTTGGTAGAGATAGGTGATGTTGAACCAGAAGAGCAACTGCACGATCAGTGGAATCGAGCGGAACGCCCAGATATAAGTCCAGGCGATCACCTGCAGAACCGGATTATTCGACAGTCGACCAAGCGCCAGCACGACTCCGAGTCCGAACCCGAGGATCGTTCCCCACAAGGTCAGTTTGATCGTCACCCACAATGCGGCAAGCACCGACTTCGCGGTGAAGTACTGCGCGAACGTCGGCCAGTCCCAGCCGGGATTCACCACAAGACCATGAATGAACTGGGCCAGCAGGATCAGTACTATCGCACTGACCACCCATTGGAACGGATGCCAGGTGCGGGCAACAACAAGTTCCGAGTCGGAAAGCTGAGGCTCGGCTACCGACTTCTCGGGGCGGACCTCGGTGGGCGCGCTCACGGCGCGCTGCCTGACGGAGTGGACATCACAAAATAGACCTTTCGGAATATGGGATTGCTGCGCGACGAATTTCCAGTGCAGAGAATTTCGGTCAGCGACAGTGACACGATGCGGTACGACGCAGGTCGATGTGACGTCGACGGTGCGGTGCGTACGCGTTCGAACCGGCGCACGAAGCAATACCGGCGCAGCGAGTGATACCCATGTGATGCCTTCCATCGGTCCTGGCAGAAAGCACCCGCTCCCGATTACTCGGGGGGTTGCTGCGACGTCGATGAGCCAGGTCTCTCGGTCGCTCGAGATGGTGAGCAAAGAGTAGACGCAGAATCCCCGGTCGTCAAATGTTGTATTTCCCTGCGAGACAAGGGAAATAGGGAACTATGCATGTTGAAATCAGGCTGATCGCAAGCCTCCCGAAAGCGGCGAAGGCAGTGTTGAATAGATGAGCCGCATCCGGCGCCCGCGAGCCACCGCTCACCCCCGAATCGCCCTGCAGTACCGTCTGCGGAGTGAGCGGACTGGACGCATTTTTTATTCTCGTGGCAGGTATCGGTGCCGGGGCGATCAACGCCGTGGTGGGCAGTGGAACTCTGATCACGTTCCCCACGCTCGTGGCTTTCGGCATGCCTCCGGTCACCGCGACGATGTCCAATGCCGTCGGCCTGGTCGCCGGGGGTGTTTCCGGCACCTGGGGTTACCGACGCGAATTGTCGGGGCAGTGGGACCGGCTTCGGTGGCAGATTCCGGCGTCGCTCGCCGGGGCGCTGCTCGGCTCGTGGTTGCTGATGCACCTACCCGAGAAGTTGTTCGAGACCATAGTTCCGGTATTGCTGATCCTGGCGCTCGCTCTCGTCCTCCTCCAACCACGGATCCAGGCGTGGGCGAAGAAGCGCTCGACCGAAGAGACAACGTTGTCGACCACACGGTTGATGCTCCTGACTGCGGGCACATTTGCCGTCGGTATCTACGGCGGCTATTTCACCGCCGCACAGGGCATCCTCCTGATCGGTGTGATGGGTGCCATCCTTCCCGAAACCCTGCAGCGCATGAACGGCGCGAAGAACCTGCTCTCACTACTCGTCAACATCGTCGCCGCGGTGATGTACATCAGCTTGGCCTTCGACCAGATCAATTGGGCAGCAGCCGGTTTGATCGCTGTCGGCTCGCTCGGCGGCGGTGTACTCGGAGCCCGCTACGGGCGACGCCTGTCTCCCACTGCGCTGCGGTACACGATTGTCGTCGTCGGCCTGATCGGACTGTGGCGTCTACTCGCTTGACCGCCCACGCCGGACGCCGTTCCCACATACTTGAAGCATGACCAAAACCGCGAATGAAACCCAGTGGACCTACCTCATGGACATGGACGGGGTCCTTGTTCACGAAGAACACTTGATACCGGGAGCGGATACGTTCCTCGCCGAACTTGCAGCGAACAACATCCCGTACATGGTGCTGACCAACAACTCGATCAGAACGCCACGAGACTTACGGGCACGTCTACTCAACTCCGGTCTCGACATCCCGGAGAAGTCCATCTGGACGTCAGCGCTGGCGACCGCCACCTTCCTCGCAAATCAACGACCGGGAGGCAGCGCGTACGTGGTCGGCGAATCCGGCCTGACCACGGCGCTGCACGACATCGGATACGTCCTGACGGACAGCGATCCCGATTACGTCGTCCTGGGAGAAACCCGCACCTACTCGTTCGAGGCCATCACCACCGCCATCAGATTGGTCGAGCGAGGCTCGCGGTTCATTGCCACCAATCCCGACGCCACCGGGCCCTCACGGGAGGGTTCGTTGCCTGCCACCGGTTCGGTTGCCGCCTTGATCACCAAAGCCACGGGACGCGACCCGTACTACGTCGGCAAGCCGAATGCCCTCATGATGCGATCCGCACTGCGGTCCATCGGCGCTCATTCAGCCAACACCCTGATGATCGGCGACCGGATGGACACCGACATCGTGTGTGGCCTGGAGGCCGGCTTGCAGACCATCCTCGTCATGACCGGGATCTCGACACCGGCGTCCGTGGAGCTGTACCCATATCGCCCGACCATTGTTCTGGAATCCGTCGCCGCCCTTGTCGGAAATACGACGGATCCTTTTCGTAGCACTAAACAATGACAATTCGGACATATCGCCCTCAATAGAACAAGTAATTAACCAGCCGAATTAATAATGCAAAACAAAGGAAACGGCAAACCTTTGTCGACTTGGACAAACGGGAGGTTTCTTCAACGTTGAACTAACAAACCGGTGACTAGTGCCTGGTAGGCAGCTTTTCCCAGTTCAAACCAAAAATTTCAATTTGGGCGAAATATTCTTTTCAAAACAGGTAACGAATCGTTTGCCATGGCTGATACTCATTTCTGAACGACCCAATTCGGACTCCCCAGAAATGAGCTCTCCATGAAGAAACAGACAAAGGGTGCAATTGCGGCAGCGGCCGCGGTTGCACTACTCCTCGGCGGTGCAGGTTCACTCGCAATGTGGAGTGACAGTGAAGTTGTCGGCGGCGGCGCTATAACAGCGGGCACGTTGCAGCTCGCTCCTTGCGCCCCAGTGGCCGGGACCGGGTGGCAGTCCACGTTCCCCACCGTGAAGCCGATTGCGGATATCACCGCATGGCGAATTGTGCCGACCGAAGTGCTCACCTTCGATTGCACAACTTCTATCACTGCAGACGGTGATCGCCTCGCCGCAACGATCGCAGCGGATGCGAGCACTATTACAGCCGGCACGACGGCAGCTCCTGGAGCCACCGCGAATCAACTCAAGGACAACATCACGGCAACCACGGTGGTGACCGTAGGCGGCACCCCAGTCACGGCTGCATCCCCACTGACCGAAGCCGACAACGGCAAACCTGTGACGGTGAAGGTCACATTGACCTTCGCTGACGTTCAGCTTCTTGTGGCTCAGGGCGCGTCGATCAACTTGTCGAACCTCGCCATCAAGCTGCAACAGCAAGCCATCCCGGCATAAAACGATCCATGAAAGGGAGAGCTTGGGGAGCCCTTGCGGGCGCGTCGGTGATTGTGTTGATGTTCGCATCAGCGCAAGGCACCGGCGCGCTGTGGAAGTCCGCTGCCCCGATCAGCAACGACGTACTGACAGCAGGCTCGAGCACGTTCGCACTCAAGGTGGGTTCCACGGTTGCCAACGCCGCCAGCACCTACACCTGGAGCACGTTCGCGGGCACTGGGATGGCGGCTACAACCGCCGTGCAGATGCCGCTGACCATCGTGAACCCGGCAACCAACGCCTCCGGGCTGCGGTTCAGATTGGCCTCCGTGGCCGCCACCAGTACAAATCCGGTTCTCGACCTCAAGATCTCGACCGTCACGGGCGCCGCAGCCTGTCCGAACACCGCTACGACAGCCACAGCCCTTCCCGGAACCCCGATCTATTCCGGACTGGCAACAGCTGCCAAATACGGCGGACCCACGGACACCGGAATCTCTTTGACCAGTGGAAGTTCCACCGTTTGGTGCATGCGCGCGTCGGTGAACATGACAGGAACCACAACGGGCGGGGTGTCGACCAAGCTCGTCTTCACCTTCACGGCAGTACAGGTGTAGGACTCGATCGAGATGACAGGCGACAAGCGAATGACTACAAAACACTCCCATCGACGCGAACGGACCGGCCCGCTGTGGTGGGTCAGCTCAGTTGTGACCTGGGTTCTGCTGTTCGCTCTGTGCGCGGTCATCGTCGTCACGATCGTGATACCGATTGTCACAGGCTCACAACGATTTACGATCCTTACGGGCTCGATGCGCCCCACCTACGAGCCGGGCACGCTCATAGTTGTCAAACCTGTGGACGAGGGCGATCTGACAGTCGGCATGCCCATCACCTACCAACTCGAATCAGGCCAACCGACTGTTGTCACGCATCGGATCATCTCGATGAGCATCAACACCAAAGGCGAGCGCACCTTCATCACACAGGGCGACGCCAACAACACCCCTGACGAGAAGCCGGTACTCCCCGTACAGATTCGCGGCAAGGTGTGGTATTCGGTCCCCTACCTCGGGCACGTCAACAGCTGGCTGACCGGCGACCAGCGCAAGATCATCCTCACCGTTGTCGTCGGCGCTCTGGGTGCGTACGCGTTCTACATGATCGCCAGTGGAACACGTGAGAGCCTGCGCTCTCGCAACAAGAATCGAAGCGAGGCAAAAGGATCCGCATCAGACGACTGCGCTGACATCATAAGTTCGGAAGCCACTTCGCTGAAAGATGGTGTTAGTCATGGCGGGCAATAACAGCTCGTTGCTCCAATCCTTTTCCGGAGCCCGAAGCACTCGCATTCGGGCGCTGCTCTCACTCGGCATGGTGCTCGGAGTCGGCACCCTGACCACCATGGCAGCCTGGGGCGCAACAGCCACATCCACGTCAGGAGACTTCTCCGCGGGAACTGTCAACATAGTCGCATCGAGCACGGACGTGACCGAGGGAGACAACATCACGATCAACCTGTCCTCGAGCGCCATGACATCGGCTACCGCTGTGACGCAGAGCCTGACCGTGAGGAACACGGGAACCCTCAGCACCTCTGTCAACATCACAGCTCAATCTCCGGTATCGACGCCACCGAGTTTTGCTGCGGCGCTGAAAATCTCAGCGTATTTGGGCGGTATCTCCACCGGATCGAGCTGCACTGGCACTGCACAAAAGGCAGAACTCTCGCTGGTCGGCGGTGGTAGCACAACGACACTCCTCATAGCCCCTGTGACGCTGGGCGCTGGGGCCAGCTCGACTCTGTGCGTGAAAATGACCCTGGTCGCAGGTACGCCGGCGGGCGGAAACCTTCCCTATACGCAACTGAACATCGCGGGATCGGCGGTCTGAATCGATATGTCACATCCCAACCGTCCGGACACGATCAATCGATTCAAGCAAGCTGCACTGACAACAGGTGCCGTCCTCGGAATTCTGTGCATCGTCGCCACCGCATTGTCATTGGTCTTCGGAGTCAAACCCGTCGTATTTCGATCCGGCTCGATGTCTCCCGCAATACCGACGGGTTCGTTGGCATTTGTGAAATCCCAACCGGTATCCGAATTATCGGTTGGCGACATTGTCAGTGTCACCACCAGCGCCGGTGAAAGACTCACTCACCGTGTGTACGGAATCGACCAACTGGACAATAATCTGTCGTCACTGACGCTCAAAGGTGACGCCAACAATGCTCCCGACAGCGAAACATACGCGGTGGCCGACGCAGACCTGGTTGTATTCAGCATGAGCCGAGTCGGCTATGTACTGGCGTGGCTGTCGGGCCCGATCGGAATCTTCGTCGGCGGTTTGTTTGCCGGAGCCCTGTTGATGACGGCCTTTCATCCGGCATCACGCGGCGAAGGACCGCCGAAGGGCGGCACGCCTGCAGAGCAGATACACAACGGCACGCCGACTGCGCCCGAACATAATTCGCCTCGTTCACGTTCAGCACACGCCTCGTCGAGCATCCTCACCGCACCCTGGCGACAACGGGAATTGATCCTCGTTACAGCTGCCGGGCTGGGCGCACTGCTTGCGATGTCACCGATCGGCAACACCGCCGCCATGATCACCGACACCGCAACCGCAAAGACCGGCCAGTTCGCCACAGTTCAGACCTTCACATGTGTGAACTTTTCACCCGGCTTTCTTTCCTCTGGCGCCCGAATCACGTGGACGGCGCCAGGTGCAGGAATCTACACCTATCGCATCCTGGTACTCGACCCCGACGGCGTCACCTATAGCGACAACACGCAGAGCGCCACCACCGTCGACATCACGCTCCCACCCGCGCTTCTCGATCTGAGCGGCTCGTCTACAGTACGGATCTACTCGATTGAAAACGGACTGACGGCCCCCACATGGACGGGTTTCACATTGGACAAAGGTTTCCTCCTCGGTGGAACATATTGCGGCTCCATGATTTCCGGAACCAGCGCCGCCAGCAGAATGGCTGCCAGTGCGCCCACGCCCACATCGACTCAGTCGACAGTAACCACTAGTCCGGCACCAACAACCACAGCTACGGCAACCACAGCGACGGCAACCACCACGACCGGTACAACCGAACCGACTCCATCCACAACAATGTCGACCACAACAACGCCGACCACAACCACCAGCACAACACCGGAAATCAGTACCACTACCGAGATCACAACGACGACAACAACTACCCCGCCCCCGACTGAAACACAGGTCGGATCCGACCTCGTCTCAACAGGTCCGGATTCATACACTGCCCGCAGAATCCACAGCGATACAGGTATTTTCCTCGACGTGTACGACGCGCTCGGCACTCGGATTTATCGCACTTCCGTCGAATCGACCGATGTACTGCACTGGCTCTCCGGCACCAACCAGTTGTGGATCATCGGCACCGCAGGAGCGGAATTCGTGGAATTCACAGCGGGAACAGGGCTGCGACAGACCGCAACGGGCGAGCTTCCGGCCGAGATCGAGGACTTGGTGCCCTGATGCAGAGACAGATAAAGGGTGCGCTTGCAGCGACCGTCGCGCTGGTCGTCATGGTGGGCGGGGGGAACTCTCTCGCGAAATGGGTCGACCAGGAAACGCTTTCGGGCGCGACGGTCACAGCCGGCACGTTGTCACTGGGACCGTGCGTCAAAGACGGAGTCAGTGGGTGGTCCGAAAGAGTGTTCGTGCCGGCTCCAGATCCCAACCCGAACGAATATGTCGAGATCGCGAATATCGCAACCTACCGCCTCCGCGCGGGCTACGACTACGTCTATTACTGCTACTCACCGGTGTCGGCCACCGGTCCACGATTGCGTGCCTCGGTCACCGCGGACCCGTCGCTTGCAGGTGGCACACTGCCGTCCACGGTCAACGCGTTCCGAACTTACGTATCAACGCAGGCTAACGTCGAGTTGTACAACAGCACACTGACTCCCAAGATCCGCAGCGACCTCACGTCGGCGCAGAACGGACAAGATGTCTTGGTGACCGTGGCGTTCACGATCCTTCCGAACGACCCACTCAGCGCAGGTGGAACCCTGAATATGGCTGGACTCAGCCTCGTCACCCAACAATTGGCGCCAACCTGATCGGAGAGCTTCGACGGCAGCACCCACGAAGCTCTCCGCGGGTTACAACGCGACTAACCCAGCGCGCGCTTCAGATCCGCCAACAGATCTACCGTGTCTTCAAGACCGACGGACAGGCGCACAACACCATCTGTAATACCCACTGCCGCACGCCCTTCCGGACCCATGGCCCGGTGAGTCGTGGTGGCGGGATGGGTGATCAGAGACTTGGAATCGCCCAGGTTGTTGGAGATGTCGACAACCCTGAGACCGTTCAGAACCTCGAATGCCCGCTTCTTGCCCTCACCATCGGGCGCATTGAGCTCGAACGTGACAACTGTTCCGCCGCCGCTCATTTGAGCTTTCGCAAGTTCATGCTGCGGGTGCGAAGTCAGGTACGGGTACTTGACCCACTTGACGCCCGGATGCGCTTCGAGGAATTCGGCGATCTCGAGTGCCGACGCTACGGAATGCCGGATACGAACCGGCATGGTCTCGAGTCCCTTGAGCAGAGTCCAGGCGTTGAAGGGGCTCAGCGCAGGTCCGGTGTGCCGCATCAGTTCTCGAACGGGACCGCTGATGTATTCCTCGGTTCCGAGGATCGCGCCACCGAGGACACGGCCCTGACCGTCGATGTGCTTGGTACCGGAGTACACAACGACGTCGGCACCCAAGTCCAAGCTGCGCTGCAGAAGCGGCGTCGCAAAGACGTTGTCCAGCACTACCTTTGCACCGGCAGCATGCGCGAGTTCGGATACGCGTCGTACGTCCACCAAAGACTGCATCGGATTGGACGGCGTCTCGAAGAATACTGCCGTGGTCGGCACCGAGAGCGCTTCTTCCCACTGCGCGTTGTCTTCACCGTCGACAAAAACAACCTCGACTCCCCAGCGCGGGAGGATTTCGTTGCATACGACAAAGCAGGAACCGAAGAGGCTGCGAGCGGCGACCAATCGGTCACCATTGCCCAACAACGCGCCCAACGCCGTGAATACAGCGGACATTCCGCTGGCCGTCGCAAAGCACGCTTCAGCGCCTTCGATGAGGCGCAGACGCTCTTCGAACATCTTGACTGTCGGATTGCCGTAGCGGGAGTAGACAAAATGGTCTACTTCACCGGTGAAGGCTTGTTCGGCGGCTTCTGCACTCTCGTAGACAAATCCGGAGTTGAGGAACAGCGCTTCGGAGGTTTCCTCGAAGCCCGTTCGCATCAATCCGCCGCGGACACCGAGCGTGCCAAGACCTACGTCGTCCGGCAACGCCCGTTGAAAAGCGCCGCCCTGGGGAATTCCGCTCACTGCTGCCTCCACGGCAGGCCGATGGCCCGCCAACCTACAACTCCACGATGTCCGTCGGCATCCAAACCGCCTTCGAACCCGTCGAGCACGTTGTACGACGGACCGATGCCCGCCGCTGTCGCACTTTCTGCAGCCCCGATCGATCGCTGACCGGATCGACACAGGAAGATCACGGGTTTCCCGGACCCGGGGACAACACCGGATTCCTTCAACTCGTCGACGAAGTTGTCGTTGCGTGCACCGTTCGGGTAGCTCACCCATTCGATCTGCACAGCCGAGTTACCGAGCGACGTGACGTCGGGGATACCGACGTACTTCCACTCTGCGTCGGTGCGCACGTCGACGAGCACTGCCTCGGGGTTTTCGCGGAGCAGCTCCCAGGCTTGCTCCGGCGTCAGATCGCCTGCGTAACTCACGTTGTCCATGTTTTCACAAGACCGGATTGTGTGGGCGATCAGGTGCAGATATCCCAGCCTTCGCCGTCGCGCGTGAGTGTCCAGACCTCGACGCGCTGATCCTGGCCGCCACCGGAGAGCCGAACGTCGACAGTTGCGCGGTCACCGCTGACCACCGATTCGTTGATGCCCTGCATCTCGACGTCACCTTCGGTATCGGCGAGTGGTCCGGTCTCCGGATCGAAGTTTGCGCAGGTGAGGGTCTGGAGCGTCTTGGTGTCGTTCTCGTTGTGAGCGGAGACGTAGTCCGCGACCACCCTGCTGATGCGGTCCTCTTCGCTGACGTTTTCCTCGGCTGGGGACATCCAGGACGAGACAAAAATTCCGCCGAGGATCAGCGCGACAATTGCCACTGCCAGGATGAACGGCCCTGCCGAGGCTGTCTTGCTTTCGGAGTTGCCGGAATCGTCACGCTGGTCATTCATGAACCCAATAGTCCCCCACAAACTCAGCTTGTGGCCCGTCAAGTAGTGGACCCCTACCGCTTCGAACCGGACTTGAAGGAGAATTGAATAAAGAAACGGTTTACCGACGCCAATTCTGGTGAAAGTGTGTACCGGTCGAACCGCAAACACTCCACGGTGCTTAGGTTCGGCTAAATTGGATACTTGTCGATACGTTGTCCGAACTTCGAAGAAGGTAGCTGTCTTTACGATGACTGACTCCAACCGCCCACTCCGGGTCGCGATCGTCGGCGCCGGCCCCGCCGGCATCTACGCCGCCGATGCCCTCATGAAGTCCGATACCGCAGTTTCCGGCCGCGGTGTCAGCATCGACCTCTTCGAGCGCATGCCAGCGCCCTTCGGTCTCATCCGCTACGGCGTCGCACCTGATCACCCGCGCATCAAGGGCATCATCACCGCCCTGCACAAGGTCCTCGACAAGCCGCAGGTCCGCCTCCTCGGCAACATCGACTACGGCACCGACATCACCCTCGACGACCTCCAGTCGTTCTACGACGCGGTTATCTTCTCCACCGGCGCCAACGCCGACCGCGCCCTCGGTATCCCGGGCATCGACCTCGACGGCAGCTACGGCGCCGCCGACTTCGTCTCCTGGTACGACGGCCACCCCGACGTCGCCCGCGAATGGCCCCTCACCGCAGAGAAGGTTGCCGTCCTCGGCGTCGGCAACGTCGCCCTCGACATCGCCCGCGTCCTCGCCAAGACCGGCGACGAACTGCTGCCGACCGAGATCCCCGCCAACGTCTACGAGGGCCTCAAGAACAACAAGGCCATCGAAGTTCACGTCTTCGGACGACGCGGCCCCGCGCAGGCCAAGTTCACGCCTCTCGAACTGCGTGAGCTCGACCATTCCCCGACCATCGAGGTCATCGTCGACCCCGAGGACATCGACTACGACGAGGGCTCGGAGCAGGCTCGGCGCAACTCCAAGCAGGTCGACATGGTCGCGAACACCCTGCAGGACTGGGCAATCCGCGACGTCGGAAGCCGCCCGCACAAGCTGTTCCTGCACTTCTTCGAATCCCCCACCGAGGTTCTCGGTGAAGACGGCAAGGTAGTTGGCCTGCGCACCGAGCGCACCGCACTCGACGGCACCGGCAACGTCAAGGGCACCGGCACCTACAAGGACTGGGATGTTCAGGCCGTGTACCGCGCTGTCGGCTACCTGTCGCAGAACGTCACGCAGCTGCCGTTCGACGACCAGGCCGGAACCGTCCCCAACGATGCCGGACGCGTCGTCGCCGACGACAACGCCGAAGGCGCAGCCCGGTTCATGCCGGCTACCTACGTCACCGGCTGGATCAAGCGCGGCCCCGTCGGCCTCATCGGCCACACCAAGGGTGACGCGAACGAAACCGTCGCGAACCTCCTCGAGGACTCGGCCGACTTCGCCGGCGCCGCACATCCCGACGAGAACGCCGTCATCGAATTCCTCGAAGGCAAGCAGGTGCCGTACACGACGTGGCAGGGCTGGTACCGCCTCGATGCACACGAGCGCAGCCTCGGCGAACCCGAAGGCCGCGAACGCATCAAGGTCGTCGAGCGCCACGACATGCTGAAAGCCTCGGAGCCTGAGAAGGCTTAACCACAGGCATCGCAGACAGACCGGCCCGATATGACTGAAATTCGCCACGTAGCGATCCAGGTCACATCGGGCCGGTCGTCTGTTCGAGGTCATATTGACAGCGTGCAAAATGAATGACGTGTTTGACGCCCATGTTCACATCATCGACCCGCGCTTTCCGCTGGTCGAGAATCACGGTTACCTGCCCGAGCCGTTCACCGTCCCCGATTACCGGTCCAGGGTGGCGGCTCTCGAGGGGCTGAGCGTGGACGGTGGAGCAGTGGTGACGGCGTCGTACCAGGGCACTGACCAGGAGTACCTCAAAACGGCACTCGCGGAACTCGGCCCAGGCTGGGTTGGCGTCACGGCACTCGGTGACGACGTCACCGACAAAGAGATAGTGGACCTCGACGCACTGGGTGTTCGCGCAGTCCGATTCAATCTCCGACGCGGCGCAACAGATCTGCGTCAACTCGCGGACCTGGCAAACCGGGCTTTCGATCTGGCCGGCTGGCACGCCGAGTTCTACGTCGACGCGACGCTACTTCTCTCACTCGAACCGGTTTTTGCAAAGCTGCCGGCTGTGTCGATCGACCACCTGGGTATGTCGACGCGCGGCCTGCCGTATCTCCTCAACCTGGTGGACCGCGGGGTACGAGTCAAAGCCACCGGATTCGGACGCACCACCATCTCCGATGTCGGCGATGTGCTCCGTCAAATCCACGCCGTCAATCCCGAGGCACTGATGTTCGGCACCGATCTGCCGGGAACCCGCGCCCGTCGCGCCTTCGAAATCCACGACCTCGACGTGATCGCCGACGCCGTCGGGGACGATCTTCCGGCTGTGATGGGCGGCAACGCCCGCGCCTGGTATCGGTGCGAACGAGCCAGTGCTCACGCCCGAAAAACTGCTCACACGAAAACGACTGCGCCCAACCAGAGCCCGGCCGCGATCAACGCACCGAACAACTCCACCACCATGGACAACCCCACGGCTTTCACCGCATGAAGCGTCGACGCCCACGCGATGTTGGCGTTGCGTAACCGCGCTAGTTCTGCAACGTACGTTCCCACGATGAATCCCAGGAACAGCCCCACCACCGGAACGACAAAGAACCCGATGATGCCGACGAGCCCGCCCACCATGACAGAGCGGTTGGGCACTCCCCCGGCACGCATTCGCTGACCGGGCCACGTGTACTTCACAACGCCGGTGACCACGAGGGCCAGTGCTGCCACCGCGAACACAGTCCACGCGGTCGCGCCACCGGTCATCAACGCCCACACCAGAATTGCTGCCAGAATGAGCAGTGTTCCGGGCAGGATCGGCACAACCACCCCGATCAGACCGATCAGAATTGCCAGCCCGACAACAACTTCCGCAGCCGGACTCATCCGACGGGGCGAACCTTCGACGCCGCCTCGCGTGCGCGGGAGCGAGCAGTCTCGACATCTGCGGCAGCGGAGACGGCAACGCCCATCCGTCGACGCGTGAAACTTTCCGGCTTACCGAACAACCGAAGATCGGTCTCCGGCACCGCGAGAGCCTCTGCGACGCCGTCGAATCCGATTGCCTGCGCTTCGACACCGCCGTAGATGACGGCTGAAGCACCAGGCGAGGTGAGCGTCGTATCGACCGGGAGCCCCAGGATGGCGCGGGCGTGCAATTCGAATTCGGAGAGCCGCTGTGTACGCAGCGTGACCAGGCCGGTGTCATGTGGACGTGGGCTCACCTCGGAGAAGTACACGTTGTCGCCTTTGACGAACAACTCGACGCCGAAGATTCCGCGACCGCCAAGCGCCGACGTGACTTTCTCGGACACCTCGCGGGCGGCAGCGAGGGCGAGCGCCGACATCTGCTGCGGCTGCCAGGATTCGATGTAATCGCCCGACTGCTGCAGGTGACCGATGGGTTCACAGAACGACGTCTCGATCGCGCCGTCACTGCCCAGCGCCCGGACCGTCAATTGTGTTATCTCGTAATCGAAATCGACAAACCCCTCGACGATGACCCGGCCGTGATTGACACGTCCACCGGCCATCGCGTAATCCCACGCTGACTCGAGTTCGTCGGCAGTGCGCACCGTCGACTGCCCTTTACCGGAGGACGACATGACGGGCTTGATCACGCACGGAAAACCGGTGAGTCCGGTGGCAGCCCGAACCTCGTCGAGTGAATTCGCAAATGCATACGGCGAGGTAGGCAAGCCCAGTTCCTCGGCCGCAAGTCGCCGGATACCTTCGCGGTTCATGGTCAGCTGCGTTGCCCTGGCCGTGGGAATGACCACGGTCTCACCCCGAGCTTCGACGACGGCCAGCGCGTCGGTCGCGATTGCCTCGATCTCGGGCACCACAAAATGCGGCTTCTCCAGTTCGATCACGGCCAGCAGCGCATCGGGATCGGTCATGTCGACGGTGTGAGCCCGGTGCGCAACCTGGTGCCCGGGTGCGTCCGGGTACCGATCCACCGCAATGACCTCAACGCCCAATCGCTGCAACGCGATGACAACTTCCTTGCCCAGTTCACCGGATCCCAACATCATCACTCTGATCGCGTTCTCCGCGAGCGGAGTGCCGAAACGGAGTGGAAGCGAGGAAGGGTGCGACGGTGCTGAAAGGTCCGACGGCGTTGAATCAAGCTGCATGGCTGCGACTATATGCCAATCCCGATGCAGGTCAGCGCATCCAGAGGACGCGATGGCGGAACTCACGCGGTTCTGCTGCTCCGCTTAGGCACGACGCCACTCACGATGTCGCTGACGTTGTCGGCTTTCACGACATTTCGGCCTGCGTGCTTGGCTTCGTACAGGGCTGCGTCGGCGGCAACCATCAGCGATGACAAGGTAGGCGTCGCGTCATCCGTCCAAGCGAGTCCGACACTGACGGTGCTGTCGTGCCCGGATCGTACCGAGTCGTGGACCTGAGCATGTCGGATCTCTTCGGCGACTTCGGTTGCACGGGCGAAACTGGAACCGGTGAGCAAGACCGCGAACTCCTCGCCGCCGAGTCGACCGACCAGATCGGTATCGGAGACGCGTTCTGCCATCCGGGCACCGAAATCGGCGAGTACGCTGTCGCCGACCATGTGACCGTACGTGTCGTTGACGGCTTTGAAATGGTCGAGATCGAGCATCAGCAATCCGACAGGCAACGCCGTCTGCGTTGCCTGTTGTAGTCGTTCTTCCGCTTGACGGAGGAAGGGCCCGCGCGAGAGGACGCCGGTGAGAGAGTCGTATTCGACGGCGCGGAACAACTCACGCTCGGCGGCCCGGCGCTCCTGCGTCGCGCACGCCACGGCAATGGGACCCAGCGCAACCAGAGTGACCGCTATCGACGTGATCACCGCCTCGTTCACGTTTGCGCCACCCTGTTCCCCGAGAGCCAGCCTGCCGGCGTCGGCCATCATGAGCGACCACACCGACCACACTGCCGAAACCAACGCCGTACTCGGAACCGAGATCCGGGTAGCGCACCACAACAGCGCGGGGATGGGAAGGAGAAGGGCAATCGGCCCCTCGATGCTGAGCGCGATCGGCATGCAGGCTGCGGTAGCAAGCAACGGGACCGTCATGGCCAGAACTGCCCTGACAGTCGTCTTACTGCGGATCTCCGCAAAGCTGGACGGAATGGTCATGGACAGAATCAGGGGCAACACCAGCAGATAGGCCATGAATTCCGTACTGCCCCAGTGAACAAGCGTGTCGGCAAACGATTCGTCTCGAAAGATCCAATCCATCAGCCCGGCTGTTGCCGCGGTAGCGCAGGCACTGAGTCCGGAGACGACAACCATCCACATCAGAGACGATGAATCGACCAAGCGGAACGGGGTGCGTTTGAGGTAGTAGAGCAACAACACGCCAACGGTGACCCCGACCAGGTTTGCACCGTTCAACTGAATTGCCATCGAGAAGGTGTTGCCGGTCAGCAGATCAGCGCTCACATAAGCGACGCCGGCCGCAATCCACGTGGGCCACTCGATCAGAATCGGCCATCGCACCATCATTCCCAGCAGCAACGCATTGGCGCACCAGAACGTCGCGAGCAGCCCGGGCGGGCGCGTGAGAATTCCGATGAGCGCGGCAAGCAGGACAACGACAAAGACGACCAGCAGCCGCGTTATTCGGCCCATCCTTGTCATTCGTCACCTCACCGTCGCTCCAGAAAAGGCGTATCGGGCGACTGCCGAATCTTATCGTCACGTTCACACCACATTGCCCTCTGACCGATGACGCGGTCAGAGGGCAATGTGAAGTGACCGACCATCACAGTACCGAGGACTCGGCACTTGATAGGTCTTGCTGCGCGGTTGGTCTTATTCAGCAGATCCGCTGGATCCCGAGGATCCCGAGTCGCCCTCGAGCGAAGAGGTGTCTACCGACTTGAGGAACACGCCGAGGGCTGAGAGCAGAGGTCCGAGTGCGCTGAGTGATCCGAACATAGGAGTTCTCCTGGTGCGTAGAGGTGATGTGAAATGTTCAGCGACGTTTCGGCCGCAGGCGGTGACCGAAACAGTCTGGGAACTCATGCCACACAGGGGTGAAATATGCGGTCGCCCCCTGCGACATCCCGTGCTGTGATGCAGCGCACTAACAAGCGCTGAGAGCATTTATAGACTGCAGAATCGCGCTTGTCCAGCTATCGCATGGCTACTACCAACGACCAGAAGTAACACCTTTTGTGAAAACTGCAGTTCAAGACCATAATCTACTGAAAATTAGAGGATAAATTGTGATGTGCATCACAGTAAAAATGCGGAAAGTGTGGCTCGCAGTCAACTGCGAGCCACACTTTCGGGCAAACGGGACTTACTTCTCAGACCTACTTCTCAGCGGCCGAGCCGGTTCCCGGAGTGAGCGAGCCACCGCCGATAGCCGTGAACAGGTCCTTGAGAACCGGGAAGAGATTCTTGATGACGGCGCTGAATTCTTCTTGCGAACCCATGTCGGTTCCTCTTTTCTCAGAAATGCAGTTGATGGATCGGAAAGGCTGGAGAAATTACTCGGCGGCCGAACCGGTCGAACCCGAGGAATCTGCCGATCCCGCGTTCAGCTTGGTCACCAAAGCGAGAACGCTTTTGAGGAAGGCGTCGAGATTCTGGATCGAAGTCATGTGACTACTCCTGTGTCGTTACGAAAGATTGGCGTGTGCGCGAACGTCAGGAGTTCGAGCTGGCGGAATCGAGGCCCTGGAGGGTCTTGAGCATGTTCACCAATGGAAGGAGCTTGAGCAGACCCCAGCCCATACCGTTTGCCTCGAGGAGATTTTCGACTGAACCCATTACTGAACTCCTTGCGTGAGATGTATGACGTGGCGCACATTTGGTCCGCCGAGAGCCTTTGTAGTCAGGAAAAATACATACGTCCAGTTTGTTTAAGGCCAAAGACTCGCGTGACAGTTCGCGTCGATCTGTAAAGCCCCAGATCAAGCCACGTGACTCGAACTCAACTTCAAATTCAAATGTGATCGACATCACAATCGATTGGGACAAAAGGCCGCAAAGGTCAGAGTCGGTGCCCGCGCCGACCGCGATCTGTCATACCGTGTGCATGTGATCAATCCTGAACGCGTGGCAACCAGATCGGGATCGCCGTGTTAGCAAAACTGCTCAAGGCGTACCTGCCGCCGTACCGCTGGTTGCTCGCGGGAGTATTGGCGCTGCAACTTTTCGGTGCCATTGCGTCGCTGATCCTGCCGACCCTGAATGCCCGAATCATCGACGACGGCGTCGCCCGTGGTGATACCGGATTCATCATGTCGACCGGTGGAATCATGCTGATGGTCTCGTTGGCGTCGATCATCGCCTCGGTCGCGTCGACGTATCTGGCGGCAAAGTCCTCGATGGGATTCGGTCACGACGTCCGGGCCGCCGTCTACAAGGCCGTCGGCAGTTTCTCCGACCGTGAATTCTCCGGTTTCGGCGCCCCAACGCTGATCACACGAAATACCAACGACGTCCTCCAGATCCAGACGCTGGTGATGCTGACGTCGTCGATGCTCGTCAGCGCACCACTCATGTGCATCGGCGGCATAGTCATGGCGCTACGCGAGAATCTGCAGATGTCGTGGCTCCTGACCATTTCGGTGCCCCTACTGGGCATCACCGTCGCAGTGGTCGTCGCTCGCCTCATTCCCCACTTCCGGACCATGCAGGCTCGCATCGACAAGATCAACCGCGCACTGCGCGAACAGCTCACCGGTATGCGTGTGATTCGCGCGTTTGTGCGCGAACCCGACGAAACCATGCGTTTCGATCAGGCCAACAAGGAACTGGCGGACACGGCTCTGCTCATCGGTCGATACCAAGCGGTTCTCCTGCCGACGGTCATGCTGATCGCGAACCTGACCGGCGTTGCGGTCATGTGGTTCGGTGCCCACCTCGTGAACACCGGTGACATGCAGATCGGCCAGATCAGCGCGTTCCTCGCGTACGTCATGCAGATTCTGATGTCCGTCGTGATGGCAACGATGTTGGCCGTCGTGATTCCGCGGGCCGCCGTCTGCGCCGACCGCATCACCGAAGTGATCGACACGAAGCCATCGGTGCCGGCGCCGTCCCAACCGCTGCGCCCCACCAACCCTTACGGCGTCGTCGAGTTCGGCGGAGCCGGATTCAGCTACCCCGGTGCCGAGACTCCGGTTCTGAGCGGCGTGACTATGCGCTGTCTACCTGGAACCGTCACCGCGATCGTCGGCAGCACCGGCAGCGGAAAATCCACCCTCGTCTCCCTCATCCCCCGGCTCTTCGACGTCACAGCCGGTGCGGTTCTGATCGACGGACTCGACGTCCGCGGCTGGGATCAGGACGAACTGTTCACCAACTTCGGGTACGTCCCGCAAAAGACCTACCTGTTCGCCGGCACGGTCGCCACCAACATCCGGTACGGAAATCCGTCGGCCACCGACGACGACATCTGGGCTGCACTCGCCGTCGCGCAAGCCGACGGCTTCGTCCGGGAACTTCCGCAGGGTCTGGAATCCCCGATATCGCAAGGTGGATCGAATCTCTCCGGTGGCCAGCGGCAGCGCTTGGCCATCGCCCGAGCCGTCGTCCGCCGACCGCGGATCTACATTTTCGACGATTCCTTCTCCGCCCTGGACATGCACACCGACGCGGCAGTTCGGGCTGCGCTACGCGCCATTACGACGAACAGCACCGTCATCGTCGTCGCGCAACGCGTGTCTTCGATCATCGATGCCGACCAGATCATGGTCCTCGAGGACGGCGCTCCCGTCGGGCTCGGCGACCACAACTTCCTGCTGGCCAACTGCCCGACGTACCAAGAGATCGTGGCCTCCCAGATTCCCGCGGAGATGAGCGCATGACCATTCCGCAAGGCCCAAATTTCGGTCCGGGCAATCGTCAGTATTTCGACGACGCTCCTACCGTCGTGTTTGCCAAGATCCCCGCGGAGCCGGACACAGCGCAGCCTGTCGAATCTGCGCCCCAGTACGGACAACCCCAGTACGGACAACCCCTGTACGGTCCGCCACAGTCCGGACAGCAACAGTCCGGACCACCGCCTGTCGGACCACCGCCTGTCGGACCACCGCCTGTCGAACCGCCGCCCGGCGACGAGCCCACGCCCGATGCCCCGGCACCGAAGCCCGCGTCCACCACACCGGCGACCAAACCCAAGCAGTTCAAAGCCACGATGAAACGGCTGCTGGGCCTGTTGAAGCCGCACAAGATCGCGGTATTCGTCGTAGTGCTCTCGACGATCGGCAGTATCTCGCTCTCCGTCGCGGTTCCCAAGATCCTCGGCCACGTCACCGACCTCATCTTCGCCGGGTTCATCGGCAAGAGCTTGCCGGCCGGTATCAGCCGCGACGAGGCCGCGGAAGCGATTCGCGCATCCGGTAATTCGACGTTCGCTGATCTGGTTCAGAACTCAGCCGACGTCGTCCCCGGTGTCGGACTGAACTTCGACGCCATCGGCAAGGTCATCCTCATTGCCATCGGTGTGTACGTGATGGCGTCGCTGCTCGCCTGGGTGGAAGCGTTCCTGCTCAACATCATCGTGCAGAAAACGATCTACAAGTTGCGTGCGGAAGTCGAAGCGAAGATTCACCGACTTCCGTTGCCGTACTTCGACAGGACGCCTCGCGGTGAAGTTCTCAGCCGCGTCACCAACGACATCGACAACGTCTCGTCGACCCTGTCCCAAACTCTGACGTCGCTGCTGACCTCGGTGCTGACCGTCGTCGGCGTCCTCACCATGATGTTCGTCATCTCGCCGATGCTCTCACTCATCGCACTCATCGCCGTTCCCGTGTCGGTCGTGCTGGTGGCCCGTGTCGCCAAGCGCGCGCAGGTTCTGTTCAAAGCGCAATGGGAAGAAACCGGGAAGATCAACGCGCAGATCGAAGAGACCTACAGCGGTCGCGACCTGGTGCGCGTCTACGGGCATCAGTTCGAGGCCGAGCGCGAATTCGCGGTGCAGAACAAGAAACTCCTCGACGCATCGTTCGGCGCCCAATTCCTGTCCAGCCTGATCATGCCCGTCATGAACTTCGTCGGAAACATCACCTACGTGCTGCTTGCCGTGGTGGGTGCCCTGAAGGTGGCCAGCGGCAACATGTCCCTCGGTGACGTCCAGGCGTTCATCGTCTACTCCCGCCAGTTCAGCTCACCGCTCACCCAGATCGCCTCGATGTCGTCGAGCCTGCAGTCCGGGGCCGCGTCGGCGGAACGGGTCTTCGAACTGCTCGACGAACCCGAGCAGACTCCGGATATCGTGAACCCCGTCCTCCCCGAGCAGGCCGGCCGTCACCGCACCGTCGGCACCGTCGTGTTCGAGAACGTCTCCTTCCGGTACGAAAAGGACGTCCCGCTCATCGAGAACGTCAACCTCACTGCCGAGTCCGGACAGACCGTCGCCATCGTCGGTCCTACCGGCGCAGGCAAGACCACGTTGGTGAACCTCATCATGAGGTTCTACGAAGTCGACTCCGGCCGGATCACCATCGACGACGTCGACATCGCACACATGCGGCGCGCCGACCTCCGCTCGCACGTCGGCATGGTCCTGCAGGACACATGGTTGTTCGGCGGCACCATCCGCGAGAACATCGCGTACGGACGCATCGGCGCCAGCGAAGCCGAGATCCAAGCTGCAGCCCGCGCGGCGTTCGCGGACCGCTTCATCCACACCCTGCCCGACGGCTACGACACAGTGCTCGACGAGGAAGCGTCCAACATCAGCTCGGGTGAGAAGCAGCTCATCACCATCGCCCGAGCCTTCCTGTCCGAGCCGTCGCTGCTGATTCTCGACGAGGCGACCAGCTCGGTCGACACCCGCACGGAACAGCTTGTCCAGCACGCCATGTCGGCGCTGCGGGCCGGTCGCACGAGCTTCATCATCGCGCACCGACTGTCCACGATTCGCAATGCGGATCTGATCGTGGTCATGGAGGCCGGCCAAATCGTCGAGCAAGGCACACACGATCAGCTCATCGCCCACGGCGGTGCGTACTTCCGTCTCTACAACGCCCAGTTCGAGGGCGCTGCCGTCTAGTGATCGACGCCTCCCTTCTCGGACACAGTGCCCCGGAGCACACCTGATCGATCCGACAGGTTACCGTCGGGTCAGAAGTGTTGTCGACGTCTGAATTGGGAGTTCGTGTGTCTGCAGAAACTGTGGAGAAGAAGGGCCCGCTCGCGGGCATTCGGATCGTGGAATTCGCTGGATTGGGACCGGGACCGCACGCGGCGACTCTGCTCGCCGACATGGGCGCCGACATCGTCATCGTGCAACGCGCAGGCCAGATCCCGCAGGACGCCAACGCCTCCGACCAGATCAAGCGAGGCCGTCGAGTCGTCGAAGCCAACCTCAAGGACCCGGAGGATGTCGCGAAGGTCCTGAACCTGGTCGAGCGCGCCGACGTTGTCATCGAAGGTTTCCGGCCCGGCGTCATGGAACGTATGGGACTCGGACCCGACGTGCTGTTGGAGCGCAATCCTCGTCTCGTCTACGGGCGTATGACGGGCTGGGGCCAGGAAGGCCCCCTCGCGAGCGCCGCCGGCCACGACATCAACTACATCTCCCTGACCGGCGTCCTCAACGCCATCGGCCGTAAGGGCGAGCGTCCGGTTCCGCCGCTCAACATGGTCGGCGACTTCGGTGGCGGTTCGATGTTCCTGATCTTCGGCATCCTGTCCGCCCTGGTGGAGCGTTCGATCTCCGGTAAGGGCCAGGTAGTCGACGCCGCCATGGTCGACGGCACCCTTGCCCTGTCCCACATGATGTGGGCCTTCCGCGGCCGCGGCGTCTGGTCCGACGAGCGTGGTGTCAACCTCCTCGACACCGGTGCGCCGTTCTACGACACCTACGAGACCTCCGACGGTAAGTACATGGCCGTCGGTTCCATCGAGCCGCAGTTCTACGCCCTGCTGCTCGAAGGCCTCGAACTGGATCCGTCGACGCTTCCGCATCAGATGGATTCCAGCAAGTGGGACGACATGAAGGCGCTCTTCACGGAGAAGTTCCTGTCCAAGACTCGCGACGAGTGGGCCAAGGTCTTCCTCGGCACCGACGCGTGCGTCTCACCGGTCCTGACCTTCGCGGAAGCCCCGTCGAACGAGCACATCGCAGCGCGCGGCTCGCTCATCGAACTCGACGGCGTCACCCAGCACGCTCCGGCGCCGCGCTTCTCCCGCACCCCGGCGGGCGTTCCGTCCGCACCGGCGCGTGAGGCGACGGATATCGACACAGTTTGGACCTAGGCCTTCGGCCCGTGTTGACCTAGGCCTTCGGCCCGTGCGCCTTTCTGGTAGTTCCGGCTACCGGAAAGGCGCACGGGGCGTCAGCCCAATCGGTAGAACCGCAAGAACTCATGCTCGATCGGCAGCACATCCACTCTCTCGAAACCTGCTGCCAGAGCAAAACTTTCGAGAGTCGACCGTCGCATGACCGTTCCTGTCCCGACGCTCCCGGGATGGGAGAGACTGTCCGGTAGGCAACAGGTCAGCGAGTACCCGTAGAGCAGCTGCTCGATCGGCCCGGCCTCGGGATCGAATGCATCTGCCGTTCGTTCGTCCATGACGATCACCGGAGCACCCGGCTGTGCGATCGACCGGGCGGTGGACAAGAACCCGACCGGGTCCGGCACGTCATGTAGACACTCGAACGCAAAAACTGCGTCGTAGGTGCCCGTCTCCGCCCGCTCCTGCTCGGGGGCCTGACCGGCCACGTCGACCAACGAGAAATGCACGCGGTCGTCGACGCCGTAGTCGCTCGCATGCCGACGCGCCGCAGCCACCGACGCCGCGTCCACGTCGAAGCCGTGGACCTCGACTTTCGGGTATCCGAGGGCCAACCCCACGGATGACCATCCCTCCCCCATTCCGAGATCCGCGACCTTCGCCCCGCCGGTCAGCGCGGCGTGCAGATCCGGAATGGTCGGCAGGAACTCCTGGCACAACTGACGCAGGAACATCGGGCGATTCAGCAGCGCTTGTCCCTCACGGGCGTCCACCCCCATCGACTCCCAGGTCACGCCGCCGCCGTGGCGATACGCGTCGAGCAGTCTGGGCATCGATGTTGTTGTCGCCACGAACAATCGGGCCATCGGCGCCACGTACAACAGACTGTCTGGATCTACGAGTACTGCGGCATGTTCTGCGGACAAGGTATATCGGCGGTCGGCATCGGTATTGACGTCCAGGTACCCCGCCACGGCCTGCTGTTCCAGCCATTCACGGGCATACCGTTCCACCGTTGCGGTCCGATCGGCCAGTTCCGTCGACGTGAGAGGTCCGAAGTCGGCGAGGGCGCGATACCAGCCGAGCCGATCTCCGAGGTAGACCGCTTGCAGTTCTGCCGCACCGATCGCAGCCGCGAAGATCCGTTCGGCCAATACCTCCGATTCGCCGGCCCCTTCTGCACTGACGCCCTCTGCACTGACGCCCTCGACGGTTGCCATTGAAACCTCCTGGATTCACCTTCGTTTCCAGGTGGGTACCCCAGCGAGCGCAGGCTAGCCGCTCAGACGACGACGAGGCGTTGGTCGGCAGCGTCCCGATCGGTGGCAAGGGTGTCGTATGCAGCGGCGATGGACGCAACTCCCCGGATCAGATCTTCCGACGAACGCGCGTACGGCACACGGATGAACCGCTCGAAAGCACCTTCGACGCCAAATCTCGGACCGGCCGCGAGGAGCACTCCGAAGTTGGGTGCCACTGCCGCCAAGGCAGTCGATACGGGTGCCGACATTCGCATCCACACCGACATTCCGCCCGAGCCGAGAGTGGGACGCCAGTCCGGGAGTCGCTCGGCCACCGCGTCGAGCAGAACCGAACGTTGCTCGCGGAGCACCGCGCGGCGCTCGTCGAGCAGCGCGTGGTCGTCGGCGAGGAGATACGCCGCGGCAAGCTGATCCATGACCGGAGTACCGAGGTCCACCGCCGCGCGTGCGCCCACCAACTGGGTGATCAGTGCGGGGTCAGCCCGAATCCAGCCGACGCGCAAGCCGCCCCACAGTGACTTCGCTGTGGAACCGAGGGTCACGACATCCGTCTTCGCGGCGCCGCGGCCGTGCGCTGCCACCGGCGCGGGCGGCGGCGCATCGAGCCACAGGTCCACCATGGTCTCGTCGACGACAAGCGTCATCCGGGTCTCGTGGGCGATCTTTGCAAGCTCTGCGCGCCCGGCGGAATCCATGCACAGTCCCGTCGGATTGTGAAAGTCCGGAATCAGGTAGGCCATGCGGGCCGCGGTTTGCCTTGCGGCACTACGGATTCCGTCGAGGTCCCAGGCTCCGGCGGCGGCAAACTCCGGACGCACCGGAACCGGAACCGGCCTGGCCCCGTTGCGCCGAATCGCTTCCAGCGCATTGGGATACGTGGGGTGATCCACCAGCACCCGTTCACCGGGAGAGGTGAGCACCGACAACAACAACCGCAAAGCGTGCTGGGCGCCGGAGGTCACCATGATCTGCTCGGGTGTCGTGGGCAAGCCGCGTGCGGTGTAACGACGCGCGATGACGTCCCGCAGGTCTCCGATGCCGACCGGCTCCATGCCGTGCGTGGGCAGGAACTGTGGAAGTGACTCCAGTGCAGACGCATACGCCTGTTGCACCTGCTCGGCCGGGGCGGCCATCGCGGCATAACTGAGATCGACGACGGCACCACTCGGGCCGGGTTGGTGTTGGCGGAACATCAAGCCGTTCGGCCGAGCGCCGGCAGGCAACGCCACGGTGCTGCGTGAACCCTGGCGGCTGATCAGATACCCCTCGTCCCGCAGAACGGAGTACGACGACGTGATCGTGGTCCGACTCAGTTCGAGCACGGTTGCGAGTTCACGCTCACTCGGCAGAGCCACACCCAGCGGAACGCGCCCGTCGTGCACGAGTAGGCGAATACCGTCGGCCAGTGCGCGGTAGGCGGGCCGTCGCCCCGATTCCTCCTGCCAGGACCCCAGATCACGCGCAAGGGAACGGGCACCGAGAACTCGAGTCATCATGCGGTCCAGTATCGAGCACTTGGCTATGTAATTCAATACCAGTGGACCTGATGATGAGCTTATGACTACCTTCGCAACACTTATCGGAATCGGACTCTTCGTGGCCGTCGTGTACTTGTTTGCGCCCGCAGAAGGTGAAGGTACGTACATTCGAGTCGAGCAGTTTCGCCTGGCAGCACCACTCGGCGGCATCTGCGGAGAGGGCGGCGAACAGTCCAGGAACAACTCTGTCGGACCCCCGTGTAATTGTGATGAGGGGGAAGAATTCACTGATCTCAGTCCAGTTCGATAAAACTGGACTCTTTCTGCTCGAAGAAAGGCACAGATGCCTGAATCCAAGAAGTCTGAATCCAAGAAGATTCTCTACATCGACCTCGACAACACCCTGGTCAACTTCCAGTCCGGTATCGATCGCCTGACCGACACTGTGCGAAAGAAATTCGAAAACGACCTCGACGAGGCCCCACACATCTTCTCGCGTATGGATCCCCTCGACGGCGCGATCGACGCGTACCACCAACTTGCGCAGCAGTTCGACACCTACATCCTGTCGACGGCGCCCTGGAAGAACGCAACCGCGTGGCACGACAAGGTCTTGTGGGTCCAGGAACACCTCGGACTGGAAGAAGGCAGCGTCGCGTACAAGCGGTTGATCCTCTCGCACCACAAGCACCTCAACCGCGGCGACTTCCTCGTCGACGATCGCGGAGCCAACGGCGCAGACAGGTTCGAGGGCGAGTGGATCAAGTTCGGCACCACAAAGTTTCCCGATTGGACGAGGGTCACCGAATACTTGTCGAAGCGTGCCTGAAACACGAAATCCCCGCTCCTATTTGACAGGAACGGGGATTTCGACAAGAAATTCCTAGCGGATGACCTCGCGGCGGACAATCGTCTCGTCACGGCCGGGGCCCACACCGATGCAGGACATGAACGCACCCGACAGTTCTTCGAGACGAAGCACGTAGTTCTGTGCGGCCTGCGGAAGCTCCTCGAACGTGCGAGCCTTCGAGATGTCCTCGGACCAACCCGGCATCTCTTCGTAGATGGGCTTGGCGTGGTGAATGTCGGTCTGCGACATCGGCATTTCGTCGTGACGCACACCGTCGACGTCGTAGGCAACACAAATCGGGACCGTCTCGAGGCTGCTGAGCACGTCGAGCTTGGTCAGGAAGTAGTCGGTGATGCCGTTGACTCGCGTTGCGTAGCGGGCGATCACGGCGTCGAACCAACCGGTGCGACGGCCACGGCCGGTGGTGACACCGACCTCGCCGCCCTTGTCGGCCAGGTACACACCGAACTCGTCGAACAGTTCCGTCGGGAACGGGCCCGAGCCGACGCGTGTGGTGTAGGCCTTCAGGATTCCGAGAACAGTGGTGATCTTGGTGGGGCCGATGCCCGAACCAACCGCTGCGCCACCGGAAGTGGGGTTGGACGACGTCACGTACGGGTACGTGCCGTGGTCGACGTCGAGCAGCGTTCCCTGTGAACCCTCGAGCAGGACGGTCTCACCGCGCTCGAGAGCGAGGTTGAGTTCGAGTCGCGTGTCCGAGATGCGGTGCTTGAAGCCCTCCGCCTGCGTCAGAACTTCTTCGACAACCTGCTGGGGATCAAGAGCCTTACGGTTGTAGATCTTGACCAGCACCTGGTTCTTGAATTCGAGTGCCGCCTCGACCTTCTGGGTCAGGATCTTCTCGTCCAGGACATCCGCTGCGCGTACACCGACGCGAGCGATCTTGTCCTGGTAGCACGGGCCGATTCCGCGACCGGTGGTGCCGATCTTCTTGGCACCGAGGAAGCGTTCGGTGACCTTGTCGATGGCCACGTGGTACGGCATGATCAGGTGCGCATCGGCGGAAAGCAGCAGGCGAGACGTGTCCACGCCGCGCGATTCCAGGCCCGCGAGTTCGGTGAGCAGCACTCCCGGATCCACCACGACACCGTTTCCGATGACGTTGGTAACGGCCGGTGTGAGGATTCCGGACGGGATGAGGTGCAGTGCGAATTTTTCACCGTTCGGCAGAACTACGGTGTGTCCGGCATTGTTGCCGCCCTGGTATCGCACGACCCACTGAAGCTGCTCGCCCAGTAGATCTGTAGCTTTGCCCTTACCTTCGTCGCCCCACTGGGCGCCGATCAGGACGATTGCCGGCATGACGTTGTCTCCTACGGTCGACGTGCAGCAGTTGTCCCGCCGCATTGGTACTGCCTGAATCCGCGCACTCTTGTGCAGCCGAGCTGTTGCAGTGACCGAAGGAGAAGTCTAGCCCAGAGCACACGATCAAACCTTTCGGTCCAGAAATCGGCTCGTCGTTGTCGCAGATGTCGGCCCACACCCGCAGTCGCATTAGGATCGTGGTCTGCAATTCTGACGACTGTTCCCCAGCCAGGTGAGCGGTGTCGGTGGTGCGACCACCGTCGATAAAGTCTTGATCGAGCTAGGAGCACGCGTTGACCCCCGTGGTACTCAGATGTGGCGATTCACCCGTGCCTCTCCCGTTGGGCGAAGTCACGTCGTTCACGCTGCCGGAGGTACCCGAAAAGGACGACTTCAGCGAGGTCGTGGCGCAACTGAAGGTCGTCTCCGTTCCCCGCTTGATAGTGGTCGGCACGGACGCGGCGTTTGCCGCTGCGCTGACGCGATTGATGCGCCTCGAGCTGTTGGACGTCGAACTCGCGTACGTCACGGAGAATCGGTCGGACGCCACCGATGCGTACAAGCTGTCCACGGGCGCAAAAGCAGCCCGCGCAGCACTGAAGGGCACCGCGCACGTCGTGCCACTGATTCGCGACGACGCCGGAATCGCGCTGGTCGGCGCTGCCACGGTCACCGGCCCGGGCGGAACCGAGGAATTGATCGGTGAGGCGTATGTGGACGACAACAAACTCTTCTCCGGAACTGTGCGTGGTGTTCGGATTGTTCCGAGTCCCAAGCTGCCGGGCATCCGGGCGTCCGTCGATCGCCGCAGTCGCTGGGCTGGGCGACGGTGGCTGGAAGGTCGTGCTGTCCAACTAGGGGCGCCCGCAGCCCACCTCGTGCGCGACGGTATTCCGAACCCCCGAGACCTCAAACGCTCGACGTTCTACCGCCACGACAAGACCTGGTTGCTGGTCCGGTGAGAACGGGCGCTGCGAGGTCAGCCGTGAGGCCTAGCCCTGTCTTCCTCGGGGTCGTGGCAATCGCGGTGCTCGGCGGCGTTGTTGCTTGGGGTTCCGAACGAGGTTCGGCGGCCGGCGGGGCCGGGGTTTTTGTTCTTGTTGTCGCCGGTTGGGTGGTGACTCTCTGTCTCCACGAGTTTGCGCACGCTTTCATTGCGTGGCGTCACGGCGACACCGACGTCGCTGCCCGCGGATATCTGACGCTCAACCCGTTGAAATACAGCCATCCTTTGCTGTCGATCGGGCTCCCGGTGTTGTTCATTGCTCTTGGCGGTATCGGCTTGCCCGGCGGTGCGGTTTATCTGCGCACCGGGATGTTCTCGCCCAAGGTACAGGCCCGGATCTCCCTGGCCGGTCCGGCAACCAACGCCATCGCCGCAATAGTTCTGCTTGTTGTCATACGTACGTATGGATCGGGACCAGAGCATGTGACGTTCTGGGCGGGGTTGAGTTTTCTCGCGTTCCTGCAGGTGATGGCTACCGTCCTCAACGTGTTGCCGGTTCCCGGACTCGACGGCTACGGTGCGCTCGAACCGTTCCTGAAGCCAACGACCCGAGCTCAACTCGACCAGTTCAAACCGTATGGATTACTTCTTCTGGTCGCAATTCTCTTTGTCCCTCAGGTCAACGTGATCTTTTTCAACGCGATCTATTGGATCTTCGAACTAAGCGGGGTATCCGGGAACTACGCCGCGGCCGGCAATTCGTTGATGCGCTTCTGGACGTGACGGAGATCGCACCCTTCCGATGAATGCTGAACGACGACATGAGAACCTGACATTTCGGACAATTACTTTTTCACAGGAGCACCACTGATGATTTCGGCGTCGATAGAGTGCGGCAATTCGGTTTACACAATCCGAAAGGCAGAGCTTCGCGACGTAAGCACCCTGGTGGACCTTCTGGCCGACGACCCCATCGGTTCCACGCGTGAAACAACAAATCCCGACGCTCGGACGATCTACGAGAAGGCTTTCGAGAAGATCGATGCCGACGACGCACACCTGCTCGTTGTTGTCACCACCGCCGACGACAACGTGATCGGCACCGTGCAACTCACCTTCATCCCCGGGCTGAGCCGTATGGGTGCAACCCGGATGCAGATCGAGGCCGTTCGGGTGCACGAGGATCACCGCAGCCAGGGCATCGGGAGCGCAATGCTGCGTTGGGCATGCGAGGAGGGGGCACGCCGCGGCGCATTCCTCGCGCAGCTCACCTCCGACCAGACGAGGACCGAAGCTCACGAGTTCTACGAACGCCTCGGATTTGTCGCCTCCCACATCGGGTTCAAGAAGTCGTTGAGCTGACGCACGGCTGAACATCGCCACAGAATTTCCGAACCTGCGCATGGGTGTGGGCTTCGCATCGTCTTGATTGGTGATGCGAAGCTTCCACACGGTATGTCGTTCCGGCGCAGCCGGTTCAGTCTCGGTGCACTGGCCCTTGGCGGGTGGTGGAGCGGCGGGGTCGTTGTTTCGGGTCGATCGCAGCTGGTGGGATGAACCAGGGTTTGTGATCATCACCCATCTTGATTTCCCAGATGCCGCGGAAGCCGCTGGTGCTGTGGATCAATCGGTGGTGGTTGCGGCAGAGGAGGGTGAGGTTGTCCATCACCGTCAGACCGCCGGTTGACCAGGGTTGTATGTGGTGGGCGTCGCACCAGGCGGGGACGGCATCGCAGTTGGGGAAGGCGCAGCCTTTGTCCCGGGCGATCAGTGCCGTCCGCTGTTCTGCTGTCACCAATCGTTTATGTGGCGTTGCATCGAGCGGTGCGCCGTTACCGTCCATCAGGACGGTGGAGAGCATGCAATCGCACGCGAGCATCCGGGTCAGGCTCACGCTGAGTGGTCCCATCCAGGGCATGTAGCCGACGTCAAGATCCTCGACATCAGGCTCGCCGTCATCGAACGCACTGCCGTAGAACACGCCATCGCTGCGCATGGTGGCGCATTCGCGATGCTCGGCAAGATCTTTCGCGGTGATATGCACATTCACGTGCGGACGCTGACCACCGTCAACACCGGTAACAGCGTTGTCGAGGTACCGGCGAATCAGCTCCTCGAAGGCGTCGGCGGTGCGCTTGGCAGCCGATCGCTGATCCGGGGTTCCATCGGCAGCCGGTTTCGGCATCGACAACTTCGAGAGGGCCGATAACAACATTTCACCGGTCAACGCATCGAAATCGCCCTTGATAGCGACCCGACCGTTGAGCGTCGGCGAAATCCGCAAGACATTGAGATCGTCGTCCTCACCGGGTGGTGTGTCGTCGGATTCGAAGATCCGCTCAAGAACCGCAATCGCATACCGCAGCTTAATGGTGGTTGCCTCCACCCCCGACGCGGCAGCGAGAAGGGTTGCCATGCAGGACGGTAACGCACTGTCGGGCATGCCTTTTGGTGGTGATTCGCAGAACGCGGCGATTATTGCCGCATGATCGAGCGAGAGGTCACCGGCCTCGAATTGAGCGGCAATGTCCGGGAACGCCCGCAGTGCGGCGCCGAGGGCGGCGATCTTGTTACCGGCCGCGTTCTGCAGCATCGTGTTTGCCGCCAACCATCGGCCCACGCCGCGGTAGCAGAGCACCTGTTCATCCGGATTGAGTGCCAACTCGTCGACCGCGGCAACCCGAATCGCTTCCAGCCGAAGGATTTCCGCGGACGCACAGACGGCAACGTCCCGAACGTCGGACGGACGCAGACGCCACAACCTGCCGCGCACACCCGCCGCCGAACCGGCTACAACATCCCCCACCGAAACGAAATCGCTCACCGTAGTCATCAAGGCCTCCCCACCCTTACGCTCCATTGTACTCGAACAAACATTCGATTCAAGAGGCATTTCGGACAGGTTCCAAGAATATTCACTCGAGAGCCATTGATGCACAGCGATATTCGACGATTAGCTTGTTCGGCGCACCCGGGCGCCATTCACGGACACCCGCAACTCCTCCAGAGGAACTACTTGGCCGGATTGATTACGCACGTCGACCGTCACCGGTTCACCAGTGCTGTCGTCGGCAACATTGAGCGGCCCACCTCTACCACCATGGAGATACTTGTCGCCCCACTGCATGAGCGCCAACACTGCCGGCAGTAAATCCCGGCCCATCTCGGTGAGCACGTACTCGTGTCTGGTGCGCTTCCCCGGTTCCTTGTACGGCTGACGCTCGAAAAGGCCGGCGGCCGTGAGATCCTTCAAGCGCGCCGACGCTACCGCTTCGGTTATACCGACCCGCGACGCAAAATCGTCGAAACGGGTTGTGCCGTAATAAGCCTCACGCAGGATCAGCATCGCCGACCTCGTGCCGACCACTTCCATTGCGCGGCCGATCGAGCAATGCGTGGCCTGCCACGCGTCCCGATCTGCCAAGACCCCGGTCAGTCGCACTGCGCCCATGGCCACCACCTTACTCCCTGACTTGCTATTGCCATAGTCAGGGTTTAAGTTCCTGACTATGGACCTCAATAGTCAGCGGGTCAGGACGGGCCCCCTTCTGGCCATCCTGTCGGGAGCACCATTTGTTGCCAGCCTCGATCTCTTTGTCGTCAACGTGGCATTCGGAGACATCGCCGAGAGCTTTCCCGGCCATTCACTCGGCGAGTTCAGTTGGATCCTCAACGGATACGCAATCGTCTACGCCGCACTGCTCATCCCGCTCGGACGTTGGGCTGACCGTATCGGCCCCAAACGTGCCTTCGTCGCCGGTCTCGCACTCTTCACTCTCGCCAGTGCCGCTTGCGCCTTCAGCCCGTCACTGTGGATGCTCGTGGCATTCCGCATCGTCCAGGCAGTGGGTGCGGCAGCACTCACCCCGGCCAGCCTCGGACTTCTGATCAACGCGCTCCCGGCCGCGAAACGCCAATCCGGCGTTCGCATCTGGGCCGCCGCCGGTGCTGCGGCAGCGGCATTCGGTCCCGTTGTCGGTGGCATGCTCGTGGAAGCGTCGTGGCACTGGGTGTTCCTGATCAACGTCCCCATCGGGATTGTCCTGCTCTACTTGGCCGTTCGACTTGTCCCGGATGTCGCGGAGAAGGACCCGGATGCAGGAATGGACCTGGCCGGCGCCGCGCTCCTCACCGTCGGAATCGGAGCACTTGCCCTCGCACTGGTGCAGGGTCCCGACTGGGGATGGACCGACCCACGCATCGTGGTCGCCTTTGCACTCGCCGCGGTCACTCTGGTTGCCTTCTGGTGGAGCAACTCCCGTCACTCCGCTCCGCTCATCGCGCCGGATCTCTTGAAAGTCCGCTCGTTTGCCTGGTCGAACATCACCGCCATCTTGTTCAGCGCCACCTTCGCGGCCGGACTTCTCGCGAATATCCTGTGGTTACAGGAAGTCTGGGAATACTCGGCACTGCGAACCGGATTTGCCGTTGCTCCCGGTCCGATGATGGTTCCGTTGTTTGCCATCGTGGGCGGAGCCCTTACACGCAAATACTCTGCCGGCCGAGTAGCCGCTCTGGGCAGCGCGCTCTGGGCTGCCGGCACACTCTTTGTCTTGCTGTCGGTTGACACAACACCGCACTACGCCACCCAACTGCTGCCAGGGTGGATCATCACCGGGATCGGCGTCGGCCTCGCGCTGCCCACCATCCTCTCGCAGGCAACGGCCGACCTGCCCGCTGCGCGATCAGCCACCGGCAGTGCCGTCATCAGCATGAGCCGTCAGATCGGAACCGTGCTTGGCGTGAGCATCCTGATCGCGGTCCTCGGAACCGCGGTCGACTACAACACCTTCCGACAAGCCTGGTGGATCATCGTCGCAATTGCTGTTGCGTCCGCAGTCGCGTCACTCGGGATGACTCCCGCCAGCACGAAGTCGGTGCCGCGGCAAGCCGTAGCCGTCGAGTAGTTCGGTCACCGACAGTCGGTGTCCCAGCCGTTCAATGACCCAGCGCCGTCCATTCGGGATCCGGCTTGCTCGCCACTACCCGGAACACGACCCCGCCCCGTCCGCTGCGCTGCACCTCGTCGATCAGGAAACCCGCGTCCTCGAGATACCCGATGGGATCGCGGGTGAGGTGGTCGGAACCGAAACGCACGAATAGCGGTTCCACCACCTTCATCACGGCCCGCGCAAAGATATTGGTGCTCGGCCCGTGTTCCGCCAGAACAAATCGGCCACCGGGGACCAAAACGCGAAAGGCCTCGACTGCGGCTCGGCCCGGATCAGGAATCGTGCAGAACGCGTAGGTGGACAGCAGCGTATCGACGCACTCGTCGGGGATATCCAGTTCCTGCACGTCGCCGTACCGAAGGTCGACGCTGGTGCTCACACCCTCGGAAACCCTGGCGCGGGCCTGATCGAGCATTGCTTTCGAGATGTCCACCCCGATGACGTAGTCGACGTCCTTACCGTAGAGCGGCAAGTTCAAGCCGGTGCCTACGGCAATCTCGACGACGCGGCCACGCGCTTTGTCGACTGCCCATCTGCGTGCGTCACCGAGAGCAAAGCGTTCGAAGCGCCCGATCTGTCGGTCGTAGTGAGTCGCCATCGCGTCGAAACTCTTGGCGACCTGTGCTGTGTCCGGTTCGCGCATGATGCCCCATTCGGTCGATCCCATTCGGTCGATCCCCTGTGCAGTCTCGCACGCGAACAACCAGCCCGGAAGCCCTTAACGCAACGATGTCTGCAGAGTTGGCATCGGGTCTGCGCTACTCACGCTGTGAACTCGCCGGTATCGTTCGAGGTGACCTGCCGCCGCCTCCGACGTTCATGGGATAGAGACTTCGTGCGATCAAGCAACTGCGTTACCGGATCCGTCCGGCCACCCCTTTCCACTGATTCCACTGGAGGTCTGTGATGGCCGGCGGACTGTTTGCCCTGCTCGACGACGTCGCCGCTCTGGCTCGCATGGCGGCAGCGTCGATCGACGACGTAGCTGCTGCAACCGGTAAGGCAACTGCCAAGGCTGCCGGCGTGGTGATCGACGACGCGGCTGTCACTCCGCAATACGTGCGCGGCTTGGCGGCCGAACGCGAATTGCCGATCATCAAGCGGATCGCGATCGGCTCTTTGCGTAACAAGATGCTGATCATTCTGCCGATCGCTCTGCTGCTCAGCCAGTTCCTCCCCGGGCTTCTGACTCCTCTGCTGATGGTGGGTGGCTGTTACCTCAGCTACGAAGCTGTCCACAAAATCTGGGGAGCAATTTTCGGGCACGGTGACCACCACGAGAGCGCCGACGAGCATCCTCGCGACGAAGAGGCCGTTGTCTCCGGCGCCGTACGTACCGATCTGATTCTGTCGGCCGAGATCATGGTGATCGCACTCAACACCATCGCGGGTGAAGGTTTCTGGAGCCGACTGGTCATTCTTGCCGTCGTCGCTGTGGTGATCACCGTTGTCGTCTACGGCGTTGTCGGATTGATCGTGAAGATGGACGACATCGGTTTGCGCATCGCCGAGTCGTCGTCCGGGTTCACTCACAAGGTCGGCCGCGGGCTCGTTCGCGGCATGCCGCACGTGATGTCGGTGCTCTCTGTGGTCGGCACCGCAGCGATGCTGTGGGTGGGTGGCCACATTCTTCTGGTCGGCATCGACGAGCTGGGCTTCCATCCCCTCTACGACGCCGTTCATCACGGCGAAGAAGCTGTCAAGGACATTGCCGGTGTCGGCGGAGTCCTGGCGTGGATCGTCAACACTCTTGCGTCCGCAGCTCTCGGCCTGGTGGTCGGTGCGGTGATCGTCGCAGCGCAGTTGGGTATTACGAGCGTGCTGGCAAAACGTTCCGCGGCTGCCTAGTCGATGTGCCGGTGGCGTGCCACCATCTGCTCCGCCACCGCGCACACTCCATCTCGCAACGACAACGGTTCCAGCACTTCGACATCAGCACCCAAACCGATCAACTGAGAGAGCGCGACTTCCGGGCTTTCCAATCTCAATTCGACGTCCATCCATCCGGCAGAATCAGGTGGACCTGGCGCCACTCGCGAGGCCTCGACTCCCACCGCATCGGGGAGCCTTCGCCAACCATTGGGCGACAAACGAATCCGGCAGCGAAAACGCAACAGCGAACGGTCGAACTCCGCCATGGATGCCGCCCACCATGTCGCCAAATCGAAATCCGCAGGCCGGTCGGATGATTCGTCACACACCACGGGGCCGGCGATTCGGCCGACCCGAAACGACAGAGTTCGACCGCTCAGATGTGCCACCAGATACCAGACTCCGGCCTTGATCACGAGTCCGAGCGGATCAACCGTCCGTTCTTTGTCACGGTAGGTGAAACGTAGTCGGCGTGAATCCAGCACCGCCGACGCAATCGTGGGCAGTGACGAGATATCGTCGCTGCCACCGAACCATCCGGGCACGTCGACAAGAATGCGGTCCTGCCACAACCGCGCACCTTCCCGCAGGCTCGGAGGCATCGTGCTCAGCAGTTTTGCCGCCGCAGCGTCTGCGGAATCCGTCCGGCCCAGATCGGCGGCGATAGTCGGCACGCCCAGCAACATCAGCGCCGAGGTCTCGTCGTCTGTCATTCCCGAGAGCTTGGACTGCCACCCGTCGAGCAGACGGATGCCGCCACCCGGGCCGCTTTCGGTCCAGATCGGCACACCCGCAATGGACAACGAGGCCACATCGCGGTAGATCGTCCGTACCGATACGCCGAACTCGTCAGCCAACTGCTCGGCGACGACGCCTCGACTGCCCTGCAATCGCAACATGAGCTGGAGCAGACGCGCGGATCTCATGGAGCGAACACTACCGAGAATCACTGACAGAAGTTGTCAGGAATAGGGGTGCAGAATGACCGTCATGGTCACCTGGAAGCAGTTCTCCGAAGAAGTTCCCGCCCTAGCCGCAGCAGTCGAAGCTCGATTCAAGGCCCACAAGCATCATGTCCTCGCAACGCTGCGCAAGGACGGTTCACCGCGGGTCAGCGGCACCGAAGTGGAAATGCTCGACGGGCGCCTGGTGCTCGGCTCGATGTTCGGCGCTCTCAAGGCGAAGGACCTCATCCGCGACGGACGCTACGCCCTCCACAGCAATCCCGGCGAGCACACGATGGAGGGCGGCGACGCGAAAATCGCCGGAGTCGCACGCGAGGTATCCGGTGACGAGTTCGAGGCCGTACTGGCCAGTTACACCTACGAGGTTCCGAAACCCCTGCACCTCTTTGTCCTCGACATCGAGGAGGTGGTTCACACGACCGTCGACGACGAGCACATGTACGTGGACCTCTGGAAGCCGGGCAAGGAGATCACCCGCTTCACCAAGTGACGTTCTTCTCGCAATGCTCGCCATTGGCGCAGGATTCCACCTGGACTGTCGCATGCGAAAGCCCGTGACTCTCCAAGATGGCGCGGGCGGATTCGAGAACGTGCGAAGAATCGGCGTCGCTGGTCAAATGCACTGTGGCAACATCCATCCCCGTTGTCAGGGTCCAGATGTGCAGATCGTGCACGCCCTTGACATTGGGTAGGGCGGCCAAATCGGCTTCGACGGTTTCGACATCGACATCGGCCGGCGACGCCTGAGTCAGAATGCGCAGCGACGCGGCCGCCAACTTGAGTGCACGAGGAACCACCCACAGTGAGATGAGTACACCGACAACGATGTCTGCCCACGTCCAGCCGAACAGGAGAACCACGGCACCGGCGATCAGAACACCAACGCTGCCAACGGCATCCGCGAGCACTTCGAGGTAGGCGCCGCGCACCGCGAGGCTGTCCTTGGAGTCGCCGCGCAGCATGAGCATGACCACGATGTTGGCGAGCAGGCCCGCGGCAGCGGTGATGATAAGGGCGCCGCCGGGGATCTCGGGTTCGTCACCGATGCGGCCGATGGCCTCGTACATGACCCACGCTGCAACGGCCAAGAGCATCGCGGCGTTGGCCATTGCCGTGAGAACCTCGGCACGATGCCAGCCGAAAGTCCGTGCAGCGGTGGTACTCCCCTTCTTGGCGAGCAGAAGCGCTGTCAACCCCATGGCCATACCGACGACATCGGTGAGCATGTGGCCGGCGTCGGCGAGCAGAGCCAGTGAGCCGATGAGCAAGCCGACGCTCGCCTCGAGAATCAGGAAGGCAACCAGGATCGCGAGTGCGATCACCATCTTCCGGATACGCTTCGGACTCGGGCCTACGCCGACCGAATCTACCGCTGAGTGACCGTGAGAATGACCGTGCCCTGACCCCATGTGACCGCTTACCTCCTGAGTTCTCCCGATCATATGCACACATTCGCATATATACAACGGGTTGCTCGCTCAGCGGGACATAGGTCAGTGTTCGGGCTGGTACGCGGGATTCTGCACAGTCGGCGGCAACGTAGCGATTGCCGAAATACGCTTCATTCCGGCCACCTGAAGAAGGTCGACCACCAGCGAGCGAATCTGGGCGAACACCACCGTCGCCGACAGACCGGCGGACTCCACAATTGCCGGCTTCAGTTCCTTGGCCACCGAACGCAGCACCCGGGCGGCCTCCGCCTGATCAGGCTGCTCCCCCGGTTCCGCGAGGATCATTTCCCTCAAGACGCCGACGGCCTCGGACAATTTCTCCACCTGGGTCACCAGACGCGGATCAAGAATTTCGTCGTCCCTGACCAACGTCAGCGAACGCCGCGACAGAACCCGAATGTTGCGCATCGCGTTGTCGATGGGATCGGCTGTCGCCATGAGTCGTTCGAGTCGTGGGCGGGTGTTCCAGTACAGCGGCGAGATCCGACTGATCTCCTGCCCGCCTTTGAGATTGGTGCGTAATCCGTCGATCGCCGACTGCGTCGCGCGGGCCTTACGGAGAGCCTTCACTATCGGCTCCGGATCGTTGGCTCGCAATCCGTCGGCCACCAACGCCAGCACCTCCGACGACGTCGCGAGAATCGCCGCCGCGTCCTTGCGAGCGCGTCGCACGGGATGTGTGGGGATGATCGCAACCACCGCGATGCCCACCAAACCGCCGACCAGTGCGTCGATCATGCGGTCGATTCCGCCGGTACCCCCTGGCGGAATCAACGTCGCCACCAGCACAGCCGAGTTTCCGGCCTGCATCGAGAAGATGGGGCCACTGTTCAGCAAGACCGCGACCGACATCGCCAGCACCACCACCAGGCAGATCTGCCACGCGCCGCTGCCGATACCGGAAATGATCAGATCGCCGATACCGATGCCGACCGTCACACCCGCCACCAACTCGAACGAGCGACGCAGGCGAGCACCCAACGACAGCCCGAGCGACACGACAGCGGCAATGGGCGCGAAGAAAGGCGCATGGTGCCCGATCACCGTGGTGGCAACCCACCACGCCAACCCGGCAGCCAGTGCGCATTGAAGAATCGGTAGCGCCGACGTTCTCAGCCGGCGCCCCGACTTACGAGCGCGGTCCTTGATGCTCGACGCGCTCGGGCGGAAACTGCTAACCGACGCCAAGCGCTTCGGCAGCGTTGGGGTCGCAATCCTCGAGCAGATCCAGGCAACGGGCGTACTCGTCTGCCTCACCGATCGACTGCGCGGCCTTCGCCAGCACTGCTACACAACGGAGGAAACCGCGATTGGGCTCGTGGCTGTACGGGACGGGCCCGAAGCCCTTCCAACCATTGCGACGAAGCTGATCGAGTCCACGGTGGTAACCGGTACGCGCGTAGGCGTACGCGGTGATGGTTGCGCCACTCTCGAATGCGGCCTCGGCCAGATAAGCCCACGCGATGGACGCAGTGGGATGATCGGCCGCAACCTGAGCCGGATCAGCGTGGTTGAGCAGGGCCGATTCCGCGTCGTCGTCGCCGGGAAGCAAAGTGGGCTTGGGTCCGAGCAGGTCACCGAATTGGGTCATGGGCTTATTGTGCCCGCTGCGGTCCGTGGGCACCGGACCGCCTCACCCGTGGTCGCCGTTACGACCGGAATCGACCGATCGTTACGCTGGGGTCGCCAATTGCCCCAGACCGAAGGATGACCGGTGCCGGACTCGAAAGACGACAACTCGACAAAGAGAGCGCCGGAAAAACAGGGTGCGCCGGAAAGCTCGACGCCGACTGAACCCGCGACCGTCGCGATCCCCAAGGCGTCTCCGAAGCCTCCTGCGTCTGAGCCCGCAACCGTAGCCATTCCCAAGGCTCCGCAGCCAAAGGCACCGCAGCCGCAGCCTCAGGCACCACAACGTCAGTCGCCGCCGCCCAAGGCGCCGCAGCCGGTCCGGGCCGCCCCGCAACGCGTCGGAGTGGTAGCGGGAACTGTGCCGCAGCAGCCGCTTCCGACTCGAATCGAGCCGGCCGAGCCGGAGCAGACCAAGCGCGGCGGCAAGGGTTGGTACATCGCCGCGGGAGCAGCCGCGGTCGCCATCGTGGCCGCAATCGGCGTCGCGCTGTACGTCTCGTCCGAGAGCAGCAGCGGGGGCAACTCACCGGAAGCTCAGGTCCAAGCGGCGATCAGCACGTACGTCGATGCTCTCGCGTCCGGTGACATTGCCGCTCTGCGTACCGCAACGTGCGGTTCTCTCGCCGACTACTACCAGTCGGTCCCGGATGACGCGTTTGCCCAGGTCCACCAGAATGCGGTAACGCAGAAGACGATTCCCCAGGTCAGTGCCGTCGACGCCGTCCGAATCACCGACGACACGGCTATCGCCCAGGTTGAGGCGAGCATCCCGGCAACCGGGGAACGCTCGTGGCGAACCTTCGATCTGGAACGCCAGGACGGGACCTGGAAGGTGTGCGACCCGAGCCAGACCGGTTAAACACTCGAACGGAAAAACAACTGTGCGCGCCCGCAAAGTCTTTCGACTTGGTGGGCGCGCACAGTTTTCGGAACGAGCAGTTTCTAGCTTCCGGACACCGAGCGGCCGGCCGACTTCAGGTCGTTGCACGCCTCGATGACACGAGCAGTCATGCCTGCTTCGGCCTTCTTGAGGTAGCTACGCGGGTCGTACGCCTTCTTGTTTCCGACCTCGCCGTCGACCTTGAGGACGCCGTCGTAGTTGGTGAAGAAGTGTCCCGCGATCGGACGCGAGAACGCGTACTGCGTGTCGGTGTCGACGTTCATCTTGACGACGCCGAAGTTCAGCGAATCCTCGATCTCGGACTTCAGCGAGCCCGATCCACCGTGGAACACGAAGTCGAACGGCTGCGAGCCGGCAGAGAGGCCGAGCTTCGCTGCGGCAACGCGCTGGCCCTCGTCGAGAACCTCGGGCTTGAGCTTGACGTTGCCCGGCTTGTACACACCGTGCACGTTGCCGAAGGTGGCCGCGAGGAGGTACTTGCCCTGCTCGCCGACACCCAGAGCGTCGACCGTCTTCTCGAAGTCTTCCTTCGAGGTGTACAGCTTGTCGTTGATCTCGGCTTCGACGCCGTCTTCTTCGCCGCCGACAACACCGATCTCGACCTCGAGGATGATGTTTGCAGCCTTCGACAGTGCAAGCAGTTCCTTGGCGATGGCCAGGTTCTCGTCGATCGGAACAGCCGATCCGTCCCACATGTGGGACTGGAAGAGCGGGTTGCGGCCGGCGTTCACGCGTTCCTGCGAGATGGCGAGCAGTGGACGCACAAACGTGTCCAGCTTGTCCTTCGGGCAGTGATCGGTGTGCAGCGCGATGGTGACGTCGTACTTGGCGGCGATCACGTGCGCGAACTCGGCGAGTGCAGCAGCACCGGTAACCATGTCCTTGATGCCCAGACCGGAACCGAACTCGGCACCGCCGGTCGAGAACTGGATGATGCCGTCACTGCCGGCGTCTGCAAAGCCCTTGATGGCTGCGTTGATGGATTCGGAGCCGACACAGTTGATAGCGGGGAAGGCAAAGGAATGCTCCTTGGCCCGACTCAGCATCTCGGCATAGACCTCGGGAGTTGCGATAGGCACGGCGGGAGTCCTCCATTTACGTGTCGTTCGGAGCGCTCGACGATGTAAAAGCGCTTCGTGTGGTCCTAGCAGTATGGCAAGTCGTGGTCGACACGTCTCTTTGCGGTCTCGCCGTGACGTGGACGACGCGGTGACCTGCAGCAGTGGGAAACACTCAGACGCTGCCGGTAGTCTGGCCTCCGTGAATGTGCAGGCAGCAACTGAATCCGTGACGAACCTGGCCTTGCTGCCCGGCTTCCTCGATCCCGTGAACCTCTTGAACTCCTTCGGAACATGGGTTCTGGTGGGATTACTTCTGGTGGTCTTCATCGAATCCGGCCTCCTGTTTCCGCTTCTGCCCGGTGATTCCCTCCTCTTCACCGCAGGACTGATCGCGGCGTCCAAGTCCACCGAGATCGAACCGTTCGCGCCGTTGTGGGTGCTGTTGGTGACAATTCCGATTGCCGCGATCCTGGGCGACCAGGTCGGTTTCTACATCGGCACCAAGGGTGGAACTGCCCTGTTCAAGAACGACGACGCGAAGTTCTTCAAGAAGAAGTACATCGACGAGTCACACGCCTTCTTCGAAAAGCACGGACCGATCACCATCATCCTGGCCCGCTTCGTACCGATCGTGCGCACCTTCGCACCGGTTGTCGCCGGCGCATCGAAGATGAAGTACTCACTGTTCCTCACCTACAACATCGTCGGCGGCATTCTGTGGGGTGCCGGTGTCACATTGCTCGGCTACCTTCTCGGTCAGATCGAATTCATCCGAGACAACGTCGACTACATCTTCATCTTGATCGTCCTGGTGTCCGTCCTGCCGATCGTTTTCGAAATCGGAAAGCGTCTTCTCGCATCACGACGCCGTGAAACAGCGAATACTTCAACTACGGACAATTCGGAATCCGTGACCGAGGAACCGACTCACTGATCACCAGAACCGAGGCAAGAAACTGACCACCATGACACTCGCGTCCGGCAGTTTCGGTCCCCTCGAAACCGCTGGTCCTGCGCTGGTGTGGATCATCGTCGTGACATTCGTATTCATCGAATGCGCGATCATTCTGGGGTTGTTCCTTCCCGGTGATTCTCTGCTCATCACTGCCGGAATTGTGCTGGCCGGTCACGAATCCGGCGCCGGACACGTGTGGGCTCTCTCGGTGGGTGCCATGATCGCCGCCATTGCCGGCAATCAGGTCGGGTACGTCATCGGCCATCGAACGGGCAACCACATCAAGGCCCGCAAAGGTGGCAAGTACTTCACCGAGAAGAACCTGCACCGAGTCAACATCCTGTTGGAGAGACACGGCTTCTGGGCTGTCCTGATCGCCCGCTGGATCCCCTGGATACGCACCCTGTGCCCCATGGTCGCGGGCGCAGCCAAGATGAATCACACCCGCTACACCGTGGCCAGCACCATCGGCGCAATCATCTGGGCACCGGTCCTGCTCCTGATCGGCTTCTACGGCGGCTCGTTCCTCGATCGTGTCCCCTGGCTGCTGCCAGCGGTCCTGATCGTGATGACCGTGAGCCTGGTCGTCGGCACCGGTCTCGGCATCTGGCAGTACCGCAAGGAAATGGCCCGCCCCGCCGAGGACGTCGAGGTCGAGGAAGTTCTGGACTGAGGCTCAGCGTTTACCTGCTGAGGCTCAGCGCTTACGCGGATATCCCGCCGCTGAGACGACGTACGCGGCCTCCATGAGCATCCAACCGCCCACCTGCACCGACAAGTCACGTTCAGGGACGCTCGACGACCGCACCGAACCTCCCGTGAATGTCGCCAGTTCGCCGGAAAGCCGCGGCAGGGTGGCGTCGCGGGTCCAGTCGTGACCGAACAGCGGTAACCCCTCCACCTCGAGTCGGTTCTTCCACGCGGCTTCCGCCGACGCCAGCACGATCTGTGCAGCAATCTCCTTCGCTCGAATATCCTCGTTGCTCTCCCAGGTCAGGTTGACCACCACAAACGCCAGATACCGCGCCAGGATCGCATTGAAGAGGCCTCCGTCACCGCCACCACCTCCGGTGATGACGCCGCGATCGGTCAAACCGTCGTAGACCGCGTTCACAAGGGCGTGAACCCGCTCGCGGTGCCGAGGTTCACCCAACCGCGTCGCCAGTTCCGTCTCGAGGCCGAGAGTTACGCCTTGGCAATACGAGTAGATTGCCCGCTCGACCGTGCCGTCGCGGCGGATACCGTCGAAGATCAGGCCGGACTCGGGATCACGCAGAGTCTCCTCGATCCAGTCGGCCGTTGCTTGAGCTCGCCAGAGCTTGCCAGTCCTCGCGAGCATGATCCCGGCGGGACCGTTGGCCGGCGCGTTGTAGAAATCAGAACCCTTGCACCAGGGAATTCCGCCACCGTGCTCCGGCGACCACGAGTCGAAGAGTTGAGATTCGAGAGCTTGGACTGCGCTGCGATGGTCCAGCGCAAACAGTCGTTGGGCGCGTTCGAGCGACAACCCCAGCCAGGCCATGTCGTCGTAATAGCTGTTGGTCCAGCCCCTGACGTTTCGGACCCGGACGCTGCGGGCGACCTTGGCAATCCGACGACGACGCTTGGGTGTCGGGTCACGTTCGAGCGCGTCGACGGCAGTGTCGAGCAGATGCGCTTGCCACCAGTAATGCCACGGGCGGAACATGCGTTCGCGGCGCACCGCCGGCCACGCCACGACACCCAACGCTGTTCTCGGCATTGCCCACAACCGTCGCAGATGCCGACTGACAATGGCTCCTTCGGCCGCATCTGCGCGTTCCGCCCACACTTGCTGCATAAGACATATCCTGTCCCCTCGGAGCCTGCGGCGCTAGCGCCTACCCAGCTAACAGGCTCCGGCAAGGTCAGCGGGAGTTACGGAGATCCGCGTGCTCTCGCACCCAGGCATGCATCGCGATACCTGCCGCGACGCCGGCGTTGATGCTGCGGGTCGAGCCGAATTGCGCAATCGATACCGTCATGGACGCAACTTCTTTCGCCAGTTCGGTCACTCCTGGCCCCTCCTGGCCGAACAGCAGAATGCAGTCTTTCGGCAGGCTCGCAGTTTCGAGGGGGACGGATCCGGGGGTGTTGTCGACGGCGACGATAGTGAGCGAATTATCACGTGCGTACTCGACCAACTCGCCGATGTCAGCATGGTGAACGATGTGTTGGTACCGATCGGTGACCATGGCGCCGCGGCGGTTCCAGCGTCGTCGTCCCACGATGTGTACGGCTGCCGCGGCAAACGCATTGGCAGTGCGGACCACGGTGCCGATGTTGGCGTCGTGCGCAAAATTCTCGATGGCCACGTGCATGGGATGACGCCGCGCGTCGATGTCCTCGACAATCGCCTCGCGTGTCCAGTACCTGTACTCGTCCAACACATTTCGACGGTCACCCTCGACCAGGAGCAGCGGGTCGTAACGTTGGTCCGTGGGGAGGTCCGTCCCGTGAAACTCCGCCCACGGGCCGACACCGTTGGGGTTTTCGCCCCATTCCGTCGGACCGACCTCGTCGGCCGGGTCTACGCTCACGTCGGACATCAGAACACCTCGTTGGAATCGGCAGCCACGGTGAATCCGTGTGTGGTCTGCTCGTTGACACACGAGACATCCGTCGCCGTGGTAGTACATGTGAAGCCCAGCTTAGACAGTGGCGTTCCGGGAGGAAGCACCGGATCCGCTTCCGGTCCGCCGGACATGTACACCGGGCCACCTGAGCACATGAAGGCACCTTCACCCTCGTCTTGAACACGAATTCCGTTGCCCCAGTTCACCATGCAACTGTCCGGGCGCGGCGGCACCGGAGTTGTCGTTCCCTCACACCCGGCTTCGATGCGGGTGGGTAGTCTGATGATGCCGCACTGGAAGTTCCCGTCCGGAGTGGTGAAGTAGTAGGACTCGTTGCGCTCGAAGTGCACGTCCGTCAACGTGGTTGTCGGCGGCACAGTGGTGGGGGTAGCCGTCGTCGTGGTCACGGGCACCGGAACCGTCGTGGTTACCTGGGTCGTGGTCGAGACCGTTGTAGTGGGTTGCGTGGTCGGCGTCGGCGCAGATTGCGCATCACCACCACAACCGGAGAGCAGTAGCGCCGAACCCACACTCAGACACAGCAATCCCACCCGGACACGAACCACCGCGACTACCTCCACCCATGTCTTCTGCCTCAACCCGGCCCACAAAACGACTCCGAACTATATCGCGAGTTCGATTACGTTCCGGTTAAACGTTTGTTCGTCAACCTCGACAGCCATGCAGGCGAGAACCGCGACGCGGCGAGAAGCACTTTCGCTTGCCCTCCCACCGGATAATGAACCTTGGGCATGCGTCCGGCGCCGCGCGTCGCGTCCCAGAGTTCCTGTGCGACTTCCGTTGCGGTGAGCTTGATTCCAAGTGATCGCGTCGACCCGGTATCCATCCCGGTGACCATGGCCGTCTGCACGAAGAGAGGCCACAGGGCAATCACTCGGATGTCATGTTCGGCCCATTCGAGGTCGAGTGCCTCCGTCAGTCCCCGAACCGCGAACTTCGTGGCCCCATATGTCGCCAGTTCAGGTTGTCCGTAAATGGCGGACGCCGAGCACATATTCACAACCTGAGCACCCGGCGTCTCGCGCAGATATGGAAACGCCGTGTGCGTTCCATTGAGAACACCGGTGACGTTGATATCGACCATGCGGCGATGCGCAGCAAGGGAAATGCTCTCGAACTTCCCCGACGACAGAACCCCGGCGTTGTTGACCAGTATGCCGAGTCGACCCGACGCACCGACAAAATCAGCCAACTGCACCGACCACTGCTCGGGGTCCGTCACGTCGAGCGCGCCGGTCACGGCCACACCCCCGAACCCGTTGATCTCGGCGGCCAGAGTCGTCAACCCGGACTCGTCGATGTCATAGCAGCCAACCCGATAACCCTTGCGCGCAAACAACAACGCGGCCTCACGGCCGATTCCCGACGCCGCCCCGGTGATGAAGATGCTTCGCTCAGGCATTTTTGCGACCGAGAGCAAGCATTCCCTCGACGAGCATCAACTGAGCTGCCGCATACGACGCCAGAATCACGCCTTCAGCGGCCGCGCGACCAGCCTTGCCGCGAATGAACAAGCGCCGCACCACAATCAGACCGTCGGACGCGGTAAACAGCACGCCGCCCACACCCAACCAGGATCGTCGCTCCTGACCAGGCACCACGACGTCCAGCACTGTCTTGGCCCCCGGCGCCAAAGCCGGATCCGCCGACAACGTCGACGTGGTTCCCAGCAGTAATCCGTACGCGGTCAACGGTGTCGACACCTCGGGAGCTTTTGCACGCAGCAACCCGGAAGCCGTGGACCACCCGCTCATCCGAGGCTTGAGCGCGGCCCTCGTCGGCCTGGCGCCCCGGCGCAACAGCAGCGCCGAATAGCTCGACTGCATGACGGCAAACGAAGACGCACCCTTCACCAGGCGCGCATCGTTGTCCGGGTCGATCATGAAGACATCACCGATCGTTGCCGCGGCAAGACCGGCCAGGAGCAGCGCCGTGTCGGCGGTATCCGTCTCGGATCGCTTGCGCAGCACCCTGACCGCGAGCGACGGCGCAATCAACGGCTTGGCAATCTGCTGAACACGCTCGTTGCCGAGCACTGCCCCAGCCACCGTTGCCGCCGATGCCGCCGCAAAAACCGCGTGCTCGATGCCCCACTTGCCTGCCATGCCCAGTCCTCCTGTTGGTTACGCGTCCAAGACGACCGTACTGGGTAATTCAGAGGGAATCACGAGATTTGACGTCAGCCCCGTACACGTCGACGTATTCCTGGCCGGACTGCTCGCACAGCACGGCCATCAATTCATCCGTTGCCGCGCGCACAACAGCCTGATTGCTCCGCAATTCTCGGTAGCGGGAAAAGTCGATCGGCTCGCCAACACTGACATGCACCTTGCTGAATCGCCACATCTTCGTGCCAGGCGGGTTCACCGCGTCGCCGCCGTGAACAACAACCGGGATAACGGGGACGCCCGTTTCCAATGCAACCCGGATCACCCCTGTTTTGCCTTTGTGCAGGCGACCGTCCGGTGATCGTGTTCCCTCGGGGTAGATCGCCCACACGCCACCTCGTTCGAGGATTCCGACGGCGGTGTCCAGTGCCGCACGTGAGGCGTCGGCGCCACTGCGGTCGATGGGAACTTGACCTGCGCCGCCGAAGAACCAGCGCTGCAGTGCGCCCTTGATGCCGGAACCGGTGAAGTACTCGCTCTTTGCGACAAAGGTGATCCGTCGGCGCACTTTCAGGACCAGGAAGAACGAGTCGACGACAGCCCGGTGATTGCCGGCAAGTATCACCGGCCCCCTCCTCGGTATGTTCCGGTGCCCTTCGATCGTTGGGCGCCCGAAAACCCACAGAACTGGCCCTATCAAGATGTATTTGAACAGTCGATACAGCACTCCAACGCCCCAATCAATGAGAGTAGACACTGTCTACTTTCCTAGATGGTAGACACTGTCTCCCATGTCTGCCACCACACTCCGCGACACACTTGTCGCCACGGGCGTCGACATTCTCGACACCGACGGCCTCGCCGCCCTGACGTTGCGCGAGATAACCCGTCGGGCCGGCGTGTCACACGGGGCGCCTAGACGCTATTTCCCGACACACAACAGCCTACTTGCGGCGATTGCCTCACAGGGCCTGCACGACTTGCGTGCGCGACTCGCACCGATACTCGATGCCCCCACGCCCGCGCGACACCGATTGACTTCTGCCGCAATTGAATACGTCGCTTTTGCGCAGGAGCGGCCGGCAATGTTCGAGCTGATGTTCCGCCACGATTTACTCGAGGACGCCGGCGCGAACCTCCGTGCGACGTCGCTTCCACTCTTCGAGGCTCTGCAATCTCTGGCCGAAGCAGACCAAGCGGCGGATCCGAACACGACTGCACTGAAAATCTGGACGGGAACGCACGGAATTGCCGTGTTGGCCGCAAACCGCAGTCTGAGCCTCGTGGCCCCAGACCTCGTCATCGAAGATCTGGTCAGGTCGGCCGTCGTCGCGCATCTGCACTGAACGAATGCCAACTGTCGCCAAAGGCTCGTTTACACAATCATTACCTTGTGGAAGGATTCGAGCGTGCCCGATCAGGAACAGAGATTGCACGACCTACTGGTCGACTTGGTGAGCAACACTCATCGCTTCACAAAAATGGCGACGTCGCTTGCAGCTGACCGCTACCCCCGGACCTGGCTCCGCGCGCTGGCGTTGCTCGAGGAATACGGCGAAATGCGGATCAGCGACTTCGCCAAGATCGATCACTGCTCACAACCATCGGCAACCGCTGTGATGCGCACGCTCGGTGAACGCGGTTTGGTCGAGCGTCGTCCAGATCCGGACGACGCCCGCGCTGTACTGGTCACGATGACCGATGTGGGACGAAAGACCCTAGCCGACGGCCGGCATGCCATCGCCGATGCCCTGATTCCGCATTTTGCAGACCTCGAACCCGAGCAGATCGAACGCCTGACCGTGGGGTTGGCCGAACTGCGATCGATGATCACGTCGGCAAGGCCTTCGGCCCTGTGAGCCTTTCCGGTTGCGCGAACTACCAGAAAGGCGCACGGGGGCGCTAGCTCAAATTGAGATCGTCCAGGCCCAGCAGCGAGCGGTATTCCACGCCCTCTGCACCGATGACGGCGTCGGCGCCGGTCGCGCGATCCACCACGGTTGCCACACCGACCACGATGGCGCCCGCTTCACGAAGTGCCTTCACCGCGGTGAGCGGAGAGTTACCCGTGGTCGTGGTGTCCTCGACAACCAGAACACGCTTGCCAACCACATCGGGGCCCTCGATCTGACGCTGCATTCCGTGAGCCTTGGCAGCCTTGCGGACGACAAACGCGTCGATCGGACGGCCGGGGGCGTGCATCACTGCCATCGCTACCGGGTCTGCGCCCATCGTCAATCCGCCCACGGCGTCGAAATCCCAGTCTGCAACAAGTTCACGAAGCAGCGAACCGATCAATGGTCCTGCCTTGTGGTGAAGCGTCGCGCGGCGAAGATCCACGTAGTAGTCGGCTTCCTTGCCCGAAGACAACGTCACCTTTCCGTGCACAACAGCCAGTTCGCGCACCAGCGCAGCCAAATCCTCACGATCGCTCATGAGTGCTCAGCCTACCGACCACAGCGCCGAGGCAATAATCTCCGTGCGAGGTGCACTACGTCCCACCCGTATTTACGTCCTACCCCGCCCACGTCCGACAAGGTTGGTCATCTTACGAACCAAGCCCTTCGGTACCAGACGTCCGGCAGTGGTGAGGATCTTGTACTGAATCCCGGGAATGCTGATGACCTTGTTGTCGCCGAGGTCCTTCATCGACGTCGTGACCACCTGATCGACGCTCAACCACATCGGCTTCGGGATCGACGACATCTCGATTCCGGCTCGCTCGTGAAACTCGGTGCGGATGAACCCCGGGCACAGCGCTTGAACCCGAACGCCGGTTCCGGCCAGGCCGCCGGACAATCCTTCGGTGAACGAGATCACGTACGCCTTGCTGGCCGAATACGTCGAACCGCGCCCGGACAGCAATCCGGCCACACTTGCGACGTTGACGATGGTTCCGTTCGCCGACGCGATCATGCTGGGCAACGCCGCACGGGTCAGTCGCATCACCGCGGTGACATTGACATCGAGTTGAGCTTGCAGAAGTGCCGGATCAGCGGTCCAGAATTCACCGGACGTACCGAACCCGGCATTGTTGACCAGAACGTCGACGCCGCGAGCCAATCGTTCGGCGACCGCGTCACGGCCGGGTTCCGTGGCGAGGTCGGACACCAGAATTTCGGATTCGGTATCGAACATCGCGGACAGTTCGGAGGCAAGATCACGCAGTCTCACTTCGTCCCGTGCGACAAGCACCAGGTCGTAGCCTATCGACGCATATTTCTTGGCAAACCCGGCACCCAGACCTGAGGTGGGGCCGGTGACCAGGGCTACAGGACGCGCAGGGCGATCCGAGTTCGATGACGACATACCGGCCACGCTAGTGCGTCAGGCCTCGAAAGGTGGGCTTACACGCGGCTCAATCGACAGGGCGTACGGTTCCCGAGCGCTGTGTGCCGGGGTTGGGTTTCGGCGTGGTCGACGGGGCGGGAAACTCGCGGCGGGGCAATTCCGGGGCGGTTCGACGGGGCACATCCGACTCCTCGCGACGCTGCGACTCCGGAGCCTCTCGGCGTGGTGCCTGCGGTGCGCCACGAACGACCGGCGGTGCCTGCGGTGCACTACGAACGGCCTGCGGCGCTTCGCGGTTCAGCGGTGCATCGGATTTGTCGCTGCGGGGGCGGGGCCGGGTCGGGTCGTGATCGACTTCGAGTTCACGCGGATCCGTGACGGGAGGGAGTACGTGCAGGATGCCGGACAACCGCGCGACAGCTTCGATGGCAGCATCCCAATCGCGTCCGGTGCTCGAGACCGGAAGGGAGCCGAGGGTCCAGGGACCTTCGCTCCACAGCATGCTGATTGCCGGGGGTACTGATTCGGTGAAGGCGACCATGCGCTGGTCACAGACCCGGCGAGCAATTTCGAGGTCGGTGGCAAATACGACGCGTGGGCCGATTGCGCCCAGCAGGTTGAGGTCGCCGTCCTTGGGCGGTGCCGTCGATTTGAGCCGTAGATCAATGTCGACGTCAGACCCGATTTCGCGTCGAACCGCCACGATGGTTGCTGTTTCCTCGAGGTCGAAGAGCACAAACTGCTCACCTCGTCTGGTGCCACGCACAACATCGGTTGCGGTCAGGTAATCCTGCTTGGCCATCGCTGCGCGGTGCCACTCGCCGGCAAGCTGATCGTCGGCAGCGGTGTACGTGTAGCCCTGCGCTTTTGCCCAAATCTGACGTACGCGGCCGGATTGATCACGTCTTGTTCTATCGACGTACAGAAGCGCACCCGCGCCTGCGAGTGCCACTAATGCGAGTCCGAACCACATTCCAGTCATCACAGCCAGCCTAGCGACTTCCGACGACAACCTCCCGCAACACCCCGAGAACTGTCACCTGATCGGTGTGGAGGCGTTACCTTCCGAGCGGCGAAACCCCTCGATCCAAGTCCCATAAGCGCGACAACACGCCGGCTCAGTTGCCGAACGACGGCAAAGAAGTATCGAGAATGGTCTTTGCGGTCATCGTGCCGTTCTCCACCGGGCTGCCGTCGACAACGATGTTGTCACCCGGTTGCAGGTCGGCGACGGATGATCGGTTGAACGCGATCAACGTCGTCTCAGGTGTGGTGAGAATGGTGGTCTGAGATCCACCGATCGAGTTGATGACCAGGGTTCCGCCGTCGTTGGACACCACTGTGCCGACAGCTCCGCCGGCTTGGCCGATGACATCACCGAGTCCACCAGGCAAGTTCTCGAGCGGTGAAGACGTGGGTGACGGCGCCGGTGCGGTAGTCGTGGGTTTGGGCGTCGTCGGCGCCACCGTGCTGGTGGGCGGAACAAATGCCGTCTGAGTTCCCGAGTCACCCGAGGAACCGAACAACGAAATCCCGATTATCGCGACGACGGCGACCAGGATGCCGACAACGCCGGCCGCGATCCACGTCCCGAGCTTGCGTCGCTTCCCGCCATCCGGCGACCCACTGTCCGAAAATGGCTGTTCGGGAGGCACTCCGCCGCCGCTTCCACCCGCAACCGGATACTGCTGTGTCTGCCGATATTGCTCTGTCTGCCCATACTGCTGCGCGTTGTATGTCGGGTACGCCTGGGTCGCGCCGGGCGGCGGGGCCTGCGGATCGAACTGCGGATTGTAGGGCGGAAACGCCTGCGTCGGGTTCGGCTGACCCTGCTGGTTCGGCTGACCCGACTGACCCAGATACTCGGTGTTCTGATCCGGCCCTCCGTAGGGATACTGCTGTTGCCCCTGGTTCTGGTACTGCTGTGGGTTCTGGTCCTGCTGTGGGTTCTGGTACTGCTGTGTGTTCTGGTACTGCTGTGTGTTCTGGTACTGCTCGGGAATCTCGAAATGCTCGGTCGGCTGGTCCGACTTACGCGGATCGTTCTGATCAGTCATTCCTGGCCACCTTCATTTCGGGCGTACGGGTGCGGACTGCATCTGCCGTACGAGCATCCAGCCGTTCAGCGTAGACAAAACCAGGGTAGAGAAAACGCGAATGCCCCGCCGATTGAACCGCTCCCCGGAAGTTGGACTGAGGAATTCAGTTTCGACTCCCGGGGAGCAGTTGTATGGGGTATCC